>DATJUC010000346.1:0-4458 GCA_035502675.1 Candidatus Acidiferrales bacterium | reverse complement strand
GTAAGCCGTTGCGCAGCTTCTCGAGCGCATACTCACGGCCGTATTCTCCGACCCACGCGCTACGATAATAGTCAGCCAACTGCGCGCACAAGGTGCTCTTGCCGGTCGATTCGGACCCAATGATGCAGACACGGGGTACGTAATATGCGCGCACCGGCGCTTCGAGCCACTCCAGCTTCGCTGCCGGCGCGCGGCGAATCATCGTGCCGGTTATGGGCACGAGCGCGCGCTCACGGTCGACGTCGAAATGGTGAGCGCCCAGTGCCGCCGCGATCATCTCGCCGTAGTCTTCCGAACTGAAGAAGATATCGACCCGCTCGCCGAGGAACTCGCGCACGCGCGCGGCCTCGTGCGCCGCATCTTCCGGCGTGAGCCGCCGATAATTCGACGTCGAGAACACGCGAACGTCAATGCCGTCGTGAACCTCGCGCAGCCATCCGGCGCGGACGGCGGGCGGCACCGTTTGCCCTTCGTAGTCAAAAAGCAGCACGATCAAACGATCGCACCGCGCGCGCGCCGTGTCGATCAACAGGGCGTGCCCGCGGTGCGGCGGGTCGAATTTACCGGCCACGAGGCCGGTCGTCATGCGTGAGCGGGTTCGCTCGGCTCCGCCGGAAGTTCGATCGACGGGATCTTCGAGAACGCGAGCTTCTCGGGATCGTTCGCATCAACGTCCGCGAGCACATGGTCGCCGGCGACGAAAGTACCCTTGAGCATCTCTTCGGCCAACTCGTCTTCGACGTTGCGCTGAATCGCGCGACGAAGCGGGCGCGCGCCGAACTGCGGATCCCACCCTTTCTTCGCGAGAAGCGCCTTCGCCGCATCGGTTACCTTGAGGTACATCTCTTGCGCTTTGACCTCGCGCAAAACTTTCTCGAGTTCGAGACCCACGATCTCCTCAATCTCCTCGCGACTGAGTTGATGGAAGACCACTACTTCGTCGACGCGGTTGAGGAACTCCGGACGGAACGTGTGCTTGACCTCCTCGAGCACCTTGTTCTTCATCCGTTCATAGTTCTTAGCTGCGTCGTCTTCGGCGCCTTTTTGCGGACGGAAGCCGATGTCGGTCGTCGTCTGCATGCCGGCGGCGCCAACGTTCGAGGTCATGATGATAACGGTGTTCTTAAAGTCGACCTGCCGCCCTTGCGAGTCGGTGAGGCGTCCGTCGTCGAGCACTTGCAGCAGCAAGTTGAACACGTCGGGATGCGCCTTTTCGATTTCGTCGAGCAGCACGACCGAGTAGGGACGGCGTCGCACCGCTTCGGTGAGTTGACCACCCTCCTCGTAGCCGACGTATCCCGGCGGCGCGCCGACCAAACGCGAGACCGAGTACTTCTCCATGTACTCCGACATGTCGATGCGAATCATCGACTCTTCGTCGTCGAACATGAACTCCGCGAGCGAGCGCGCGACTTCGGTTTTGCCGACGCCGGTCGGACCAAGGAAGAGGAACGAGCCGATCGGGCGGCTCGGATTCTTCAGGCCGGCGCGCGAGCGGCGGATCGCCCGCGTGATGACGTTGATCCCTTCGTCCTGACCGACGATGCGCTCGTGCAGCTTCGCGCCCATGTTGAGCAGCTTCTCGGTTTCCGCTTGCGCAAGACGGCTTACCGGAATCTTCGTCCACGACGAAACGATTTCGGCCACATTCTCGGAGGTGACTTTGAGCGGCTTGTCGGCGTTGCGTGCCTTCTTCTCTTGCCACTCCGTTTCGAGGCGCGCCTTCTCCAAGCGCAGCTTTTCCTCGCGGTCGCGAATCGAAGCAGCCTTCTCGAACTCTTGGTTCTTGACGACCGATTCTTTCTCGGCGATCACGCGACGGAGTTGTGCGTCGACCTCGCGTATCTCGGGTGGCGGCAGCGTCGCTTGCAAGCGCACACGCGAGCTCGCCTCGTCGATCAAGTCCACCGCTTTGTCGGGCAGGAAGCGATCGGTAATGTAGCGGTCGGAAAGTTTGGCGGCGGCTGCCAACGCGTCGTCGGTGATTTGCACCTTATGATGCGCTTCGTAGCGATCGCGCAGACCCATGAGAATCTCGACGGTCTCTTCGACCGACGGTTCGCCGACCATGACCGGCTGGAAGCGCCGCTCGAGCGCCGAGTCTTTCTCGATGTGCTTGCGAAACTCGTTGAGCGTCGTCGCGCCGATGCACTGCAGTTCGCCGCGCGCAAGCGCGGGCTTGATGATATTGCTGGCGTCAATGGCCCCTTCGGCCGCACCCGCACCGACCAGCGTGTGCAATTCGTCGATGAAGAGGATGATCTCGCCGGCGGCGCCGCGGATCTCGTCCATCACGCGCTTCATGCGCTCCTCGAATTCACCGCGGTACTTCGTGCCGGCCACCAGCCCGGCCAGATCCAGCGTGATGACCCGTCTGTCGCGCAGAGGCTCGGGAATGTCGCCTTTGATCACGCGCTGCGCCAGCCCCTCGGCAATCGCCGTCTTGCCGACACCCGGCTCACCGATCAGCGCCGGATTGTTCTTGGTGCGGCGCGAGAGAATTTGGATCACGCGCTCGATTTCGTTGTTGCGTCCGATCACCGGATCTAGTTTCGACTCGCGCGCAAGCTGCGTAAGGTCACGGCCGTACGCATCGAGCGTCGGCGTCTTGCTCTTGCCCTTGGGCGCCGGTGGTTGGCCTTCGGCACCAAGCAACGAGGTGGTCTGCACGCGCACCTTCGCCGGGTCGACACCAAGGTTGGTCAGCACGCGCGCCGCCACGCCTTCGCCCTCGCGGATGAGACCGAGTAGCAGATGCTCCGTACCGATGTAGTTGTGATTGAGTTGGCGGGCTTCTTCGAAGGCGAGCTCGATCACGCGCTTGGCGCGCGGGGTGAAGACCATCTCTTGCTGCACGGTCTGACCGCCGCGACCGACGATCGCCTCGACCTCTTGCCGTACTTTGGCGAGATTGACGCCAAGCGACTCGAGAACTTTCGCGGCAAGGCTCTCGCCTTCCGAGATGATACCGAGCAAAATGTGCTCGGTACCGATGTAGTTGTTCCCCAAGCGCTGCGCTTCTTCTTGAGCCAGCACGATGCTGCGTCTCGCGCGCTCGGTGAACGGTTCCCACATTGACATTGCTTGGCTCTTCCCTCCGGAGACAACGACCCACTCGCGCCCCGCGCGAGTATTGTACCTTAACGCTACCCACGTCCGGTGGGTTTCGTGACGCCTGTCCTTTGTATCGGCGGTACGCCGCCGCATCGCCTCGGGCCTCGGCACTGCCGCAGGATGCGCGGTCGGCCGTAGGCCGAGCGGACCGTCTGTATTAAGATGGTAGTCATGCCAACCAGCGATCAGATCCGTACGGCTCTCGCCGACGTCAAGGACCCGGAGCTCAACCTCGGTATTTTGGAGCTCGGGCTCGTCTACGACGTAAGCGTGGAAGGGGATGCCGGCGAGCACGTCACCGTGGTCATGACCCTGACCTCGCCGATGTGCCCGGTCGGTCCCATGTTCAAGAAGTCGGTCGAAGACCACGTGCTCGGGGTCGAGGGGGTCAAGTCGGCAACGGTAGATATCACCTTCTCGCCGCCGTGGGACCCGGTGACGATGGCCTCCGATGACGTCAAGGCCGCCCTCGGGATTTGGTAGACTGCGCGACGTCGCTCGCGCTTTTTCCCCACTACGCTAGCGCAATGATTGCGAAGGTGCCGGTGCCGTGGGCAACGAGCTTGCCCTCGCCGCTGAGCACGCGACCTTCGGCGGTCGCCAGGTTGGCACCGACGTGGATGGCGCCGGCTTCGGCTCGGAT
This sequence comes from Candidatus Acidiferrales bacterium, assembly GCA_035502675.1. GTDB lineage: Bacteria > Vulcanimicrobiota > Vulcanimicrobiia > Vulcanimicrobiales > Vulcanimicrobiaceae > DATJUC01. The sequence goes on along the minus strand of DATJUC010000346.1, from coordinate 701 downwards.
GCGTTCACCGTTGGGCAGTGCCGGGCGGACCATGTGGACGTGGAGGTCGACAGTCGTGGCCATCCGATCTTGCGGCAGCATGGTTTGAACCGCCAGGGTTAGCGCAGTGTCGAGTAGCGTGGAGGTAAAGCCGCCGTGCACCACCCCGGCCGGATTAGCCGCCCACTCGTGGGCTGCGACGGTCACCACGGTGCGTCCGGGTTCGAGCGTCTCAAAGCGGTAGCCGAATGCCGCGCCCAGCGGCGGCCCCGCAAAAACGCCCTCCTCGATTTCGCGCATCCATTGCAGGTGCGGCTTTCCTGCCATATTGCGCTGCAGTTCGCGCGGATCGGTCCACGTGAATTCGTATCGGCGCAGCGTGTCCATGGTCAATCTCCTTATGAAATGCTTGGGGCGGTTTCCGGCGCATGCAGCGCGAGCGCGTCGCGAACGATCGGCCACAACGCCGGGCCGTTAGCCGATCGGAAGAATCCCATGTGTCCGGCGCCGCGCGATCCGTACGCCGCCGGATCGACGGTACGGATGCACGGCGCCGTGCCGGTAAATGCCGACGCAAGGCCCTCGATGGCCGCGTGCGTGGCCCAGCGGTCGTCGGTCAACGCGAGCATGACGAGGACGCCGCGATAGTTTGCGCCGTTTCGCAGCGAAAGCATGGTGGGGTCGTCGAGGAAATAGCGCGGACGCAAGACCCAGCGACGCCA
>DATJUC010000345.1:0-11077 GCA_035502675.1 Candidatus Acidiferrales bacterium | reverse complement strand
CGGCCCAAGAGCTGCATGACGTGGGCGGCAGCGTACGGCCCGATGCCCGGCAACGCCAAGAGCGCCTCGCGGACCTCGTCGTCGTTGCGGCCGCGGCCGGGCAGCAGCGACTCCAGATCCAGGTTCCCGGCTGCGACGTCGCCCGCGACGGCCCTCACGTGGGGGCCGCGATAACCCATGCGCGCGACGTCGCGGTACCAGCTGTCGGGCGTCGCTGCAAGGCGCTCCGCATCGGGAAAGGCTCCGTCGCCGCGTTCGGCCAGCGCCGCCGTCATGCGCTGCGTCGCAGACCACGTGCAGTTGGTCGTGCAGATCGTCTTGACGACGTCCTCGAAGACCGTCGGGCTGGCCAGCATCCGTCCGGCTCCCTGGACCGCCCACCGCAGCGGATCGCGTTCGGCAATGCTTGCGTAGAACGGCGAAAGATCGTCGTCGAGGCGGAACATGCGGCCAATCGCCGTCGCGATGCGCGCCCGCGAGCGTGCGTCGACGGGTTCTTCGCACGACGCGATCAAAAAGCCGTCCTCGGCGCGCATCGACACCTCGACGGTGGCTTTTACCGTCCGAAATCGCCGACGGTAGACCAGCGGGTTTCGATCCAGCCGCGCCGGAGCGAGCTGCGCGCATCCGTGCGAGAGCACCGTGCGCTCGAACGCGATCGGCTCGCCGCCGCGACCCCGGAGCGGCTCCCGGCAGATGGTGAGGCTAGGCGACGTACGAAACGTTGACCGCAACGCCCGCGGCTTCGGCACGCATCAATACTGCGTAGACGGCGTCGAGCTCGATCTCGATCGCGTCGATTTCGCGGGCGCTCACGCGGAAATGCGCGGCGTGCGCCCACAACAGGCGCCGCGCGCGCTCGAATGCGGAGTGGAGCCGGCCCGGCGTCGCTTCCAAAACCGGCCAGTCCAAGGCGCCTTGAGCCGGCACGACTCGCCAGCCTCGTCCGGAAATGAGCGGCACTTCTTCCTCCGAATCGAACGCGTGCGGAATCGCGCCGAGCACGTCGACCGCTTCCTGATCGGCGCGCGACAGCGTGAGCCCGAGCTCGCCCAAGCGAACGATGTAGCGGAAGAATGACGAATTGCCCACGGTGTAGCCGCCGGCGGTCGACGCGACGCTGACGTGGATCAGCTCCAGGCCGGGATCGCCGAACTGGGGAGTCATGGAATCGTTATCGGGCAATGTCGAAGCGAATCCCTAGGTCGTCCGCGAGTTTTTCGAGGCCGTTCCAGACCTTGGCGTGTATGGGTATGCCGTGCTCGAGGTGGTAGGCGGTTTTTTCGAACTCGGGCTCGCCGGCGACGTAGATCCGTTCCTGCCCCGGCGCCTTGGCGCTGTCTTTGAAATACCGCAGCTCGGCGTCCATATCGCGTTTGAACGCGGCGACGTCGCGAAACCCATCGATGCGAAACGCAGCGAACCAGTGGGAAATTGCGCCCTCCTTGGTGTCGGTGACTGCCGGCAGCGCCGGACCGAAGGCTCCGCCGGAGAGCACCCCGCACAGAATATCGACCAGCAGCCCGAGACCGTAGCCCTTGTGTCCGCCGCCGTTCGTGCCGAAGCCGCCCAACGGAAGCAGCGCCCCGCGCAGCGCTTCGTCCGGGTCGAGCGTCATGTAGCCGTTGGCGTCGATCGCCCATCCCTCCAACAGCGGCTTGTCCTTGCGCTTGTAGACCTCGAGCTTGCCCTTCGGAACCGTGGTGGTGGCGAAGTCGAGAACGAACGCGGGCTCCTTTCCGGCCGGGATGGCAAAGGCCAACGGATTGGTACCCAGCAGCACGTCGCGTCCGAACGTGGGCGCACCGTATTTGACCGAGTTGGTCGAGGCCACGCCGATCATGTCGCGATCGAGCGCCAGCATCGCGTAATACCCCGCGATGCCGAAGTGGTTGGAGTTTCGCACTCCGCCGAAGGCGGCGCCGTGCGCGGCGGCCTTCTGCAGCACCCGCTCCATCGCCATCTTTCCGACGGGATGGCCGAGTCCGTTGCCGGCATCGTAGACGACCGTCGATTCGGTTTCGCGAACGATCGCGTAGTTCGGCTTGGGATTGAGGTGACCGCTGCGGATGCGGCCGACGTAATACGATTCCAGACGAGCCACGCCGTGCGATTCGATCCCGCGCAAGTCGGCAGCGACCAGCACGTCGGCGACGACGGCGGCGTGCTCGCGGGCGACTCCCGAACGCTCTAGGACCTCGATGACGAAACGCTCGAGCTTGTCTCGCGTCGCGAGATGGTACTCGGTGGCGGCAGCGGCGTCGGCCAAAACTCTCTCCCCGTCTGGGTAACGAAACGTGCTGGCAGCGTCATTCGCGCGCCGGCCCCGGGCATCCTCAGGGTGGAACGCGGCGCGCCGCGAATTGGATGGCGATGCAGCCGGCTCCTAGCGGTTACGAGGGAAGCGATCGTCCATCGGCCTCGATCTACGATACCTGCATTCGCTGCGGCCTTTGTCTGCCCAGCTGCCCGACGTATCTCGAAACCTTGACGGAAACCTCCGGGCCGCGAGGCCGTATCAGCTTGATCAAGGCAGTAGGCGAGGGGCGGCTTCCGCTGCTGAGTTCCGGCTTCGTCGAACAAATGTCGCAATGCCTGGATTGTCGTGCGTGCGAGGCCGCGTGCCCGTCGGGCGTGCACTACGGCCAGCTGATCGAGACGGCGCGCGCGCAGATCGTTCGCGCGCAACGGCCGCAGCTGTCCGCACGAGCTCGCATGGCCCGCGGCTTGCTGTTGCGCGCGCTCTTCTCGGACATGCGGCTGATGCGCGCCGCGGCGATCGCGTTGCGAATCGCGCAACGCACCGGCTTGACCGCGCTGGCCGGCTGGTTCGGACTGGGGGACCAAGCCAAACTCGCACCGCGCATCGGCGATCGCTTCTTCGAGCCGCACGACCGGCGCTGCGACGCGGCGCCGTCGAAAGGAACGGCATTTCTGCACGCTGGGTGCGTCATGCAGGTCGCGTTCCCCAACGTTCACGAGGCGACGGTCCGGATGCTCAACCGGTCCGGTCTTTCGGTCGTCGTTCCGAGCGACCAGGGCTGCTGCGGCGCGATCGCCGTGCACGCCGGGGAAATGGATTTCGGACGCGAGCTGGCCAAGCGAAACGTCGCCGCCTTCGAACGCAGCGGCGCCGACGTCTACGTCGTCAATGCCGCCGGCTGCGGCAGCGCGCTCAAGGAGTACGGCGAGCTGCTGGCCGGGGATCCGCAGTGGGCGGCGCGCGCGGCCGCGTTTTCGCAGCGCGTGCGCGACGTGACCGAAGTGCTGGACGCCATGCCGTTCGATTCGCGCATCGGGCAGTTGGACGCGATCGTGACCTATCAAGAGCCTTGCCATCTGGCGCACGCGCAACGCGTTACCGCCGCGCCGCGCCGGCTGCTGGGGCGCGTACCGGGGCTGCAGGTGATCGAAATGGACGAGAGCGCGGTGTGTTGCGGGAGTGCCGGGATCTACAATCTCACGCAGCCGGAGATGGCCGCTCGTTTGGCGCGGCGCAAAATCGACAACGCGTTACGAACCGGCGCCTCGACGATCGTAACGGCCAATCCGGGTTGCGCGATGCAGCTCGCGGCCGGCTTGCGCGCCGCCGGACGCGACGTTTCGGTGAAGCACGTGGTCGAGGTATTGGACGAAGCCTACGCTGCTTACAAGGTCGCCGCGACGCGGTCGTGATCCGCGCGCGCGTCCTCGCGCGAGTAATAGACCGAGAAGATGCGGATGAGCCCGGTGATGTTGAGCAGCCGGAGAATCGGGCCCTCGCGAACGACGACGCGAAGGGATCCGCCGTGCTCGTTGGCCCGGCGGTGGGCTCCGATGAGCGCCCCGAGGCCGGTCGAATCCAGAAACTCGAGACCGGTGAGATCGACGATGATGTCTTTGTTGCCTTTGTCGGCCGCGTCGACGAGCGCGGCTCGAACCGTCGGCGACGTCGCAATATCCAAGCTGCCGCGCAGGACGAAGACCAGCGTCTCGCCCGCGTCCTCGGTCTTGAGATCGATGCTCAGTTCGTCGTGGGACATGCGGCGGTAATTAGCAACGCCGGTGTGGGGGACCTGCGCTGTCATCGCACGAATCGCGATGCCGCGTCGTCCCAGCGCACCACGAAGTCCGGGTGCAGGTGAACGCCTCCGATCCACCGATCGATCGGAGCGGCCTCGAGCCAATCGCCGCCGCCGGCGAGCACGCGCCGCCCGAGCGCGGTGGGCGTTCGATTTCCGGGCTCTCCCTCGATCAGCGGAGCCTGGCTCGCGGCGAGATCGTCGAGCACGCGCACGAAGGCGGCATCGCCGAGAAACGAGGCTTCCTCACGCGCTTGAGCGCGCCGGAACAGCTCGCCGTCGGTGCCCAATCCCGCCGCGACGGCTTGCAATGCCTGGCGTTGCGAGCGTGACAGGCCGTCGCTTCTCCACGGGTATTCTTCGCAGAACCGCAGCATCGCCGCGCGCAAGAACGGGAGGCCGATGGCATCCTCGCGCGCGGCCTCGTGCAAGGCCTGCGGATCCTGTGAGGTGACGCGCGCCCAGGCGCGCGCCGCGGACTTGTAGGTCGCCGCGGTGACCGCACGGCGGCGCGGCAAAAGCGCCGAAAGCTCTTCGACCGTCATCAATCCGAGATAATGGTCGCTTTGCACAAGGGAGACTGCGCCGGGTTCGAGGTCGAGAGCTTCGAGCGTGGTCAGCACTTGCAGGATTTGCAGCTGATCGTACAGGTCGTGCTCGAACCACAGCACGACCTCTGCGAAGGTCGACGCCCGGCGCAGCAGCGCGTCGCGCACCTCGAAGTCGTGGAAGATCTTGATCGGAGGGCCGAACCCGCGTTCGGCGAGATAGCCGGCGCGCAACGCGCTCAGCGCTTCCAGCGGCAAGTCGGCAACGGGCCCTTCGTTGAGCGAATCGCGCCACGCGAGATGCGTTCCGGCGATCCCGGCCTTGCGAAACAGATACAAGACGGAGTCGCCGTTGGTCACGTGGAGCGCCGCCGCGCTGCGCGCGCTCACGCGCTCGACGCCCCGCAGCAGTCACGGACCGATGCTGGGGTGGCTGGATTCGAACCAACGCATGGCGGAGTCAAAGTCCGCTGCCTTACCGCTTGGCTACACCCCATCGGCGGCAACGGTGATTATCGCCTGGAGGACGACGCCCCTGTCAAGCCGACAACCCACGGCACGTCGAACAGGTCGCCCGCCGCGGCGCGGCGGCTGTAGCGGAGCGCGAGGACGAGCCAGATGCAGAACAGGAAGGCATCGATCGTCAGCGCGATGGCGTAGAGCCAAATCGTGGCGCCGACGTCGCCGACGAGCAAACTGATGAGGAGCGGCCAGGCCAGGGCGGCGAACCCGATCGCGCTCGAAAGGATTCCGAACCAGAGGGCTTGGCGCATGTGAAAGCGGTACCAGGAAGACGCCGTGTCACGAGGAGCGATGCGGTCGTAGGCCGCCAGCGGCCAAGCCAAATAGGCGATGGACGCTAGGCGCGCCTCCTCGGCCGGGCGCTCGCCGCTGAGCGTTACCGTGTCGCCAGCAGGCGCTTCGCACCCACGTAACGGGAAGCCCAATACGCTTCCGAGAGTTTGCTGACCATCACGCCGTGGCTCGAACTGGCGTGCACGAACTCGCCGTTGCCGATGTAGATGCCGACGTGCGACACCCCTTCGGTGTAGGTCTCGAAGAAGACCAGGTCGCCGGGACGCGGGCCGCCGACCGCCGGCCGTCCGACGTCGTACTGAGCGTCGGCCGTGCGCGGCAGACTGATGCCGAACATGCCGAAGACGTGCTGCACGTAAGCGGAACAGTCGAAGCCGGCCGGCGAGTCTCCGCCGAAGACGTACGGCGTACCCAGAAAGCGCAGCGCGCTGCGGGTGAGTTCCTGGGCGATCCGCGACGTGCGCGCCAGGATACCCCCGGCAAAGCGCCCGATGCCGCCGCGATGGCGGGTCGGCTCGGTAATGACCAAATGTGACGTCCAGGCGGCGACGTCCGGGCTGACCGCCGCAGGGGCGGTCGAACTCGACGCGGTTTGCGAATACGAGGCGCCGTCGATTCCAGACTGAGCGGCTTGCCCGATCGCCGGCGAACCGGCAATCAACAGGGCAAACGCCCCGACAGCTAACGCTTGACGCAAGAGAAACTCCTCTTCCACAACACTTGCGAGGTTAGTTGACGGGTTCGGACGTGAAAGATTCGCCCTAGAGCCGGACCGGCTCACTCACCCCTACCGGGAAATCCCCCGCTCGAGGTCTCCGAAGACCTCGATTCAGCGATCTTGTGCAGGCGTAGTAATGTATCGGAATCCCCCGTGGATTCCGGGTTCAGCGCACGTTAGGTTTGGGTTAAGCGCCCAATCTCCTCCTCGATTCGGGCAGCAATCCGAGCTGCCACTTGCTCGACCAACTCGCGGTCGTCGCCCTCGGCCATGACTCGAATAAGCGGCTCGGTTCCGGACGGTCGTATCAAGAGCCTGCCGGAGGAGCCGAGTTGCGCTTCCCCGAGCGCGATCTCGCGGCGCACCTCGGCGCTTTCGAGCGCCGCGGCGCCGGGCGCCCGCACGTTCAACAGGATTTGCGGAGCGACGACGACCTCCGCGACCAGGTCGTGCAGCCGTCTGCCGCAGCGGGCGATAACGCCCAGCAACGTCACGGCCGTCATCGGTCCGTCGCCGGTGGTGTTCTTGCGAAAGTCGATGACGTGGCCGGACTGCTCGCCGCCCAAAACGTATCCGCCCGAGCGCATCTCCTCGAGCACGTACCGATCCCCGACGCGCGTCCGCACCAGGCCGATCCCGTGCGCGCGCAGCGCCCGCTCGAAGCCGATGTTGCTCATGACCGTTCCGACGATCGCATTTCCGCGCAGCTCGCCGCGTTCGCGCATGTCGCAGCCGATCGCGAACATCACGTGGTCGCCGCTGACGACCGCGCCGGTCTCGTCGACGAACAGCGCGCGATCGGCGTCGCCGTCGAACGCGACGCCGACGACGTTCGCGTCCCCGGCCTGGGCGCGCGCGCGCACCGCCGCCTGCAGTGCGCTCAGATCCGTTGCGCCGCAGCCGACGTTGATACGCGCGCCGTCGTCGGCGCAATGCAGCTCGGTCACGGCGGCACCGAGCTTGCGCAGCACGTACGGAGCAACCGCGTAGGCGGCGCCGTAGGCACAGTCGACGACGACGTGAAGGCCGTCCAACCGGGAAGCGCCGTCACCGAGTTCGCGATAGTAGTGCCGCGCCAAGTTTTTCGACAGGGTCGCGACGCCGATCTCGGTGCCCGTCGGCCGCGGAAGGTTTTCGGCGCCGATCCGCGCCTCGATCGCGTCTTCGATCTCGTCCGAAAGCTTGAATCCGTCGCTGCCGAAAAACTTGACGCCGTTGTCGGCGATCGGATTGTGCGAGGCGCTGATCATGACGCCGGCGGCCGCGCGCTCGGCGCGCGCGACGCAGGCGACGGCCGGGGTCGGAACGACGCCGAGCGCGACGGCGTCGCGACCGACCGAGGTGATTCCGGCGATGATGGCGGCTTCCAGCATCGTTCCCGAAAGCCGGGTGTCGCGTCCCACGACGATCGGGCGGTGGCGGTCGCTGCTGCTCGCCAGCACGCTCGCGCCGGCGCGCCCGATGCGAAAGACGAGTTCGGGCGACAGTTCGGTGTTGGCAACGCCGCGTACCCCGTCGGTACCGAAGAGCCGGCTCACTTCTTGACCGGCGTCCCCGCGACGAACTGCATCGTCACGCGTACGAGATTCGGGGAGACCACCAGGTTGCCCAGTTCTTCTCCTCGCGAATCGACCGGTACCGGACGCACCATGGCATCGAACGTGCCGGGTTGGGTTGGAAGCGTGATCGCGACGCGCACCGCCGTGACTTGCGCGAGCGTCGAGGTCGGCCCCTGCACGATGACGCTGGGCGGTCGCAGCAAAGAACTTCCGACGACGACCCCGTTGGGTTGCGCGCCGTAGTGGACGTCGACCGGGAAAGCGCGCTGCTCGATGCGCTCGATCGACAGCGTCACCGATGCCGGGCTCAGGCTCTGGACGGCGACGTCGGGCGCGACCAGCGTTACCGGAACGTTATAAACGCCGACGCCTTTGTTCGATAAATCGAGCACGGCTTTGACCTCGTCCGGCTTGACCGGCGATTCGCCCGGTTTGGGTTGAATCGTTACGATCGCCTCGCGTTCGGTGAAGTGCGCGACGTCGCCGACGGGAAGATTCGCCGGCACGATCGGTACCGCTAGTTGCTGGTTGAATCGCGCCGCCGCCACGATGGGATTGGTCGCAAATCGAAAGTACGCCCAGCCCACGATCGCCAGGGCCAGCGCGAGGAGCTTAAGTCCGAAGTTCTTGCGGATGATCTGCACGCGGTTTCCCTCGCTCGCGTGCCGAACCCAAACGCGAGCGCAGATGCGAGACGACGTCGTTGCGGAGCTGACGCTGACGTCGAGGCGGTCGCGTCACGGCGAGCAGCATCTTGCCGAGGCGCTGCTCTTCCTCCACCGGGCGCGAGAGCTTCCCTTGGCGCGCGATGGTAATGGCGCCGGTCTCTTCGGAAACGACGACGACGACGGCGTCGGTCTGTTCGGTCAGCCCCAGCGCCGCCCGGTGGCGCGTTCCGACCCGGACTTCGGCCAGCGACTGCTCGGCCAGCGGCAAAAAGCATCCCGCCGCTTCGATCGTGTTCTCGCGTACGATGGCCGCCCCGTCGTGCAGCGGCGAGCGAGGCATGAATATCGCCAGCAACAGTTCGGCCGAGAGGCGTGCGTCCAGCGCGGTGCCGCTCTCGCAGAACTCCTTGAGACCGCTCTGCTGCTCGATGACGATCAGCGCGCCGAGCTTGTTGCGCGACAGCAGAAACGCTGCGTGGGCGAGCGTGGCGATCGAGCGATCTTCGGGGCGCGCCCACGCGGCCGCTCCGCCGTCGGCGCTGTCCATCCGAAAGAGCCCGCCCCGGCCGATCTGCTCCAGCGCACGGCGCAGCTCGGGTTGAAAGACGATCGGAATGGTTACCGCGGCGCCGACGACGATGAGTCCGAGGATCGTTCCGAGCAGAACCAAGTGCAGCAAGTTGGCGATGCCGAGCAATCCGACCAGCACCAGGATGCCCATCAGAATCTGGACCGCGCGGGTTCCGCGAATGAGCAGTAACAGGTAATAGATGAGGACGCTGGTCGCGATGACGTCGAGGACGTCGGACGGGCCGACGTTGGCGAAGAGCGCGTTCATGCCAGTCCGGCCCGTTCCACGAGCGTTTCGAGAACCCGGTCTTCGGCGATTTCGGGCGACTGCAGCCCCTGCGCGGCGATGCGCGTCGCGACGTGGTGCGGCAGCGGGCAGAGCAGTTCGGTGCGGCGGCTGCAGTTCCAGCGTGCGAGCTCGACGTCGACGGACGCGAGCAGCAGGGCCGGCGCGGTCGTAGCGACATTCCACTCGATCGCGACGGCGCCGGCCGCCATGGCGCAATCGACGACGCCGACCGGCCGGCCCTCGCCGCCGAGCGCGTGCGCCAGCGCGGCCACCGCCTGGGGTTCCGACGGAGCGATTTCCAGTGCGACGATCTCGGCGTCGCGTACCAGCGCTTCGCCGGGAAGTGCGGCAGCAAGCCACTCGAGGTCGGCCGGCCGCGGGAGCCCGGCAAGTCCGTAGGTTCGCCCCAGCCTCGCTTGCTCGCGCCACTCGATCGTCCCGCCGCGCGAATTGACGCCGGCTTCGACGGCCTTGCGAGCGGCGGCGTCGAAGTTTGGGCCGGTGCGAATGGATACCCAAAACACGGTAGAGACATCGTTACACGCAACGGCGTTCCATTCTTGCGCGCGGAGTGCGTTCTGACGCAGACGCACCGCGCGCTGGTCGTTGCGACGGGACGCAACTCGGCGTGGATCGCCATCGACGGCGAGCACGCGCCGCGCATCGCCCAACTGCGCCGGGCCAGCGGAAAGCGCTCGATGCCCGTGCCCGGGGACGTCGTCCACGCCCGGATGCTCGAAGACGGCCGGACCGTGGTCGATCGTGTCGAGCCGCGCGCGTTCACGCTCACGCGGCGTTCGGCCGACGGAAAATCGAAGACCATTGCGTCCAACGTCGATTTGCTGATCACGGTCACCGCGCTGGCCGATCCGCCGCCGCGCTTGGTGACGCTCGATCAACTGCTGGCTTTTGCCGAGCTCGAGGAGATCGCTGCGGCCGTCGTGTTCACGAAGCCGGATCTGGCCGATCCCGCACTGGCGGCTGCGCTGGCCGCGACGTACCAGTCGTTAGGATATGCAACGTTGGTCATCAATCCGAAACGAGGCGAGGGCATCGATGAACTGCGCCGCTTGATCGCGGGGCATCGCGCGTTGCTGTGCGGCGTGTCGGGCGTCGGGAAAAGCTCGATTTTCCGCGCCTTGGGCGGCGAGAATGCCGTCGGTGACGTCTCGCGCCACGGACTGGGACGGCAGACGACGACGGCGGCGCGGCTCTACCGCATGGACGAGGGATTCCTGATCGACAGTCCCGGCGTCAACGAATTCGGTTTGGGGAAGATCGGCGCCGACGAGTTGGCCGGGGCATTTCGCGAGCTGCGCGCCCTGGTCGGAACGTGCCGCTTTACCGATTGCTCGCACGTGCAGGAGCCCGGTTGCGCGATCAAAGACGCGGCCGTCGCCGGAAGCGTGGCGCCGAGCCGTTACGCCAGCTACGCGAAGATGCTCGCCGCGCCGACGTAGGTCGCAGACCGCAACGCATCCGGATTGTTGGACGTTCGCTTGCCAGGGGGCGATGCGAAATATGAGAACACAACGCCCCTCTCTTTTCCAACCGAGGAGTCTCCCGCATGCGTTTTTCGTCCGTGCAGCGCTGGGCTGCCGTATCGTTCGCCGTTGCGCTGTCCGCGTGTGCCGGCAATCAAGGCATGGTGCCGTCACAAAGCGCCGCGGCAGCGCTGATGCCGCAGACGGAAGCCCTTCTCCCCGGGGCAACCGACGCCGGTTTTCCGTTGCCGCTGCTCGAGCCGGATAAAGCCATCAAGTGCGACTTCGGGTCGACCTTCTGGTCCTTCGGCGGCCCGTGCTTGGAGCAAGCCGTGACCAAATCGGGAGGCACGTTTGCGCTCGG
>DATJUC010000344.1:0-5987 GCA_035502675.1 Candidatus Acidiferrales bacterium | reverse complement strand
CGCGCAGTTCCGCAACTTGGCGATCCGCATCGTCGAGCAGGCCCAACGCTTCGAGTTCGGCGAAGCGCGCAGCCGCGCGTTCCATCGTCGTGACGGGGTCCAGACGGCCGATCGTGTCGCCGGCCAAGCCGGCATCCAGCGCCGGCCCAGCGTCGAGCGCGTGCAGCGCGCGCAGAAATGCTCCGAGCTGCGCCGCGATGGCGCGCTCGCCGTCGACGGCGGACTCGATCTGCGCGAGCGGCTCGCCCGGTAAGCGGCGGTAGCCGGCGAACGGCCACGGAAATTGCGCGGCCGGCTTCCCCGAAAAGCAGGGCGCCGAAATCGGCAGCGGCAGATGCGCTGCGATCGACGGCAAGATGCGCAGCTCCGTCTCGATCAGCGCGACGGCGACCGCGCGCCGCGGGAAGCGAAAGACGTACTCTCCGGCCTCGAACGCCGCGTTATCCCAGCCTTGGCCGAGCGGTCGAACCGGCCGCCCGGCCAACTGCGGAAACTGCTCGGCGATGCACGCGCTCGCGATCGCATCGTCGATCGCGACGTCGGCCGTCCACGGCGGCGCTGCCGGCGAACGCTTCACGGACGCACCCGCAGCGCGACGCTGACGCGCGGTCCGACCGCCTTGCGCGTTTTGGGAATGCCGTGGTCGTAGTACTTCTGAGTCTCGTAGCTCATGATGAGAAAACTTCCGGCTTCCAGATCCAGGTCGAGAATCCGGCGCGGCTGCCGTTTGCTGCGAATCGTCATCGTGCGTGCGGCCCCCAGCGAGAAGAGCCCGATCGGATAGCCCGCGACGATCTCGTAGAGGTGATCGTTGTGCGGCGCAACGCTGTCGTGCCCGTCGCGATAGAAGTTCAGGCCGGCGCTGTTGAAGGGCGTCTCCGCGAGCTCGGCGCCGCGGCGCGCGGCTGCGGCAACCGCCCACGGCAGCTCGGCCGAGTCGAGCCGGAACGAAGCGGTCAGCCGCGGCACGTCGACGTCGCGGTCGTACATGCGGCGGCGCTGCGCGTGCCACGCGACGCCGTCGCGCAACGCGTCGAACCACGCGGCCGCGGTCGCCGCCTCGACCGCACGCGGATGATAGGTGATGGTGCCCGTCTCGTCGTCCACGAGCACTCGCCGCCCGTCGCCGAAAAGGCCGAGCTGTCCTACGGGTACAGGCCTCGCAATTTGGTCGCTTCGGCGACGCGCTCGACCGCAACGCAGTAGGCGCCCATGCGCATCGAGACCCCGTGCCGCTTGGCTTGGGCGTGCGCCTCGCGGAAGGCGCGCTTCATGATCCGCTTGAGCCGCTGATTGATCTCTTCTTCTTCCCAGAAGTTCGCCTGCAGATCTTGCACCCACTCGAAATACGAGACGGTAACGCCGCCCGCGTTCGCCAGAATGTCCGGCAGCACCATGATCCCGCGTTCGAAGAGCGTCTGATCGGCTTCCGGGATGGTGGGACCGTTGGCCGCTTCGGCGACGATCGCAGCCTTGATCTTCGAGGCGTTCTCGGTCGTGATGACCTTCTCGAGCGCAGCCGGCACGAGCACGTCGCAGTCGTATTCCAGCACGTCGTGGTTGTCGATGCGCGCGCCGCCGGTGAACCCGACGACCGAGCCGGTCTCGAACTTGTGCGCCTCGAGCCCGCGCACGTCGAGCCCGTTGTCGTTCGCGACGCCGCCCTGCGAGTCCGAAACGGCCACGATCTTGTAGCCGCGCTCGGACATCAGCTGCGCGCAATACATTCCCGCGTTGCCGAAGCCCTGAATCGCCACCCGCGCGCCGTCGATCTTCTTGTCGAGCGTCTCCATCGCTTCGTCGACGACGTACAGACAGCCGCGCGCCGTCGCCTTGTCGCGGCCGAGCGAACCGCCGATCGAAATCGGCTTACCCGTCACCACGCCGGCGATCGAGAACCCCTTCTGCATCGAAAAGGTGTCCATGATCCACGCCATGATCTGCGGCGTGGTGTAAACGTCGGGAGCGGGAATGTCTTTTTCCGGGCCGATAATGATCGAGATTTCGCTGGTGAAGCGCCGCGTGAGGTTCTCGAGCTCTTGAATCGAGAGCCGCTTGGGATCGCAGATCACGCCGCCCTTGGCGCCGCCGAACGGGATGTTCACCAGCGCGCACTTCCAGGTCATCCACATCGCCAGCGCCTTGACCTCGTCGAGCGTGACGTCGGGATGGAAGCGGATTCCGCCCTTTCCCGGGCCTCGCGCCATATTGTGCTGGACGCGGTAACCGGTGAACATCTTGAAGCCCCCGCCGTCCATCCGGACCGGAACCGAGACTTCCAACACGCGCTTGGGCTGGCGCAGGTAGCCGTGTATCGATTCGTTGAGCCCGATGAGCTTCGCGACGTCGTCGAGCTGTCGGCACGCCATGTCCCAGACGTTTTCCAGCGACTGGACGGCAGAACGGTCTTGTGCCAAGCGAAGGTCCTCCTTTGGATCCTGGGGCAACGGGTTTGCCGCCGAGCGGCCGAAAACCCGTAGAAGGCATGCTCAACGATCTCATTACCTTCTTCACGGGCAATGCTGCGAACCGGCGAAAGTATCCGCGCCGGCCGGGGCCGTTACGCGCCTGGGCGGCGGTCGGCTCGAACTGGGCGACGGTCCTGTGCACCGACATCTCGGGCAGCGGCCTGGGCATCGTTTCGCCGGTCGCCGTCGCGCCCGAGGCGAACTTTCGCGTGATGCTCGAGAGCCGGCCGGTACTGCTGCGCGCCAAGCGGGTGTGGGAACGCCCCGGAACCGTTCGCGGCAAGCCGGCGTGGCGCTACGGATACACGTTTTCGGGCATCAGCGCCGACGACTGGGACGCGGTGGTCCGCTTTGCCAAGAGCGAGGCCGTCACGCTCGATAACAAAGCGCAAAAAGAGCTCGAGCTCGTCAAGCTCCAAGCCGACGACGTCGCTCGTTTGATTCCCAAGCGGCTGCAAGACGCGCTGCTTGCAATGCTCGTCGAGCGGCACCGTTTGGCACCGCTCGACGACAAGAACCCGTTGGTGCAGTTTCTCTACGGCGGCGTCGTCAAACGCGGCGCGGCCGCCCTGCACAAACTGGTGATCCACTCGCGCATGCGCGACGCCCTTACCGGCGACCTCGTGGCCTTCGACACGACCTTCCTGTTCGACGACCGCGGAAACAACGTTCGGATCGAAGAGTAGCCGCGAAAAGGCTGCTGCGCGGAATTAGGGATGCCCGTAGATCTGCCGGCGCAGCGCGGGCAGGTGCGGATTCTTCCACTTCGTTCCGTTGTCGAAGGTGATCTTCAGCGGCACGCAGTGCGGCAGCCCACGGATCGGAAAGATGCCCGGGTTGAGACCGAAGACGTGCTTGATCTCAGCGCCCGGTGAGAACGTTCCGACGTCGCGAGCTTCGGCGACCAGATTGCCGTTGACGACCAAGCCGAACTCGACTTGCTTCATCACGACGTTCGTGTTGTTGTGGTAGTCGATGCCCAGCGAGGCGTTGCTCGTTACCGGCCGGGCGGAGTAATACGAGGGTCCGTACACGGATCCCCAACCCCAATACGGTCCGACGCCGACGGGATAGTACGCCGGAGCGAAGCCGGTTCCGACCCAGGTCGTCTCGGGCGGCTTGGGCTCGCAATTCGAAACCTTGATCGGCTCGGAGATTGCGACGTGCGGCGCCTCGACCTTCTGCATCTCCATCGGTGGAGACGTTTGCGACCATGCGACGGCCGGTGCGACGACAAACGAGAGCGCGACGGCGCTAATGGTTAGCGGTCTATTCATGGGGGCGTCTGTTCTGCGCTCGAAAGCACGCCCCTACTCGCTTACGTCCCCGGCGGACGCCCCATTCGCATCGGCGTCGTGATGATGCGCGACTCGGGCACCTCGATGAGCGGCGTGGGATGATGCAGGCCGAGCTGCCCGAGCGCCGGCCGCGGCACCAGGCGATCGCCCGTCAAAAGCGCCGGCCGTAAGGCTTCTCTGAGTACGGGACCGTACCAAGCCGTCTTGCCGGTGTGCTCCGGCGGCGGCGTAATGCGCCCGGTCTGGACGTAACCCGGGTAGCCGTAATATCCGAGCGGCGCGAAGCCGCCGAACGGATAGCCCATCCCGAGCCCCGGAAAGAACCCCATCCCCATTCCCAATCCTGACGAGGGGTTCCAATACCAGCCGTACTGGGGCGAGTAGACCCACTGCCCGTTGGTTGCCGTCGGGTCGGCCGACGCATCGTCGGCCAGCGCCGCGCTGCCCCGTTCGACCGAGAATCCCTCGGAGCCGTAACTCGCGGGCAGCGCCCAGCGAGCCGCGCCGCCGGCCGCGCCGGCACCGCCGGGCGCGACGGCCAGAGACTCGCTGTAATCGTCGCCTTGCAGCGAACTGACGAGTTGTGCGTCGCGATCGCGATTGAAGGCGTCGAACGCGTCGGCGCCGGGCGCCGCGACCATGGAAACGCCGGCGGGCGATTGCGCGCGAGCGATCATGCCGTTACCGGCGAGGAGGCTGTAGCTGCGGCCGCCGGCAGCTACGTGCAGCTGGCCGTCGCGGACCGTCACGGTCGTGGTTCCGTGGGCGTCCACCGCGATCCGATAGTTCCCCGCATACGACGAGTCGGCGGTGACGTTGGGCGTGACGACCGAAACGCCCGATCCTCCGCCGCGCACCAGCGCCAGCTCCGTCACGCCGTCCGCGACGTCGAGCTTGGGTGCCGTTCCGGCGGGCGCCTGCGCGACCGTCAAATCGGCGTCGCCGGCGATTCGCAGCGCGGCCCGGTCGCCGATGCGCAGCTCGACCAGCGCGTGCGGGCCTGCAACGGTTACGCGATCGCCGGCGCGAAGCGGCGTCCCCGTATCGGCGTCGCCGACCTGGGTTCCGTCGGCGCGGACGATCGACACGATCGCCTGTTGCACGAGACTCACTCGCGCGACCGGCGACGAGGCGTTAGGCGCCGTTTTGTCCGACGCAGCGGCCGGAATGGCCGCGCTTGCAAGCCCTGCCCAAGCGGCAAGCGCCAGCGTAGTCCGCGTTACGGTAGCGTTCATGCATGCAATTGAACCGCGAACCGGCCGCTATTGCAAGACGTCCGTGCCACGATGCTGCGGCCGGCTTCGAGCGTGCTGGATCCCGCCGGCGTCACGATGGTCGCCGAGCCGCTGCCGACGCTGACCGAGGTCTGGCCGTCGCCGCTGACGGTGACGCGATACGTGCCCGGCACGTTCGGGCGGATCGTCATCGAGGGCGTTGCCAAGCGCGGCGCGTCGCCGCCGTAGGTACGAACGTCGACGGTTCCGCCCGCGATCAGCAGCTCGCGCGCGCCGGGATCGAGGCTGACGAAGCGCACCTGGGTTTGCGCGCCCAAGCTGACGCGAGCGGCGCCGCCCAGCAAAACGTCGGCGCGCGAATCGGCGCCGGTCGTGACCGAATCGCCTGCCGTAACCGCCGCATTGGCTGCTGCGCTCACTTGCGTTCCGTCGTCTGCGACGATCGCGACGTCGCCGGACGCAGAGCCGACGACCGCGCCGCCGGCGGAGACGGCGAGCGTCGCCGCAAGCGTCAAAGCGGCAGCTAGTGATTTCCGTATCAGGTTCATACGTTATCCACTAGCGTACCGTTGCGGCCGCGCGACGTCGTTAGGAATCCCTGAGAAGAGTGCAGGAGGCGCCGGGCCCCGCGTACGACTACGCAGAGACGGAGGAAACAGACTCGATGGACGACTCACGTACAACGTTGACTCGCCGGCGCTTCGTCGGCGCAGCCATCGTGCTCCCCGCGCTGGCCGGCCTTTTTGCTGCGTCGGCGAGCCCGGCTGCGGCAGCCAAGGGCTCGCAGGCGCAATTCAAATATCAGACGCACCCCAACGGAAGCAAGCAGTGCTCCAACTGCACGTTCTTCATCGCCGGAAAAACGGCGACCGCGAACGGCACCTGCAAAGTCGTCGACGGAGTCATCAGTCCGAAGGGCTGGTGTATCGCGTACTCGGCCAAGAGCTGAGCGAAGCTCTCCTCGAGCTTGCGAACGAAAGAAGCGG
>DATJUC010000343.1:0-4199 GCA_035502675.1 Candidatus Acidiferrales bacterium | reverse complement strand
GATTTGCGGAAAGATCGTCTGGATCGTGGACACGACCGTAAGGACGGCCACGATGGCGACGGTGGCCCACGCGATGACGTTGAAGGCCGGGCCGTTCGTCCAACTGCCCATGAGGCGCTTGTTGTTGATCAGCAGCAGCATCAGAACCAAAACGACCGGCAGCAGCACGCCGTTGAGGACTTGCGAGTAGAAGACGATCGCCAGCAGTGGTGCGCCCGGAACGATGACGATTCCGGCCCCAAAAACGATCAAGCCGAGATACAGCCCGTAGAACGCGCGCGCCTCGGAGAAGCGGTGGTCGAGGCCGCGCTCGAAGCCGAACGCTTCGCAGACGTAATAGGCAGTGGATAGCGGCAGAATCGAGGCGGTAAAGATGGCCGCGTTGAGCAAGCCCAGCGCAAACAGCAGCGAGGCGAACTTGCCGGCCAGCGGTTGGAGCGCGACAGCTACGTCGCCGGCGTCGTTGACTTGGATCTGCGAAGCGGCCGGGACGTGCAGATTATGGACGTAGATGGTCGCCGCACACGCTCCGATAATGAAGTAGGCGATGAAGTCGGTAAAGACCGCGCCCGAGATCACGTCGACGCGCGAAGCCGGGTATTCTTCCTCGCGAATTCCCTTTTCGACCACCGCGGCCTGGATGTAGAACTGCATCCACGGCGAGATCGTCGTCCCGATGACGGCGACGATCATCAAGACGTAGGCCGTCGAGGCCGAGAAGTGCGGAAAGACCGTTTGATGCAGCACGTCGTGCCAATCGGGACGAACGATAATGCCGCTGACCACGTATGCCAGATAGATCGTGCAGAAGACGAAAAAAATCCGCTCGACGATCTTGTAGTTTCCACGCGTGACCGTTGCG
Source organism: Candidatus Acidiferrales bacterium (assembly GCA_035502675.1). GTDB lineage: Bacteria > Vulcanimicrobiota > Vulcanimicrobiia > Vulcanimicrobiales > Vulcanimicrobiaceae > DATJUC01. Next base: position 3,337 of record DATJUC010000343.1, on the reverse strand, counting down.
AAAACCAGCGCCGCGGCGGCGATCACCATGACGACTTTGAGCACGCCCGCGTCGACAAACCCGCCGAAGCGGGCAAAGATGGGCGCCGCCGAAGCCACGCCTGCGAATTCGGTCGCCGTGTTGCCGAGATCGCATATGACGAACGTCAACAGGACCCAGAACGTGAGCTTGACGCCGAAGTTCTCGCGGATCAGGTCGGCGAGGCCTTTGCCCGTGACGGCACCCATGCGGGCGCACATTTCTTGAGTGACGACCAGCGCTACGGTAATCGGAACGAGCAGCCATAGCAAGCCGTAGCCGAACTGCGCGCCCGCTTGTGAGTACGTCAAGATCCCGCCGACGTCGTTGTCGGCGTTGGCCGTGATGATTCCCGGTCCGACGACCGAGAGAAACAGGAGGATTCTCCGCCAGATCGTCACGTCGTCCGCGGTTTTCCGGCGCTAACGCACCAGCGCTCGCCACGGGCTGAAAGCCGGGCCAGGCCCGTTGAACTGGTTGGCGCGCAGATTGTCGTCGTGAACCTCGTGTGGGGCGACGGCGCGCGCGCGTACGAAATCGATCAAAGATGCCAGAACCTTCTTCATGGCACGTACCTCCATCGTTTACGGTCGGCCGCGCCGGACGTTGCGGCGCAGCAGGATATGCCGGCTCGTTACGCGCCGGTTGCGAGATCGACTACTTGGCCCATCGTCCATGGCTTGACATCACCCCCTTCCAAAAAGAAAACTGCCGCTTGCATTCCTCGCAGGCGACAGTTTCGACAACTGAATAACGCGGAGTTACCCGTGTCCCTCACTGTCGAGCTTTAGCACTGCACGACGTAGAGGTCCGGAGGCCTCAGCCGCGTTAGATTCCGCCTTGATTCGGCGGGATCTGGTGCACCCGTTGGGGTCTCTCGACCTTTCCGGGCAGCGGCATATCTTCGTGCAGACGCCTCACCTAACGAGGAATCCTCACCTAGGATACTCCCGCCGCCCGGTTTGTCAACCCTTATTTCAGGCTTTGCGCAACGTTCCAGACGTCGAGCGAACCGATACCCGTAACCCGATCGTATCCCGTCGTGGCGGAGTACAGCCCGTTGCTGCCTTTGACGACGTCGTGAAAGTACGTGACGCCGCCTTTTGCGTAGCCGACGCTCTTCCACAGATCGTAGAGCCGCTGCGCGGCCAGCCCGGTGCGGCCGCCGACGATTTGATCGATCTGCATCAGTGCCGCGCCGAAGAGCGGCGACGAGAGCGACGTTCCGCCGAGCGGATCCCACGGGTTGTTCCACGTCTGCGCGTAGTAAAATGCGGTTCCCGAATACGGATCGGCATCCATCGCAACGTCCGGAACGTTGCGGCCCTTACCGAGCATGCCTTTGACGCCCTGCTGCCACGCAGGCATCGCAAAGACCGCCGATATGCCGCCGCCGCTGCCCGTCCAACCAAGTTCCGTCTCGTAGGCAAAGTGCTTCTTGGCATCGAGATCGAGCGTCGTTCCGCCGACCGCGACGACGTGCGGTGAGCTCGCCGGAGCGTTGACGCCGGTGGTTCCGGCCCCGCACGCCGAACCGCCGTCACCCGACGACGCGTGAAAGGTCATGCCGAGCGTTGCGGCCTGCGTCGCCAAATGATCCCAGGTTTTGCTGGCGGCAGGGTCGGCAGTGTCGCACAGACCGAAGCTCGAGTTCACCGAATCGACTTGATTCGCCGACACGATCGCCTCGTAGGCATCCGTAACGACGCCCAACCCCCACGTAAACGGCGCCGTTTCGTAGACGTCGATCGCCGCGCCGGGCGCGTTGGCGGCGAGCGTCTCGACGTCCAGCGTCGTTTCCACCGAGTCGGACGTGAGACCCGGATCCGAGGTCGTGCCTCCGTCGATCGGAATACGGGCAATCGCCGCGGTTCGCGTGATGTTGAAGAAGCTCAGGAAGTTCGCGACGTCGGCGTCCAGGAAGTCGGCGTCGATTACGATGGCGGCGGTACGCCCACTGCCGTTATACACGGTGCTCCCCGAATGCTGGGTTCCGAAATCGTAGGCTTGTGCGAACGCGAGCGGACCGTATCCGTAGAGCGCCGTCGCCGAGCTGATGGGCCCGGTATACGGGGGCCGCGCCTTGAGCGCGCGCGGACGGCGCGCGCGCCCGGTCGGCATAAAGTCGGCGTGCACGATCGACAGATCGTTGAGCCCGTTGACCGCAAAGATCGTGTTGCGCAGCGCGAACGGAACGACCGCGGGCGCGACGTTGCTATACCGAAGGCCGACGCCCGGTTGGAAGACGCGGTGAATCCGGGTTTGAAAGAAGTGCTCGGCATCCGACGCCGATCCACGCGCGTCGATGACCGTTCGATTGGAGTAGCGCCGCACGATCGTGAAACCCGCCGCGCGCAGCGCGATCATCGTGCGCATTTCGTCGACCGGCGTCGGCCCGAATGCGGCCGCGAACTGCGCGCTGGTCAGCCAATGGCGGAAGTACGGCGATCCGGGTGCGCTTTGCACGTCGACGAGCTGTTCGAGACGCTCGGGTTGGCGATAGGCCAAGACCACGGCGATCGAGATCGGCGTCGAAGGCGGTGCTTCGCCGAGATCGCGGTAAGCGACGGCCGGCACGGGTGCGGCAATCGCGGCCCCGGGCGGGAGCGATAACGGGACGGCGACCGGTGCGGCGGCGGCGCGCGCTGCGGTGAAGGCCAGGCAGGCGGAGAGCGCGGCCGTGATCGTAATCGAGACGCGTTGCAATGCGGCGGTTCCTTTCATGCGAGTGACGGACGACTTAGTTGCCGGCGATGACGATGCCGGTCGCGTTGCCCACGGGGGTGGCGTCGCGAACTTGGCGTCCAGGATAGGTAAGACGCAAGAAATTATTGCTGTTCTGACCCGTGATGTAGACGGTGTTCGGGTCGTTTGGCGGAAACGCGACGCCGTAGACGAGATTGGCGAGCGATCCCAAGAACAGCTTGCGCGGTTTGGTCGCTCCGGGTGCGAAGACGGCCAGATATTCGGGCCGCAGCGCGCCGTAAAGATTGGTCTCGACCGGGAGAACGAGATTGCCGGCGTGGTCGAAGGCGATGGTGTGCGAAGGCACCGCGTGACTCGGCAGGTGGAGCCCGAGATTGACTCCCGAACCCGAGCCGCCCGCATATTCCACGACTTTGGTCTGCCGGGTCACCTGCGCCCACCACGAAACGTAGAGGTTATCGTGCGAGTCGACGGTCACACCCATCGCGAACGCGTTGTGGTACGTGATCGACGAGGTCGGCGCCGTGCTGCCGTTACGGTAGACCCGGACGACGCCGCTGCCCGACGAGCCGGTTGCATCGGCAACGTAGAGCGTACCGTCGCTCGCGACCGC
>DATJUC010000342.1:0-6912 GCA_035502675.1 Candidatus Acidiferrales bacterium | reverse complement strand
GCCGGTTTGGAACAGCCGGATCTCTACACCAAGTTGCTGGCCGCCGGGCTCGGGGCGACGCTCGGCTTTCAGGTCTTCATCATCGTGGGCGGCGTGATCGGCGTCTTTCCGCTGACGGGCATCACGCTGCCGTTCATGTCGTACGGCGGCTCTTCGCTGGTCGCGAACTTCTTGCTCGTCGCGCTGGTTTGGGCGATGAGCTCGCGTCCGCGGCCGGTTCGGAGCCGTGCTCCGTAACGCGTTCTGGCTCGTGCTGATCGGCGGCGCGTCGGCCGCCATCGGGGCCGGCTTCGTGCAGGCGTCGTTGACCACGCACCCGCCGCCGCTCGCGCAGCTGCGGGTCGCGCCGCGCTCCGAGGCGCGCGTACGGCCGGCGCCGCCGTTCGCCGGCGACGCCGATCGCACGGCGCAGGACGCGTTCGCGCAAGACGACGTGGTCGTCGCGCGGGTTCGCACCGTGCAGGAGCAATGGCAGCGCGCCAAGGTTGCCGCCTTCGTGGCGGAATGCGGGACGTCGGTGGCCGCGATAGCCGGCTTTCTGAGGCTCGGCGTCCCGGTCGCGTTCGTCGTCGATCCGGCGGCGCGTAACGCCGAAACCGTGGCGAGCGTCGTGCGCGATGCGGGCCAAAGCCTGTTCGTGCAGGCCCAACGCGCGCCCGATGCGGCCGCCATCGCGGATCTGCGGCGCCAGCTTGGTCCGTTCGACGGTGTCGCCGGCCGAAACGACGCCGGGATGGCCGCCGCACTGCAGGCGACCGGACTCGCCTACTTCGACGAACGCGGGAACGCCGATCCGCGAAGCTTTCAACGCTACGGCGTGCCGCTGGTCAGACGGGACGTCACGGCCGACGACCGCAGCCGGGAAGCCTACGTCGCCTTCATGCTCGAGCGCGCGGCCGCGCTGTCGCGGCGCGCCGGAACGGTCGTGGTCTTGCTGCGCCCGCTTCCTTCCTCGGCGTCGGCGCTGCGCGATTTCCTGGCCGCGCACGACGTTCAAATGGTCGATTTCCGATAGCGGCGAACGTCGTCTCGTGCGCCTCTTTTGCGTTGCCCTGGCGCTGCTGCTGCCGGTGACGAGCGCGTGTTCCAACGCGGCGCGTACGGCGGCTCGCGCGTCGGCAGCGGCTGCGGCGGAGCGATTTCCCGCGTCGGCCAACGACGGCGGGCGCGTGTACGCGACCAATTGCGCCAGCTGCCATCAAAGCGACGGCCGCGGCGTCGCCGGTGCGTTTCCGCCGTTGGCGGGAAGCGCCTTGGTGACCGGGCCGCCCGAGCGCCTGATCGCGCTGGTCAAGCTCGGAATCAGCGGCCGTCTCCAGGTTTCGGGTCAAACCTACGACGGCACGATGCCGCGCTGGGGACAACTCATCTCGGACGAACAAATCGCCGCGGTCGTTACGTATATACGAACGTCGTGGCACAATCGCGCCGGCCCCGTGACGTTGGCCGACGTTCGTGCCGTCTCGCCGTGAGAAAGGGATCTTTGCGATGAATTGGAGCCATCGTATCGCGTCGGCCGCCGCCGCGCTCGCGCTGATTCCGGCGTGCGCCGGCTCGCCGGTCCGTTCGCTGCCCGAGCCGGGCGCCGCGGCGCCGAGCCTGGGGACGGCGCCGGGCGCCGCATCCGCCGCAAGCGTTGCGCGTGGAAAAATCGATCGATTGTGGCGAGTCGGAATCATCTCCAAGGCGCAAATGGAGAAAGGCGATTTCGGGCAGATCGTCGACGAACTCGGCGGCAAGCCGAAATGCAACGTGATCCTCTACGGAATGATCTACCAGACGATCGGCGTCAAGGGCGACGCGGCCGACGCCAGCGCGGCGTTTTTCGTACCGGGCAAAGGCTGTGACGGACCGTTTCCGCTGGTCGGCTACGCACACGGGACCAATCCCGTCAAAGAACAGCTCATCACGTCGCCCAAGACGACCAGCCCGACGTGGACCGCACCCGATCAGGATCCGATCGTGGTCGCCGCGATTTTCGCGGCGCACGGCTACGCGACGGCGGCCACCGATTATCTCGGATTGGGCTATTCGAAATATCCGTTCCATCCGTATTTGGTGGCCGACGCCGAAGCCAGCGCGGTGCTCGACTCGATGCGCGCCGCGCGTAACGCGGCCGCGACGCTGAAGATCGCGCTCTCCGGCAAGGTGTTTCTCACCGGCCATTCGCAGGGCGGGCAGTCGGCGATGGCGACGCAGCGGATGCTCGAAGCGACTACCGGGAAAGAATTCGATTTGCGGGGCGACGCGCCGTCGAGCGGTCCGTACGCGCTGACGCAGACGTTCATCGACTCGCTGCACCATCAATCCGAAGACGCGCCGATCCTGGCAGCGTACATTTTGCCCGCGTACGACAAGACGTACGGCAACGTCTACAGCGACGCGCGGCAGATCTTCCGCCTTCCGTGGGCCACCGGTATCAACGACTTGCTGCCGGTACAGACCTACCAGCAGGAAGCGGCGCTCTACGGAAAGCGGCTGCCGCTGGATCTGCACAAGCTGCTGCAGCCCGCCTTCATCAAGTCGTATCTCGACGATCCTGCCAGCGGAGCGCGCGTCGATACCGGGCACAACGACCTGCTGAAATACTGGACGCCGAAGGCGCCGATCTATTTGTGCGGCGGCGATAAGGATCCCGAAGTCGAGTTCAAGAACGCCGAGGCCGCGTACGCCTATTTCCATGCCGAGCACGCGCGCGTCGCGCTCATCGACGTCGGGCCGTTCATTCCCAAGCAGGTGCCGATGACCGACTATCACGTCGTGGTGGCGCTCTTCTGCCTGCCGCTGGCGCGAAAGAACTTCTTCGATCCCCTGAAGTAGCGGCGGATCCGTAACGCAGTCTTTACCTCGGGTGGATTGCGCGTTAACTCGTTAACGGTTTTTCGCTTCGTGCCGCCGTGCTACAACAAAGGAAGCACCCCGTTGCCTCTCCTGCCGGAGGTAGGATATGCGTTCCTTCGTTGTCGCACTGGCGGCTCTCGGCTTTTTGACCGGGCCGCTGACGGCCGTCGCCCAGACGACGTCGCCCAAAGCCGCGCCCGCCGACGAGTACTTCGGCCGAACCGGAGAGAGCGTGCTCGAGATCCGCAATCGCCTGAACGTGCTCGATGCCGCCGGCGACGCCGACATCAAATCGCCCGACGCGCTCGGCGATCTGGACAACGTCGAAGACGCGGTGCTGGACTGGCAGCACAAATATCCGGCGGATCCGTGGGTCGCCGGCGCGATGGCGCGCCTGCTGGAATCGTATGCCCGGGCCGGCGCGGCGCAGGATCCGCACGCGACGACCGTCATGCAGCGCCTGGTAGCCAACTATCCGCACGCACCCAAGACGGCCGAAGCGCTCTTTGCGCTCGCCGGCGCGACCGTCGCCGAACCGCAAAACGTCCCCGGCGCGATCGTCACCGGCAGCGTCGTCGACGCGACGACCGGAGCGCCGATCGCCGGCGCGGTCGTGATCGTGGCGCGCGACGCGTTCGCAACGACGGGCAGCGACGGATCGTTCGAGGTCAGCGGCGTTCCGTTGCAGCACGCGCAGGCGATCGTCGTCGAGCCGCCCAGCGGTACGCCGTACGCGCCGTATCGCGGAACGGTCGACGCGTCCGCAGGACGGACGCAAGCCGGCACCATCGAGCTGGCGACGCGGTAGGCCGGACGTGTCGCAAGGAAGCGTACGTCTCGAGCTCCTGACCGGCGTCGCCGTCGTGGACGGCGAGCGGCTCACGCTGACCGATCGTCAGAGCGAACTGCTCGCCCTCCTGTGCGTCTGCGGCGGCTACGCGAGCGCCGACGCGCTGGCGTCGCTGTTGTGGCCGGAGGCGCCGCGGAACGAGGCGTTCATGGCGGTATGGATCGACGCCAACGACCTGCGCCGCGTGCTGCCGAATCCGTCGATGCTGCGGTTGGAGCCGCACGGTTACGTGCTCGACGCCGACGTCGCGCTCGACCTGTGGGACATCGACGAGTATCTGCGCGCGCACCGCTGCGCCTCGCGGCCGCGCTGCGCGATCGACCGGCAGCTCTACGGGCGGCTGGTGCGGTTTCACGAAACGCAGCGCTTTCGGATCGCGCGCTGGCGCTGGTCGCGGTCGCTGCGCGAGCTCGCGGATCGCTACCGTCGCGACGTCGGCTTGTGGCTGGCGTGGGGACTGCTGGCGGAGCAGCGCGTCTACGAGGCGCACGGCGTCGCCCGCGATTTGGTGGCGACCTACCCGTCGTGCCGTTCGTCGCGCGGCGTGCTCGAGACGGTACAACGGCGAATGGCTGCCTACGCGGGCACCGCCGCCATCGCCGGCTGACCTGCGCCGTAATCTAGTCTCGGCGACGCGTCCGATCGCCCACGCGAAACGCCGATCGACCTGCGCAAACCGAGGTTCGATGGAAGCAACGCGGCGTCGAACCGGTGATCCATCGAGCCCAGCCTGCGGGCGATGCCGTCGAGCCGCTTGGCGGCCCGCTCGAAACCGCCCTCGAGGTTGGAAATGCGGGCATCCACGGTCTAGATGCTCATGCGTCCTTCCGGCATAGCATAGATTTCGTCGGCTTGCGAAAACTCGGTTCGAAAGATCGCGTCGACGTACTCGTGCATGAGCGGGTCGATGCGCCGCAAGCGTTCGCGCGTGGCGCGCGGCCACGAAGATGCCGGATCGTTGACGCCGACGTAGGCGCGCAAGCACTCGGCGAAATACTCGTCGATCCCAGTAGCCGCATAGGGCGTTACGAAGGCCTCGGCGAGCGCGAAGTTGGCGCGTACGCGCGGATCGACGCCCGAACGATACACGCCGCCGCCCAGCGCGCAGTCGAGCGCGTGACCGAACTCGTGCGCGACCGTCATGGGGCTGCGCGAACGGACGTAGAGCGCGCGCTCTTCGACGACGAAAAGTCCGGCCGGCGGCGCCGGCCACGCGTCGACGTCGATTCCGAGACGTGCCAACGCTTCGGACGCGGCATCGTAACGTTCGCCGGCGCGCAGCGGCACGATCCGGATGCGGCTCTTCTTTGCGAAGCTCAACGCTCCGATCCCGAACCGCGCCAGCGTCTCGAGAATCGCCTCTTCCGGAGACCGCCCGTCCCCGGAAAACAACGAACCAGCGATGACTTGGGTCCGTTCTTGCATCGCTCCATCGTGCGGCGGCCGCATTTCTGCGCGATGAGCGCGGGGTGTCGCACGGATTCGGGAGTGCGGGGCGCGAAACGGCGGGCATGATCGCTATGAAATCGCGGGCGCTCGCGGTCGCCGCAATCGCGGCCGGCGCGCTCCTTGCGGCTTGCAGCAGCACCTCGAACCCGTCGCCGCTGCCGCAACCGACCTCGACCGTGGGTCCGCTGCCGGCGGGCCATTACATCAAGCACGTCGTCTTCATCGTTCAAGAGAATCGCAGCTTCGAGAACATGTTTGCGGGCTGGCCCGGCGCCAACGCGCCGATGACCGGCAAAATGTCGGACGGCAGCACGATCGCCCTCAAGCCGCTGAGCTACTCGCAGGAAATGGACATCTGCCACGTTTGGGGAGACGCGCTGCGCGCGTACGACGGCGGCAAGATGGACGGATTCGATCGAGAGCGGCAGACGGTCGGCGGCGGCGGCTGCGTGCAGGGCTCGCAGATCGGAACGTATCCGTATCATTACATGGACCACGCCGAGATTGCGCCCTACCGCACGCTGGCCTCGGAATACGTGCTGGCCGACGCGATGTTTCCGACCGAGTTCGGCACCAGCTTCACCGCGCACCAAGATTTGATCGCCGGAACCACGCAGATCGAAGCCGGGCATTCGCTGGTCAACACGCCGAGCGCGTTTCCCTGGGGCTGCGACGCACCGCCGGGCACGATCACGCCGCTGGTCGACACGCATCGCGTCATCACGCCCAACGGCCCGTTTCCCTGCGTCACGCAGTACCCGACGATCGCCGATTCGCTGGACGCCGGCAAGGTCTCGTGGCGTTACTACGTCGAGCTGCCGCCCTCGCAGTTCGTGCAGTCGAGCGCCGTCTGGGACGCGTTCGACGTGATCGCCAAGGTCCGGTGCGCGAGTTTTACGCCCCCGTCCCACTGCGCCGGCCAAGGGGCGGACTGGACGAAGAACATGACCAGCCGCCCGACGCAAATTCTGAGCGACCCCGCCAAAGGCGATCTGCCGGGCGTATCGTGGGTCATTCCCGATCTAAACTGGGCCGACTATCCGGCGACGACCTCCGACGAAGGCCCGTCGTGGGTGGGCGACATCGTCAACGCGATCGGCAAGAGCAAATATTGGGACTCGACGGCGATCGTCGTGCTGTGGGACGACTGGGGCGGGTTTTACGACAACGCACCGCCGCCGCAGCTCGACTACGTCGGCAACGCGATTCGCGTGCCGTGCATCATCATCTCGCCGTACGCCAAGCACGGCGTCGTCTCGCACACGCAGTACGAGTACGGCAGCCTGCTCAAGTTCGTCGAGCAGGTTTTCGACGTGGCATCGCTGCACACGACCGACGACCGCGCCAACAGCATCATCGACGCGTTCGACTTCTCGCAAAAACCGCGCAAGTTCGTACCGGTAGCGACCAAGTACCCGCCCTCGAAGTTCATCAACTCGTCACCGACGTTCAAAGCCCCCGACGACGATTTCTAAACCTGGGTTACGTTCCGGGGGTGACTTACATCACCAGCGGAATGCGAACCATTGAATCGCTCGATTCGTTGATAACTTTAGTTACGCAGGTTCGAGACGCAACCAGTCGAAGGGACGCACATGCTCGATAAAAAGACGATGCTCGCCGCTGCGTTGGCATTGGCCGCGACAGCTTGTTCCGCTAACGGAAACTCCAACGGTTCGCTGCCCGCGCTCGGCAGCGTGCAAAACGACGCGTTCGGTCTCGCGCGTCACGCCGCCTCCGTTTCAATTTTAAAACTGCTTGCAAAGCAAGAA
>DATJUC010000341.1:0-7126 GCA_035502675.1 Candidatus Acidiferrales bacterium | reverse complement strand
CGACGCCGTGTTTGCCGGTTTTGCCGGAGCCGGTAACGGCTCGTGGCGCGCCTTCCGCGCGCAGGACGGCACGCAGCTCTGGGCGCACGCCGGCGACGCGCGCGTCGATCCGTCGAGCGCGTACTTCGGCGACCGGCTGCTGATCGCCGCAGGTGAGACCGTGGCTGCGCTGCGCGCCGCCGACGGCGTTGCGCTGTGGCGCGCGCAAATTCCGGCCGCGCGCGAGACGAGTTCGCCGGTCGTGCGCGACGGTACGCTGTTCGTCAGCGCGACGCCGGCGCGGACCGTCGCGATCGATCCGGATACGGGGCGCACGCGCTGGAGCGCGCCCTACGGCAGCGCCGGCTGCACGCCGGCGGTGGCGCAGCGGCTGGTTTTCGTCGAAGACCGTACCGCCGTGGCCGCGCTCGACGAACGCACCGGGGCGGTGCGCTGGCGGGTCGCAATTCCCGAGGGAATTCGCTCGAGCGTCGGCTCGAAGGCGACCGCTGCAGCCGGTGCGTACGACGGCGGCGTGCTGTTTCAATCCATCCCCGGGAACTCGACGGTGGCGGCGTTTCGCGCCGCCGACGGGCATGTCGAATGGAGCGTTCGCACCAGCGCTCCGGTGAAGATGAGCGGCGCGATCGCGGGCGGCGATCTCTACGTCGGCGACACCATCGGCGTCGTCTATCGAATCGACGAACGCACCGGCGGCGTGCGCGCGGCGCTGCCGTTCGACCAGCCGTACTCCGCGTCGCCGCCGCTGGTTTTGGGGACGACGCTGGTGGTCGGCGACGGCATTTACTTGCGAGCGATCTCGCAGAAGACGTTCCAATGATGCGCCCGGTGCTCGTCGCGTTGGCCTCGGCGGCGCTGTGCGCGTGCGGCAGCCGGCCGCCGCTCGAAACGACGGTGCTGCCGTGGCCGATGTATCAGATGGATCCTTCCCACAACGCGATCGTCGCCGGCAGCTTTCCCGCCACGGCGTGGTCGTTGAATCTGAACGGCAAGATCAACGGGGGATTCGGCTACGACGGGCGCCGGCTTTACGTCCCGGATTTTTCCGGCGACGTGGTGGCGATCGATCCGTCGACCGGCCGCGTCCTGTGGAAGGCCCGCGGCGACGACGTGATGATGTCCACGCCGATCGTCGCCGGCGGACTGGTCTTTGCCGGATCGGGAACCAACGCCGTGCTCGTCGACCGGCCCGGCGATACCGTCTGGGGACGCCCGCAGGGCAATCACTGGTTCGCATTTCGCGCCGATGACGGAACGCTCGCGTGGTCGTTTCGCACGGCCGGGCAAGCGATGCCGTCGGCGGCCTACGCCGGCGGCGTGTTGACGTTCGGGACCGGCGACAACGTCGCCGTCGGACTCGACGCCGCCACCGGCAAACGCTTGTGGACGACCGATCTGCCCGGACACGTCTCGATGGCGTCGACCGCGATCGTGGGCGATCTCGCCTACCTCGTCACCACCAAGGGCGAAATCGAACACCATCTGCCCGACGGCAATCACGTCGTGGCGCTGCGCTGGCGCGACGGGTCGACGGTGTGGAGCGCGCCGTACGGCAACTCCGATTGCGCGCCGGTCGTCGCCGAGGGCCTGGTCTTCGTGGAGGGCGTTACCGACGGCGTGCTGGGTCCGCGAGAAGCGATCGGCTACAACGACGTAACCGCGCTCGACGCACGAACCGGCGCCGTGCGCTGGCACTATCGCGGTGCGCAAGGCGTGTTTACCACCGTCGGCACCAACGAGCGCGGGATCGCGGGGACCTATCACGGCGGCGTTCTCTATCAGTCGCTGCCCGCGCTCAGCGAGCTGGTCGCGTTTCGCGCGCGCGACGGCCGGGTGCTGTGGACGGCGCGCACCGCCGGCCCGGTCAAGATGAGCCCGCTGATCTACCGCGGAAACCTCTACGCGGGCGACGGCGTGGGCGTTTTCTACGTCATCTCGGCGCGCAGCGGGGCGATTCTCAAGAGCCTGGCGTACCGCAAGCCCTTTACCTCGGCGCCGCCGCTGATCGTCGGCGCGACGCTGTTCGTCGCCAACACCAATACGGTGATGGCCGTGCCGCTGGATCGCCTGTGACCGCCGGCGCATCGCGCGACTTCGAGCGGTCGCTGCGCGTTTTGCTGGTCACGCGCGTCAACGCCTACGGACGAGCCGGCGGCGACATGACGCAGCTGCGCTTCACCAAGCGCGCTCTCGAATCGCGCGGCGTCGTGGTCGACGTCGCGCCGGCGCTCGATCCCGATCCGCGGGGATACGATCTCGTGCACGTCTTCGGCGTCTACGATCCGCAGGACACCCGCCGCCAAATCGCATCGTGCCGGCGCACCGTCGTGCCGATCGCGCTCTCACCGCTGTGGTGGGATTTGTTCGAGTACTACGGCCGCTCGCGGCCGATGGACCGAATCCTGGCCGGAAATCGCCGGCGCATTCCCAAGCGCCTGGCGCAGCTGCGCGCCCAGAGCACCGGCCGCTTCTTGACCACCAACGAGAAGCGTAAGTACGCGCAGCGCATCGCGCTGCAGGCGGCGCTGATGCGCGAGGCCGACGTGCTGCTGCCCAACAGCGTGATCGAATCGCACCTGATTCGCAAGAACCTGCGCCTGCAGGACCGGCCGATGGTCGTCGTGCATCAAGCGGTCGACGTGCCGATCGGCACCCGGCCCGCGCCGGCGCGCGCCGGAGTCGTTTGCGTCGCGCGCGTCGAGCCGAACAAAAACCAGGCGATGCTGCTCTACGCGCTGCGCGACCTCGACGTCGACGTGACGCTGATCGGCGCGTGCTACGAGCCCGAGTACGCCGACGTCTGCCGGCGGTATTTGTCGCCGCGCCACCGCTGGATCGGCGCGGTCGAACGCGACGAAGTTCTCGCCCGGCTGGCCGCCTGTGCCGTGCACGTGCTGCCGTCGTGGTTCGAGTTCCCCGGCATCGCCAGTTTGGAAGCGGCCGCGATGGGCGCGCACGTCGTGGTCGGGAGCAAAGGCACCGAATGCGAGTATTTCGGCGAGTTCGCACAGTACGTCGACCCCGAGGATCCGGCCGGCATCCGCGCTGCCGTGGAGCGCGCCCTCGCGCTGCCGGCGCGCCGGCCCGGCGACGCGCTCGACCGCCGGCTGGCGCAGTTCGCGCTGGATACGGTGGCCGCGCGCACGCTCGACGGTTACCGCATCGCGCTCTCCGCGAAACGGCGCTGACGTTTAGCGCGGCCGGCCGTAGCCTCCGCCGCCCGGCGTCTGCACGATCAGCACGTCGCCCGGCTCCATCGTTACCGAAGCCTTGCCGCCGAGCTTGCGCCGTTTACCGGCATGCTGCAGCGCGTGCGCGCCGCGTGCGCCGGCGGACCCGCCGGCCGCGCCCGGCGGCTGCAGCACGTGACGATCCGCCAGCAACGACGCACGCGCCGTTCCCTCGGTCAGCTCGAGCGCGCGGATCAAGCCTTCGCCGCCGCGGAAGTTGCCCGCACCGCCGGTGCCCTCCGCAAACTCGTAACGCACGACGCGCAGCGGATACTCGCGTTCGATCGCTTCGATCGGCGTGTTGAGCGTGTTGGTCATGTGGCACTGGATGCCGTCGACGCCGTCGCGATCCGGCCGGGCGCCCATGCCGCATCCGTTGGTTTCGTAGAACGCCCAGGCGCTGCCGCCGGCGCGCGTTCCGCCGAGCATGACGTTGCTCATGGTGCCGCCGCTGCAGGCCGGAACGCGTTCGGGCGCGGCCTGGGCGAGCGCCTGCAGCACGACGTCGGCGTTGCGCGTGCTGGTCTCGACGTTGCCGCCCGAAACCGCGGCGGGCCGGCGCGGATTGAGCAGCGAGCCTTCCGGAACCGTGACCTCGACCGGACGAAAGCAGCCCTCGTTCATCGGAATCGTCGGATCGGTGACGGCGCGAATGGCGTAGTGAACGCCCGAGAGCGTGACGCCGAGCACCGCATTGAGCGGCCCGCCGATTTGCGGCGACGTGCCCGCATAGTCGAGTCGCGCGCCGCCGTCGCGCAGCTCCAAGCGCAGCGCGATGACGATCGAGGGCCGGCCGTCGCGATCTTCCATGAAGTCGCGCGCGGCGAAGGTTCCCTCGCCGAGACGCCGCAGTGCGGCGCGCAGGCGGCGCTCGCTCGCGTCGAGCGCGCGTTCGATCGCCGCGCCGACGCCGGCGTCGCCGTAACGGCGGTGAAGTTCGAGCAGACGGCGTTCGCCGATCGCGTTACCGGCGATTTGCGCGCGCAGGTCGCCGATGCGCGCCTGCGGCGTGCGCGAGTTGGCGGCGAACAGCGCGAACGCCGATTCGACCGGCTCGTCCCGGTGCAGCAAGCGCATCGGCGGCACCACGAGTCCTTCGGCGAAGAGCTCGGCCGCATCGACCGGCATCGATCCGGGGGCGCCGCCGCCGACGTCGGTGTGGTGTGCCTTGTTGGCCGCGTATCCGATCAGCGTGCCGCGGTGAAAGACCGGACGCACCACCGTGACGTCGTTGAGGTGCGTTCCGGTGACGTACGGATCGTTGGCAACCCACGCGTCGCCTTCGCGCATGCCGCCGTACTGCGACTCGACCAGCGCGATGGTGCGCGCGAGCCCCCACGGAAGCGATCCGAGATGAACCGGAATGTGTTCGGCTTGCGCGATCAGGCGCGCGCGTGCGTCGAAGAGCGCGCACGAGTGATCCAGACGCTCCTTGATGTTGGGCGAATAGGCGCTGTTGCGAACCGCGATGCCCATCTCTTCGCCGGCGTAGACGAGCGCACCGGCGATGACGGCGTCGGTGACGCTCACGCGCCGCTCCGCTGCAGCACCAGCAGCTCGCCGTCGGCGACCGCCGTCCATCCGGGCGCGACGTAGGTCGTCGCGTCGTACTGCTCGACGACGGCCGGTCCGTCGATGCGCGCGCCGGCCTCCAACCCGTCGCGCGGGAAGATCGAAATCTCGCGATAGGCGCCGCCGATCCAGACGTCCCGAGCGCGCGCGCGAATCGCGGGTGCGTCGGCTGCGCGTGGACGGGTCGAGCGCGCCGCCGCGCCGTTACGCAGGGGGAGCGTCGCCGACGCCGACAACCGCGCGTTGACGATCTCGACGACCTCCTCGGCGACCGCGTAGCCGTAGCGGCGCCGGTGGGCCTCGTGAAAGCGCTGCGCGATTTCGCCGGCGCTCTCTGCGTGCTCGACGCTCAGCTCGAAGCTTTGACCGCGATAGCGCGCGTCGTACTCGCGCCGGAAGCGCACCGAGGCGGGGTCGGCGCCTTGCGCCAGCAGCTGTTCTTTGGCGCCGGCTTCGTCGAGCTCGAAGGCGCGCGCGAGCGCACCGGCGTCGAGCGCGCCGGTTTCCTGCAGCACCGGCCGGACGACGTGCGTTTGCAAATCGGCGACGAGCAGTCCGTGCGCCGAGAAGATTCCGGGATGCGCCGGAACCAGGATGCGCTCGACGTCGAGCTCGGCGGCCAGCGCACAGGCGTGCAGCGGCCCTCCGCCGCCGAACGCCACCAGCGTAAAGTCGCGTGGATCGAGCCCGCGCTCGACCGTCACGATCTGCAAGACCTTCGACATCGCCGCGTCGACCAGCGTCACGATGCCGTCGGCGGCCTCCTCGACCCCGCAGCCGAGCCGGCGCGCCAGCACGCCGACGGCATCGCGCGAACGCGCCCCGTCGATCGGAAACGTTCCGCCCAAGAGATGCGAACGATCCAGACGTCCCAATACGACGTTCGCGTCGGTGACCGTCGCGCGGTCGGAACGCCCGTAACACGCCGGGCCGGGGTCGGCACCGGCCGAAAGCGGTCCCACTCGCAGCGTTCCGGCGTCGTCGATCCACGCCATCGTTCCGCCGCCCGCGCTGATCTCCGCGAGATCGACGAACGGAAAGCGCACCGGATATCCGCTGCCTTTGATCGCGCGCCCGCTGTGCGTGCGTCCGGCGGCCTCGAACTCGGCGGCCACCTGTACGACGCCGCCGACGATCGCCGCCGCCTTCGCCGTGGTACCGCCCATGTCGAAGGAGAGTAAGTGCGGCGCGCCGATCCGGGAGCCCAAAGCGGCCGCGGCGATCGCTCCGGCCGCCGGTCCGCTTTCGATCAGCGCCGCCGGCCGCGCGGCGATCTGCTCGGCCGCCGACAGGCCGCCGTCGCTGCGCATCACGAACACGCCGCGCGGCAATCGCTCGAGGTACCGCGCGACGATCGGCGCCAGCGCCGCGTTGACGACGGCCGTCGAGAACCGTTCGTACTCCCGGTATTCCGGATCGATCTCGCTCGAAAGCGTGACCGTCGCGGCCGGCAGCGCGCGGCGGACCGCGGCGGCGGCGCGGCGCTCGTGAGCGCCGTTGGCATAGGCGTTGAGCAGGCACACGGCTACCGAGGCGAAGCCGCCGTCGCGCAGCGCGCGGCACGTCTGCTCCAGCGAGGCTTCGTCGAGCGGCTGGAGCACGTCGCCGCGATGATCGATGCGCTCGCGCACCGTGAAGCGGTCTTGGCGCGCGACCAAAGGGCGCGGCCGCTCGACGAAAAGGTCGTACACCTCGCTGCGGTTCTGGCGTCCGATCTCGATCACGTCGCGAAAGCCGTGGGTCGTGACCAGCGCGACGCGCGGCAGTTCGAGTCCGGTCTGTCCGAGCAGTGCGTTGGTGGCGATCGTGGTCGAATGCGCTAGAAACTCGATCGCAGGAGGTGCGTCGTAGCGCTCGCTCAGTTGCCGCAGCGCCGTCATGACGGCTTCCTGCGGTGCGTGCGGCGTGGTTGCAACCTTCAAGCGCGTGCGTTCGCCGGTGTCGGCGTCGACTGCGGCGAGATCGGTGAAGGTACCGCCGACGTCGATACCGACCCGGAGCCTGCTTGCCCGCGTCATAGAAATCTTATCGACTCGTAAAAAGACTGACGCACTGCTGGCGCCTGCGATATGCGGTGCCGATACACCTGTAAGCTCCCTTTTGTGGAGTGGACCTGCGCGAACGGGTGTGGCCCTCCTCGATCGGAACTTGATCGAGGAGGGCCTCTTCGTTTCTAGTCGTCGTCGGGCGCCTTGAACGACGGCGGCATGTCGAGAAACGTCGACGGCGGATAGGGCGCGTCGATTTTCTTAAAGGAATGCCGGGGTTTGGTAAAGTCGAAGACGTCCGAAAGGCTGTTCGCGCGCACGTCGGTGTAGCCGTCT
>DATJUC010000340.1:0-18775 GCA_035502675.1 Candidatus Acidiferrales bacterium | reverse complement strand
TCGCACGTAGATTTGGTAGGTGCTGCGAGGTACGATCACGCGGTCGTAGCCGGCCTTGCGGAGCTGCTTGCCCAGCAAGGTTTCGACCCCGCGATCGATCAGGTTGTTCCCGCCGAGCATCACCGCGTGCGCGTCGAGATCCTCGAGGAACTCCGCGCCGCGGCCCGCGTCGATCGCCTTGAGCAGCCGGAAGTATCCGGCCGGCCCGGTGTAGTCGCCGACGCCCCGCACGCCGGCTGCCCTAAAGTAGTAGTCGAGATGCGGACCCACGACGTACACGTTCCCGCTGTAGCCGTGCCGCAGCATCCACGCGGCCAGGAACTGCTCTTCGCGATAGCCGCTCTGATAGCGCTCGAGATAGGCTTCCTGCCCGTGATAGCGATGAACGACGATTCCGTAGTCGCGCAGAAAGTCGTCCTCCAGAAACGACTGCGTCGCGCCCTGGTCGCCGAGCGTCGGCAGAACCGTCAACGCGACCAGCGCCACGACGGCCGGCGTCGCTTTGGGCCAGCGGCGGCAGGCCTCGACCGCCAGCGCGCCGACGCAAAACGCGAGCAGCGGATAGAACAGCAGCGAGTACCGAAGCAGCGTCGACGTCACCAGATAATACGCGACGAATCCGCTCAACGTGAAGATCGGGATCGCGATCTCGGGCCGCAGCCGGCGTCGCAGCGCTAGGCTCGCGAGCCAGACCAGCGTCGGGACGTAGATCAGCAGGATCAACGCCGAGACGCCGTATTCGCGGAAATCGCGACCGGTTGGGTCGGCGTAAGCACGAACCGGCAGCGAGATCAGCGCGCCCGGCGCATGGCTGGTGTGCAGGTCGTCGTCGAGCGATTCCCATTCGGCCGGCGAGATCAGTCCGTCGTCGTGATAGAGCGCGAGGTTGATGACCGGCGCGATCGGATCGCCGGCCACGATCAGGTTTCGCACGTACCACGGCGCCGAGGTCACGCACAGCAGCGCGATCGCGACCGCCGCGGTCTTGGTCGAAACGCGCAGTTCGCGGGCGGCCCACCACAACGCGATCGCGTAGATCGGCACGAGCAGCACGAACGAGCCTTTCATGCCGACGAGAAAACCGGCGGTGACGGCCGAGACCGCGAGCCACGCCGCCGAACGATCGCGCAGCGCCAACACGATCGAGCCGGCCGAGAGCAACGCGAAGGCGCCGATCGGCACGTCGACGTAGCCGAGCACCGACATGTCCAGGAAGGTCGTCGTCACCATCACCGACAGCGCCGCGAGCGTCGCGATCGCGGCGCGCGGCGGTGCGGGCCCAGCCTCGTCGCCGTCGCGCACGAATGCATACGTCCCAAGCGCGATCAGCAGACCGGTCGCCCACGAGACGAAGTTCAGGAACGCCGACAGCCCGAACGCGATCGCGGCGGCGAAAAACAGCAAGAAGTTGTTGGCGAAGAACGGGAAGACCATGAACGGATCGACGACGATCTTGCCGGCGGTGACCCAGTCTTGCGCGTAGGCGAGATGATACCAGACGGCGTCGGACTCGCCGCCGTCGGGCAAGATGGCGCGCCACGAGAGCAGCAGCATCAAAACGTAAAGGCCGAGCGAAGGTGCGTCCCAACAGCGGCGCAGCGTTTGCAGCCGATACTTCCAGTAGCGAAGCCGCAGGGGCGAAGAACGCCGCACCAGCGAACAGACGGCCAGCACGACGAGCACCGCACAAACGAAGGATGACGCCGAAAGCCACCCCAGCAATCCAAGCGCCAGCGCTGCGAGACCGGCGAGGGCGGCACCGAGTCCGGTCGTACAGACGACTCGCGCCAGCCGACGCGCCGGCGTCGCCGGCGCGCTCGATTCGCACCATGGAAACGCCGCACAGCCGAGGATGAAGCTTACGAACAACCCGGCGTGGGCAACGAGAAGACCCTCGGCAATTTGCGCGGCGGCCAACATGGCTGAGGCCACTTGCCCCGCGCGCGGAGCGATACCTGCCGTGCGTTTTGCACTCGTCGCGCTGGCAATCGCGCTCGTCGCGGGCTGCGGACCGCGGGATCGCGCGCTCGCACCGTCGGCATTCGCCCTGAGCGGTCTCTTGGCGCCCGCCGGTCTGGTCGTGCCCAAGAACGTCGAAGCCGCCCCAAATCTCAACTACGACGGGCTTTATTTGGAAGAACCCGACGCGTCGGTGTGCTGCTGGATCGCGCCGCACGCAACCGTGTTCGTCGCCAACGACCGGCCGCGAGCGCATACGCTGATCGCCGGATTTTACGTCCCCGAAGATATCAAAATCTTTACCAACGGACAGACGCTGCGCTTCCGCTTTCCGGGATCGAACGCGACGTCGACCCGCCACCTCGGCACCGCCTTCCAATCGGTTCGCGTCCCCGTACCGTCCGGCGCGCAGCAAAATCGCGGCCCGATTCCGGTGACCGTCGACGCGACCGTCGCGTTCGTTCCGTCGCTCGACCTGCCGCCGCGCTTTTCGTTCCGCAGCCTGCTTCGTTTCGGCACGCCGCCGCCGGGCGACGACCGTCAGCTCGCCGTGGTCCTGTTGTATGCCTACTTCCGTTAACGCCGCGCGCGCGACGCCGTTCGTGCTGCGCCTGGCGACCTTCTTGGTGCTCGCCGCGGTGGCGTGGGCGCTGGCGTTGCGATTCATCTATCCCGGCTACATCCCGCCGTTCGTGCCGTTTCACTCCGACGAGTATCAAGGCGTCGATTTAGCCCACCTCGGACTGGGCGCCGGCGATCTGCTCGGTTGGCCGCGCCCGCTCGCGTTTTTGACGTTCTTTCTCGCGGGACACTTGGGGCTGACGGGATCGCTCGTTTTCTACACGCTCTTGACCTTATTCGACCTCGCGCTGGCGATGACGATCTTCGAACGCTACTTCCTGCGCGCGCGCATCGCGTGGTGGATCGCCCTGGCGGCGTTCGTCTTTGCGATCGCGGGGCCCGGCTTCTATTTCAGCGTGGGCTACGACTTGGAGTTCAGCCTGGCGGCGTTTTTCGGCTTGTGGGGAATCTGCGCGTGGGAAGCGCGTTCGCCGCGGCCGCCCGCATGCGACGGCTCGCTCGTGCTCTGCGCGATCTTCTTCACGCTGAGCACGCTTTCGAAGGAAAGCTTCGTTCCGGTGCTGGTGCTCTACGGCGTCGCCGCCGCCTTCTTCCGCGGCCCGCTCGCACGGCCGTACCGGATCGCGCTGCTGGTCATCCCGTTCGTCGCCGTCGCGATCGCGTTCGCCGACGACCGTATCGTCGGATCGCCGTTCGTCAACCTCAACGCGCCGTCGTCGCAGCCGTACGGCATCAGTCTCTCGCCGGCCAGCCTGGTATCGACGGCCGGTTGGTATCTGCAACCGCTGTTCAACGTGGGGTTCGTCGCGTTTCTGCTGGTCTGCGGCTGGTGTGCGTGGCTGCAGCGGCGCGCGGGCCTGGCGGCCGGCATCGCCGTCATGGCGTTCTCGCTGTACGCGCCCTATCTGCTGCTGCCCAGCCACCTCGACGTCTGCTACCAATGGGTGGCGATGCCGTTGCTGATGCTGCTCGTCCCGCTCGCGCTGGTTCCGGCAGAACGCGCGGCGCGGTCGTTCTGGTGGCAGAAGACGGCGGCGGTCGCATGCGCGGCCGGTGCCGTGCTTTTGTTCGGCGCAAGCAGCGCCGCCACGCCGCAAGCGCAATACCTGCTCGATCAGCAGCGCGTCAACCAGCGCATTCTCGCCGCGCTGGATGCCGAGGCTCCGGCGCTGCGAGGCGCCGGCAACGTTTTAGTCGTGGGCCTCGCGACGCCG
This sequence comes from Candidatus Acidiferrales bacterium, assembly GCA_035502675.1. GTDB lineage: Bacteria > Vulcanimicrobiota > Vulcanimicrobiia > Vulcanimicrobiales > Vulcanimicrobiaceae > DATJUC01. The sequence goes on along the minus strand of DATJUC010000340.1, from coordinate 15,020 downwards.
CTGCATCCGTGGGCGCACGCCGCATTCCTGGAAAAGCGGCTGGACTTTCACGGAGTTTGGACGGTGGCGTCGCAGCCCGACGACTATCCGATCGACGTTCAGCCGGACGCGCGCCCGATCGACTACCGGCGCATCGTGTGGTCGCGCTTCGATCGCATCTTGATCTTCGACGACGACGGCGATCTCGTCGCCGCCGACACGCCCGCGCAGCTGCGCGCCGCCGCCGCACGCCTGGGCGTGCTCAAGCAGTCCAACGCGCGCATCGTCGCCGAGCTTCGCGGCAACGGCTTGGCGGGCGGCAGCGCGGCGTCGATCTATCCCTCCGGCGTCGATCCATTCGACAGCGACGCGGTCGCGGCCGCACACGGGCTCTATCCGGACACCGCCGCCGCGTCGTGCTGCTTTCTCGCCCGGCGCGCGAGCTTTACGCTTCGTAAGCCTGCCGGCGCGCGGACCGCCGTCTTCACGTTCTACGTTCCGGACTTCGCGCCGTTCGCGCGCGCCCGGCAACGCGTGACGTTTCGGTTCGACGGTATGCCGGCCGGGAGTGCCGAGGTGCCGGTCGGCGCGCACGACGTTCCGGTTGCTTTTCCGCCGTCGCTCGTTGCGAAATCCGCGGTGACCGCGTCGCTCGCGATGTCCATCGCCTTCGTTCCCAATCGCATCGGCGTGAGCGACGACGACCGCACGCTCAGCGTCGTGCTCACGCAGGTCGCGTATCGCTAGATGTACTCGGTAAACATCTCGCGATAGCGGTCGAAGATCGCGACGCCGAGCGCCAGGATGGCGAGCGCGAACGCAGCCGCGAACAGCGTCGTGCGCCACGACGGGAACTCCCCGTAGTAGAGCACGCGCTGATAGCCGTCGATCAGTGCCGCGACGGGGCTGAGCTTGACCATGAACTGCAAGTTTGCCGGAACGCTGTGCCGGGCGTAAAAGATCGGCGTCAAGAAGAACAGCGCGGCGAGCGCGTACGAAACGAGCTGCTGCAGGTCGCGAAAAAAGACGTTGTAGGTCGCCGCGATGAACGATAGGCCGAGCGTCATGCACAGCTCGATGACGATCAGCACCGGCAGCGCCAGCACCCCGAAGCGAGCGTGGCCGAAGACGAACGCGAACGGCAACAGCAAGAGCAGCGACAACAAGAAATTGATGCCGTTGGAGAGCACCGGAACCAGCACCAGCATCTCGGTCGGAAAGATCGTCTGGCCGACGAAGTGACGGCCGTCCAGGATGGCGGTCAGCGACGTCGAGATGCCGATCGAGAACCAGTTGTAAGCGATCATGCCGCTCAAGAGGTACAGCGGAAAATTCGGAACGTTCACCCGCAGAAAGACCGAAAACACCAGCGTGTACACGAGCATGAACAGCACCGGGTTGAGAATCGTCCAGGCGAAGCCCAGGACCGAGCCGCGATAGCGGAGCCGAAGATCGCGTATCAAGAGCTCGTAAAGAAGCCAACGGTAGCGCGACACCGTCAACCCCGCCCGGTAGATGCTCGCCATGGTGCGCTCGCAGCCTTCCGAACGCCGTCCGGCGATGCCTCCCTGCAGGAGCTCGCCCCCGCATCTCTCCAACAGGTGGTTCGTGCATCCGATCCACGTCTCGGGACTGTGCAAACGGTTTCACTTTCCGGCGATTCCGAAACAAGCGACGCTCAAGGATCTCGTCGTGCGGCGCATTCGCGTCGAAGGGCAGACCAGCGTGGTGGACGCACTCGACGACGTATCGTTCGAGGTCGAGCGCGGCCAAGCGCTGGGCGTCATCGGACGCAACGGCTCGGGGAAGACCACGCTGCTGCGCATCCTGGCCGGCATCATGAAGGCCGACCGCGGCGAAGTTCGCCTCGACGGCAGCGTCGCACCGCTGCTCTCGCTGGGCACGAGCTTTCATCCGATGCTTTCCGGCCGCGAGAACGCCTACGTCGAGCTGCTCGTGCTGGGCTTGTCGCGGGCGCGCGCGCGCGAACTGCTCGACGACGCGATCGCATTTTCGGAGCTCGAGGAGTTCATCGACGCGCCGATGCGTACGTACTCGGCCGGCATGAGCATGCGGCTGGCGTTTTCGGTGGCGGCCTGCATCGAGCCGGACATCCTGCTGATCGACGAGATCCTGGCGGTCGGCGACGAAGCGTTCGCGGACAAGTGCATGCGGCGCATGCACGACTTGAAGCGCCGCGGGGCGACCATCGTCTTAGTGACGCACAGCGCGCAGACCGTCGAAGCGGAGTGCGAACGCGCGCTGTGGCTCGACGCCGGGCGGGTCGCCGCCTACGGCGCGGCCGGCCCGGTGACGAAGGCGTATCACGAGGCGATGTCTACCCGTGCCGCTAGCTGAGCTGTCGACCGACGCGCTGCTCGATCCGGCGCGCGAGTTCGACGCCGAGCTGGCGTCGCTCAAGGGCAGCCTGGCTGCGCCCGACTTCTGGCATCCGCATTCGAATGCGGCCGATGGGCTCGGCATTCTCACCGCCTTACGCGGAGAATGCCGCGATCTCGGGCGCATTTGCGGCGACGGTTCGGTCGGCGTGTTCGGCGGCAACGACGGCGATCTGGCGTTCTTTCTGGAGGCGCAGGGGCTGCATCCGTCGATCGTCGACGACGCCGCCACCAACTATAACCGCCTGGCCGGCGCGTACCGTCTCAAAGACGCGCTTCGCTCCGGCGTCGAGATCCGCGACGTCGATCTCGACGGAACGCCGTACGTGACCGGCTGGTACGACCTCGTCTTTTTCTTGGACCGGCTCTTCCACTATAAGAATCCCTACGGTGCGCTGGAGCGGCTCGCGCAGCGCGCCCGCTACTGCCTGCTGAGCACGCGCGTCATGCGCGCGCTTCCGGAGAAGGCGTTCGGCGTGCGCGAATACCCGATGGCGTATTTGCTCGACGCGCACGAGTCGGGTGGAGACTCGACCTGCACGTGGGTCTTCACCGAGACGGGGTTACGGCGGCTGGCCTTGCGCGCCGGCTGGAGCGTCGTCGAGTACGCCAGCGCGGGCAACTTGATCGACTCGGATCCGGTTTCCGGCGACGGCGTCGAGCGCGCCTTCGTCCTGTTGCGCTCGGGGCTCTACGGCTGAGTCCGGCGGGAAAGCGGCCGAGCCGCCCTAAAGTTCCACTCGAAATGCGACCTTTGGACCAGCGCCGACCGATGCGTGCCCCTGGCTGAAGGGTAAGCGCATAACCTACGGTTTCGTTGCAGCCCACGGGTTATAGGAGTTACCATGCGAAACGTTTCTTCCGGCATCGCCGCCGTCGTGGTATTGGCGCTCGGGCTTGGCGCATGTTCGGGTTCTCAGACGGCCGGCAGCGCCGTCGTTCCGTCCGCGCAAGGCGCGGGCGCACCGATGATGCGAACCGCCGGTTCTTCCCCGGCGCAGACGTCGTACGCGGTCACGCAAACGACGGACACGCAGACGTGGAACGGTCCCACCGGAAAGCCGGCCACGTCCAAGACGTCGGACACCGGGACCGCAAGCGTCTCGCTCTCGCAATCCACCGGTACGAGCGGCACCAACTTCACGATGACCACCAACACGTCGATGAAGTCGGGAGCCACCGAGCACTTCGTGCTGCAGGGTTCGCTCGTCTACACCGGCAGCAGCACGGACGAGTATTTCTACTCCGACACGTACAACGGCACCGACGCAGCCGGCCTCGGATCGATCTACAGCGGCAAGGATACGTTTCCCGACGGCGAGCTGGGCGCAGTCTTTCCGCTCTCGAGCGGATCGACGTGGGATTCGACCGGGAACGACAAGTACTCGATCGATAACACGCAATACACCGGCGCCGCCAGCGGCAAGCCGGTCGGCGACGAGGACGCCGGAACGTTCAATCAAGTCTTCACCGGCTATTACTCGGGCAACGACACGTGGACGAACACGCAAACCAAGAAAAGGGAGTATTCGGAGCGCTTCGGCGCGACCGCGCCGACCGCGCTGAGCTACGTTCTCTCGCTGCCGGGTTACTCGAACGAAGACTGGACGTTCGCGCCGCCCAGCAAGGGCGCCATCACGGTGACGGCGAGCGCCAAGGGGAAGGCACCGTTCCCGACCGGGGCGCAAAGCGTCGCCGACTGGTATCCCGACAAGGGCAAACTCCCCAACTCGCTGATCGTCGATCGCCTCAAGGTGATGCCGGGTACGGTCACCGCTCCGTCGGGCTGTAACCTGAGCTCGCCGGTTTCCGAAGTCCAGGAAACGTGGTCGATCCTCGACCCGGTCGCCGGCTCGTACTCGTACGGCACCAACGATTACTATGGATGGTCGAGCGAGGACGGCTTCCCGCAGTGCGTGGCCGAGAGCTCCACGCAAGAGCTGATCGCCAACGGAAACTGGTACGTGAGCTGGCTGACCGGCAAGCCGTACTACGTCGAAAAGGCGACCCTGCTGGAAGCCCCGTCCTCGACGAGCGCGGGACGCCGGGCACTCGTGGCGACCGGCTTCGCGCCGCGCATGGGCTTGCCGATCCAGGCGCGCGAGCACGCCATCGCCGCGCACCTGACGGCCGTCCGGCTGAGGCTGGGGAACACGCCCGCCCGCTAACCGTGAAACCGAGCGGCTGCCGTCCGGCGTCCTTGACGCTGTGCGGCAGCCGCGGTTATCATAAGGCGCTGTAGCCGCCGGCCACCGGCCGTGGGGCGTTTCTTTTGCCAGTAGGAAAGTTGTTCGATGAAGCGGACGTACCAGCCGCACAACCGCCGGCGCAAGCGCGTTCACGGCTTTTTGGAGCGGATGAGCACGAAAAACGGACGTAAGGTGCTCGCGCGCCGCCGGAAAAAGGGGCGCCATCGCCTCTCGCCCTAATGCGCCGCTTTGCCGCCCTGCGCCGCCGGTCGGATTTTAGCCGGCTGCGGCAGCGCGGGCGCCGCGTCTCGACGCCAACCCTTACCCTCTACCGCAGCGATGCCGCCGAAGGCGACCCCACGTCGCTGGTGGGCATCACGGTAACCAAGACGATCGGAAAAGCCGTGGTCCGCAACAAGCTCCGCCGCCGTTTGGCGGCGATCGTGCACGAGGCGCTCGCCGGAATGCCCGCGATGCGCCTGCTCCTCGTCGCGCGCCCGGCCGCCGCTTCCGCCGCCTTTGCGACCTTGCGCGCGGACGTTTCCTCGGCGCTTCGGCGCGAGTAGAAGACCGCATGCGCGCGCTGGCGATTCTGCCGATCCGACTCTATCAGCTGCTGATCTCGCCGTTGCTGCCGCCGGCCTGCCGGTTCTATCCCAGCTGCTCGCGCTACGCGGTCGACGCCATCCAAACGCACGGCGTCGTGCGCGGCGCGTGGCTGGCGCTGTGCCGGTTGGCTCGCTGTCACCCCTGGCATCCCGGCGGGGTGGATCTCGTTCCCGAGCCCCTCTCCGCCTCCATACGAAAGTAACGCGTTGCACCTGCTGCTTGCCGCCAACTGGCTCCTCGATCCGATCGTCGCCTTTCTCTGGTTGGTGATTTCCAGCGTCGACACGGTCGTCAAAAATTACGGATGGAGCCTGATCGTCTTGGCCGCCGGCATTCGTCTGCTGTTCTGGCCGTTCAACACGTTCCAGTTCAAGGCGATGCTGGCGATGCAGCGGATCGCACCGCAGATCAAAAAACTGCAGGCGCGCTTCAAAGAAGAACCGCAGAAACTGCAGCAAGAGACGATGGCGCTCTACAAGGCGAACAAGGTCAACCCGCTGGCCGGGTGCTGGCCGATGCTGCTGCAGTATCCGGTCATCATCAGCGTCTACTACGTGGTGCTGCAGCATCGCTCGCTCTTCGAGAATCAGAGCTGGATGTGGATCGGCGGCGCCGTTTCGCAATCGGCCGCCGATGTCAAGATTTTCGGCGTCCCGGTCCTGGCGGCGAGCCTCGCACATCCCGACCTGATTCTGATTCTGCTCTACGCCGTCTCGATGTACTTGAGCGTGCGCTACGTGAGCATGCCGGCCACCGATCCGCAACAGGCGCAGATGCAGCGCATGATGTCGATGATCTCGCCGTTGATGCTCGGGTTTCTGGGGTGGAAGTACCAGTGGCCGTCGGCGATGGTGCTCTACTGGTTCTTTTACAACGTGTTCACGATGGGCCAGCAGTTCTATCTGCTGCGCCGCTATCACGAGCCGCTCTCCTTCGCCGACAGCTCGCACGTGATCACCGAGGACGAAGCGCTCGCCGCCGGACCGGCCAAGGCGCTCCCGAAATCTGCGAAGACGACGCAGCCCAGCGCCAACGGTGCGCCGAGCGCGAAGAAGTCTTCGCGGCCCAACTCTTCGCGTTCGAAGCGAAAGAACAAGAAAGGCGCGTAACCACCGGATGCTCTACGAAGACGATTTCGAGTTCGAGGAACAGCCCGCCAACATTCGCGATCGCGCGATCCCCGGAAAGGGCCCGGGCGGCGGCGGAAGCGGCGGAGGAGGCGGCGGCGATCGCCGCCGGCGCGCGGGCGGCAACGGCGGCGGACGCCGTTATCCCGGCGGCAACCGGACCCGCGGGTACGGCTCGCGTTCGGCCGGTCAAGAGCTGCCCGAAAGCGCCAAACCGGCGCGCGATCTGCTCGGCGAGATCCTGGAGCGGATGGGCGTGGGACCGATCGACATCGCGTACATCCCGCGACCCGAGGGCGAGTATCTCGAAGTCAGCGGACCGGATCTCGGCATGCTGATCGGGCGCCACGGCAACACCCTGGAAGCGCTCAACCTCGTCTTCAACAACATCCTCAACGCCGGCGTGCGCAACAACCGGCACTATTTCACGATCGACGCCGAAGGCTACCGGGCCCGCCGCGCCGACAATCTCAAGAATCTCGCGCTCGATACGATGGAACGCGTGCTCCGCGACAAATCGCCGCAGAAGCTGGAGCCGATGCTGCCGTCGGAACGAAAGATCGTCCATCTGGCTTTGGCCGATTCGGAGAACGTACGGACCGAATCCGAAGGAGAAGAGCCCGAACGCTGCGTGGTCATCTTCCCGAAATAGACGCCACCGATACGATTGCGGCGATCGCGACCCCGCCGGGAACCGGCGCGATTGCGGTCGTGCGGCTCAGCGGACCGAACGCGCGCGCGCTGGCCGCGCGGCTGGCGCCGGCGGCCTCGCCGCTGCGTCCCCGGCTCGCCACCTATGCGACCATTCACGACGAAGACGGGCACGCGATCGATCGCGGGCTCGTCTTACTGTTTGCGCGACCGCACAGCTACACGGGCGAGGACGTCGTCGAGTTTCAACTGCACGGCTCGCCGGTCGTCGCGCGCGAACTGATGCGCGCGCTGATCGCGTGCGGCGCCCGTCCGGCCGCGGCCGGCGAGTTTTCGCGCCGAGCGCTGCTCAACGGCAAGATGGACGCACACGCCGCCGCGGCCGTCGCCGACCTGATCGCGGCCGAGACGCGTTCGGCCGCGCGCGCCGCAGCGGCGAACCTGGCGGGCGGCCTAGCGCCCGAAATCGAGGCACTGAGAGCCCGGCTCGCGACCGCGCTCGAGGATCTGGCCGCCGCCGTCGACTTTCCTGATGAGGTTCCGGACCCCGACCGCGCCCGGCTGGCGGTGACGCTCGACGAGATCGTCGAGCGGCTGCAAGCGCTTCTCCGCGAAGGCGAAGCCGGCCGGATCGTCCGCGAGGGGGTCTCGGTTGCAATCGTCGGACCGCCGAATGCCGGGAAGTCGTCGCTCCTCAACGCTCTGCTGGGCCACGAGCGCGCGATCGTTTCGGAGATGGCCGGAACGACCCGCGACACCATCGAGGAGCGTTTGTCGATCGACGGCGTCGCGGTTCGTCTGGTCGACACCGCCGGCATTCGCGCCCACGCCGGCCATCTCGAGGCGGCCGGCATCGAGCGGACCCGTCACGCGCTGGAAACCGCCCGCATCGCGCTGGTCGTGGTCGACGGATCGCGGCCGCCCTCGCCCGAGGCCGTGGCCCTCCTGCACCAGACGCGGGGACGCGAACGCGTCGTCTTCTTCAACAAAGCCGATCTCGGCGACGGCGCCCGGGCTGAAGCTCCGGAGGGCGCGGTTTGGGGCAGCGCTCGCGATCCGGCAACCTTGGAGCCGCTGCGCCGCGAGATCGCGCGTACCGGCTGGGGCGGAACGCTGCCGGATTTGGAACGCCCGCACCTGGCGTCGGTGCGCGAGCTCGGCGCGGTTGCCGACGCGGTCGACGCCCTCGGGCGAGCGCGCGCAACCGTCGGCTCCGGCGAGCCGGTCGACTTCGCCGTCGGCGAGCTCCAACGCGCCTTTAAGGCTCTCGGGCATGTAAGCGAGCGTATCGCCGCCGAAGAAGTACTCGACGGAATCTTTTCTCGATTCTGCATCGGCAAGTAACAGAAAGGACGGGAATCGTGAAACGCTCGATTTTCCTCGTTCTCGCTTCGCTGGTTGCGCTGTGCACCACCGCCGCACAGGCCAACATCCAGAGCAACTGGGGCGTGAACATCCAAAGCTGCGTCGTGAATCAAAACGGCTCGGGGAACACCAACGGCATTAACGTCGTGTACGTCAACACGCATCCGTCGGCCGCGACCGAGGTCGATTTCCTGGTCGGCTACCGCCATCACCGCTACATACTGCGCGACACCGGGACGTTTACGAAGGGCGCGGTGATCAATCACAATCTCGCCAACGCACTGGTGGGCTACGCCTGGGAAGGCCCGACGCCCAATCTCTGCGAGGTCAATCGCGTCGTGCTGGCCAACGGCCGGGTGCTCGGACCGTAATGGTTCACGTACTGGCTCGCAACTGGTGGGCACTGCTGATTCGCGGCATCGCCGCCGTGATTTTCGGCATCTTAGCCTTCGTTTGGCCCGGGGCGACGTGGTTTGCGATCGCCATTCTGTTCGGCGCGTACGCGTTCGTCGACGGGGTCTTCGCCATCGTCGCCGCCGTGCGTGCGGCACAGTCGCACGAGCGCTGGTGGCCGTTCGTCATCGAAGGGATCGTCGGGCTCGTGATCGCCGGCATCACCTTCTATGACGTGACGATCACGATCGCCGCGCTGTACTTTACGATCGCCGCGTGGGCGTTCCTGACCGGCATCCTGGAACTCGTGGCTGCCGTCCAGCTTCGCAAAGAGATTCGAAACGAGCTGCTCCTGATCATCGGCGGCATCGCCTCGATTCTGTTCGGCGTTCTGATGCTCTGGCATCCGGGCGCCGGATTCCTGGTGATCATTTGGCTGATCGGTGCCTACGCCGTCATCTTCGGGATCACGATGATCGCACTCGCGATGCGCCTCCGCGGCCACGGCGGCGGACCCGGCGTGCCGGCGAGCGCACCGGCAACGTAAGCGCGAGCGCCCTTGACTGACGTCATCGTCGTCGGTGGAGGGCACGCCGGCGTCGAGGCCGCGCTCGCGAGCGCGCGCCTCGGCGCCGAAACCGTCTTGCTCACCGGCGATCCCGAAAAGATCTGCACGCTGCCGTGCAATCCGTCGATCGGCGGCAGCGCGAAAGGCCAGCTGGTCCGCGAAATCGACGCGCTGGGCGGTGCGATGGGGCGGCTCGCCGACGCGTGCAGCCTCCACGCCCGTTTTCTCAACGAAAGCAAAGGCCCCGCGGTGCGCGCCCTGCGGCAGCAGATGGACAAGCCGTCGTACGCGCGCCTCGCGATCGACGTCCTGCGCAAGCGGCCGAAGCTCACCATCGTCCGCGGGCTGGCGGAAGGGCTCGACGTGCGGGCCGGCCGCGTTCGCGGCGTGCTGTGTGCCGGCGGGGAGCAGGTCGCGGCGCGCTGCGTCGTGCTCGCGACCGGGACGTTTCTGGGCGGCAAGACCTTTCGCGGCGGCGACGTTCGGGCCGAGGGACGATTCGGCGAAGCGCCGGCAATCGGACTCGCCGGTGCGTTGCGATCGCTCGGCTTTCCCACCCGCCGCCTGAAGACCGGAACGCCGCCGCGCATCGACAAAACGACCGTCGATTACGCGGCCATGCTGCGTCAGGATCCCAGCGCGGCTCCGCTGCGCTTTTCGTATACGAGCCCGGCGCGATTCGGCGGTCCGCAGCTGCCCTGCTACGTAACCGAAACCAACGCGCGCACGCACGCGCTCGTCCGCGACAACTTGCAGCACTCGCCGCTCTACGGGCTCGATTTGATCCGCGGCATCGGCCCGCGCTACTGCCCGTCGATCGAAGACAAGGTCGTCAAGTTCGCGCACAATCCCACGCATCAAATTTTCATCGAACCGGAAGGCTGGGACGAGCCGACGCTCTACGTCGGCGGCTTCTCGACGTCGTTACCGGCCGAGATCCAAATCGAGATGCTGCATACGCTGCCGGGATTGGAGGCGTGCACGATGCTGCGCGCCGGATACGCGGTCGAGTACGACATGGTCCCGCCGACGGAGCTTCGAGATACGCTGGAGACGCGCCGCATCGCCGGCCTCTATCACTGCGGCCAGCTCAACGGCACGTCGGGATACGAAGAAGCCGCGGCTCAGGGCCTGGTCGCCGGCATCAACGCCGCCCGGGCCGCGACCGGCCGCGAACCGTTGCGCCTCGCGCGCAGCGAAGCCTACGTCGGCGTCCTGATCGACGACCTCGTCACCAAAGGGGTCGACGAGCCCTACCGGATGCTCACGTCGCGCGCCGAGCATCGCGTCGTGCTGCGCCACGACAACGCCGATCTGCGCCTCACGCCGGCCGGCCGCGCGATCGGACTCGTCGACGACGCCGCGTGGGAAGCCTTCGAGCGCCGCCGCAACGCGCTGCGCGACGCACTCCAGCGCGCCGAGCGCACGCGCGCGGCCGACGCGATGCGACGCCCGGAGTTCGGGTTTGCAGACGTCGCCGATCGCTTCGATCCGCCGCTCGATCCCGAGATCGGCGAACGCGCTGCGATCGAGATCAAGTGCGCCGGCTACGTGCGCCGTCAACAGCTCGCGATTGAAAAGTCGATCAAAGACGAACGCGTCGCGATCCCCGACGAACTCGACTACGCCTCGATTCGGTCGCTGTCGCGCGAAGCTCGCGAAAAACTCGCCCATCAGCGGCCGCGGACGCTGGGCGCCGCCGGGCGCATTCCCGGCGTGACGCCGGCCGATCTCGCCATTCTCAGCATCTTCGTGCAGCGGCCGCCGCGCGAAGCCGCGCCGTCCTGAGTTGCTGTTCGGGGAAGAGCGCGACGCCATGGCGTTGCTGGAGGCCGCCGGCGTCGAGGCGAGGCTGCTCGCCCCGCTCGCGCAGTACGCGTTTGCAATCCTCGAGTCGAACCGCCGCTTCAATCTCACCGGGGCCAAGACCGCGGCGGAGCTCGTGCCGCACCTGATCGACAGTCTCAGCGTCGCGCCGTACGTGCGCGAGCCCTACGTCGACGTCGGCTCGGGTGCCGGGCTTCCCGCGATTCCGGTAGCGATCGCCACCGGCGCGCGCGTCACGCTGATCGAATCCACCGCCAAGAAGGCGCGCTTTCTCGAGTCGGCGATGCGGCAACTGCGGGTGCACGGTGAGGTGATCGCCGAACGCGCCGAGGTGGCGGCCCACGAGGATCGCTTTCGCGAGCGCTTCGCGTCGGCGACGGCGCGCGCGGTTTCGGCGGCACCGACGGTCGCGGAGCTGGTGCTGCCGCTGCTCGAGGCCGGGGGCGTGGCAATTTTGCAGCGCGGCGCGATGGACGCTCGCGAGCGAACGGCGCTGGAAGACGCAGCGTTGATGCTGGGCGGCGAGATGGAGCGCGAGCTCGCACTCGAGGGCGAGCGCCGAATTCTCCTGGTCCGCAAGACCGGATCGACGCCGCAACGCTTTCCGCGCCGTCCCGGCGTCCCCGAGAAACGTCCGCTGTGTTTCCAGTCTCGATAAGTTTTCAGAAGGAAGCACTCGAGTGACGCCCGCACGTACGCGGGCATGACGGCCGGATTTGCGTTGCTGGCGTGGGCCGCGCTCGCGTTGAGCCCAGCGGTCTCGTCGACTCAGGCGACGCCCGTAGGAGCGCTAAAGACCGCACCCTGCCGAGTCGGCCAGAGCCGCGCCGCCGCAATTTGCGGCACGCTAACGGTGTATGAGAATCGGGCGGCCGGCGGCGGACGTACGATCGACATTTATTTCATCGACATCAAAGCGAAACACCCCTCGCACCGCGCGATCGTCTTTAATCCCGGCGGTCCCGGCGCTTCGGCTACCGAGCTGGCTCCCGACTTCGCCGATAACGCAACGGGCGCGTTCGCCCGAGACACCTACGATATCTTGCTCGTCGACAATCGCGGCACCGGAAAATCGGCTCCGCAGCAGTGCGACTTCGCGCCTGAGGCGCATCCCGAGCTTTATTTCAGCCAGATGTGGCCCGCAACGCGCGTACGCGCGTGCCGCGCTCGTTTGGCAGCGCAGGCGGATCTGAGCCTCTACACGACCAGTATGGCCGCCGACGATCTGAACGACGTGCGCGCCGCTTTGGGCTATCCCAGACTGGTGTTGTACGGCGGATCGTACGGCACGATGTTTTACCTCGACTACGTCCGTCGCCATCCCGAGACCGTCGAGAGCGTCGTCCTCGAGGGCGTCGCTCCGCCGCACTTTTACGTCATCCCGCTGCCGATGGCGCGCGGAGCGCAGACGGCAGTAGACCAGCTCGAACGAGCCTGCAGCCAGGACCCGACGTGCTCCGCGCACTTTCCCCGTTTCGCCGATCGTTTTGCCGCTGTGGTGCGGCGCTTTGACGCAGGTCCCGTCACCCTGTCCGTCCGCAACCCAGTGACGCGCCGCATTCAGACCGTGCAACTGACGAAAGAGATCTTCGCAGAAACGGTCCGCCACGAACTCTACTTTCCGTCGGGATCCGCGTACATGCCGGTGACCATCGAACGCGCGTATCATGGCGACTACACGCCGCTCGCCGAGATGGTTGGCCAGATGGCGCTGTTTTTCGCGAACGTCGTGGCGAACGGCCTCGATCTCTCGGTCAGCTGCTCCGAAGATATCCCGTTCATCACCGAGGCCGACGTCGCGGCGTACAGCGCCGGCACGTTCGAGGGTGACGTTCGGGTGCGCGCACAGCAGCGTGCGTGCAAAATCTGGGATGTCGCTCCCGCCCCCGCCGCCTTCCAAGAGCCGGTTCATAGCGACGCCCCAACGTTGATGATCTCCGGGAGCGACGATCCGGCGTCGCCGCCTGAATACGGACGACAAGCGCTCGCCTACTTGCCAAACGGGCGTCAAATGATCGTTCCTGGCGCATCGCACGACAGCGATTTGCCACCCTGCGTCGACACCATCGTCGTCCGGTTCATTCGCGCCCGGTCCGCCGCAGGACTGGATTTGAACCACTGCGCGGCAAGGTACGAGCGCCCCTCGTTCGTTACGCTGGCCTACGACGAGGCCGCTCCCGGCGAGAATCCTGCCCTTAGCCAACGCTTTACGGCGCTGCTCGATGAGATGATGAACGGACGCATCGATCGATCGCAGTTGACGCCTGCGGCTTCTAAACAGTTTCCGGAAGCAATGCTCGAGGGCATCGCATCGGGCCTTGCCGAAGTCGGATCCCTGCAAGCGATCGTGTTCAAGGGAACGTCGCGGTCCTCGAAGGCGCGGATCTACAAGTATCTCATGCGCTTTGCGCGAGGGAACGTGCTCGCGACTTTTACGCTCGACTCTTCAGGGCGCATATCGGACGTCGATCTTTCGGGATAACGGCACCTGGCTCCGGGGCGATCGGCTCGGCCGGCGCAAAGCGCCGGGAACGTCAAGCCGAAGCCGTGGGCTACGACGAACGTTTCGCGAACGCCGTACACCAGCCGTTGGGACTGATCGCACCGGTAATGACTTTGCACGTGCCGTTGTCGGTGGCCGTTTTTCCCGGCGTGAACAGCACGCAATCCGAACACTTCTGGCCGTTCTTCGGGGTCGATTGATATTTGAGATCGGTGCGGCTGTCGGCCCGTGCGACTTCGGTCGCGCCGAACGTCAACGCGCCCGCCAATGCGGGCAGCACCAGCAGCTGCGCGAGTGCGTGTTTGCGAGTTACGTGCGTAGACATACGCTTGGTCGAATCCTCCGAATCTCGTCTAGCTTTTTTTCGTCTCACCCGAGCGTACGCGGGGCTCGGGAATATTCGGAGAAGAACGGTTAGATTTTTACTCTGACGCTGGCGAAAAAACTGAACGGCTGGAGAGCCGCCGAGTATCCGGCGCCGCTGCAATTGAAGTAGGTTCCATAGGGGTAGCGCAGCTGGGCCGGCGGATTTTTCACGAAGTTTCCGCTAGGTGCGAGGATCTCGGACGGCAGGTCCGAGTACTCGCACGTCAGCGAGTTGTCCCACGCGTAGCCGCGCTGAAAGCACGAGTCAACCAGGTTGACTGCCTGAAAGGTCGCACTAACGTTCGGGGTTAGATCGTACGTCATCTGGAGGTTCAGCGCGAGCTGGGCCGGCTGAACGAACGCGCCGAAACCGTCGAACCTCCCGCTGTAGGGGTCGGGCAAGAAGATCGCACCCGGCGATGCTCCGTTCGTCAGCGTCCCGTTGCAGGTCGCGCCGGGCGTCTGCGGCGTTCTCGAGGGCGGTGCCGTGCACGACTGAGGAACGTAACCGGGCCAAACGAGCGGCGAACCGTAGCTCGATCCGTCGTCGTAGTGCAACGACGGCGTAATCGCGAGCTTCCCGTGCCGGTAGTTCAGAATGAGTGCCACCACGTCGGGGACTTCGTAGCCGTTGGCTCCGCTAAAGGGGCTCGGTATCAGGTCGTACGGCGCGTACTGCGCGTTCGGGTCGAATAGCGGCTGGAGGCGGCCGTGAAAGTACGGATTTGGAATCGTCTTGGGATACTGCGGCGACGCCGGCTGGTAGGGCAGGTTGGCGCGCGCGTTTCCGGCATAGGCGCCGCTGCCGCAAGCCGTCCAGTTGGGCGAGCCGTTCGTCACGCCCGCGCAGGCCGACGTGTACGAGTTGTAAAGCTCGATCTGTTGATTGAGACCGCCGATTACGCTCACTCCGTTGATCGGAGAGAAGCGTATCTCGCTGCCGGTGTGCGTGTACGAAAGTGCCGACGAAAAGCCGTCTTTGCCCATGTCCCCGTATTGGAGCGCCAGCTCGACGCCCGACGACTGCTGCCTGCCGACGTTGAG
>DATJUC010000339.1:0-15738 GCA_035502675.1 Candidatus Acidiferrales bacterium | reverse complement strand
TTAGGAGGCGCGGTCCGAAGTTTACTCTGAAGGTAATCGAGGACCGCGCCGACGACAACGGGGACGAAAAGACGGCTATTTCTTGGTGGCGACTTTCTTCTTGCCGGCCACCGTCCTCTTCGGCCCCTTGCGCGTACGCGCGTTGGTTTTCGTGCGCTGGCCGCGAACCGGAAGACCGCGGCGGTGGCGCAGCCCGCGATAGCAGCCGATGTCCATCAGGCGTTTGATGTTGCCCTGGACCTCGCGGCGCAGGTCGCCCTCGACGCGCAGCTGCAGCTGCTCGATGGCGTCGCGCAGACGCTTCTCGTCGTCTTCGGTCATCGCTTTGACACGCGTGTCCGGATTGATTCCGGTATGCGACAGCAGCTTACGCGCCGTCGTCGGACCGATGCCGAAGATATAGGTGAGTGCGACCTCGATGCGCTTCTCGCGCGGCAGATCGATACCAGCGATACGAGCCATTAACCTTGCACCTGCTTGTGTTTGGGATTGACGTCACAAATCACCCGCACCTTGCCTTCGCGGCGGATGATCTTGCACTTTTCACAGATTTTCTTGACGCTGGGTCTAACTTTCATGTTGCTTCTTCTACTATTTATAACGGTACGTGATTCTGCCGTGCGTCAGATCGTAGGGCGAAAGCTCCACGAGGACGCGGTCGCCGGGAAGGATGCGAATGTAGTTCATTCGGATCTTGCCCGAAACGTGGGCGAGGACGCGGTGTCCGTTGGCCAGCTCGACGCGGAACATCGCATTCGGCAGCGGTTCCACGATCGTGCCTTCGACTTCGATCGCCTCTTCTTTGGGCGTCGCCGTCTTGGCGGCCTTATCGGCGCCTGCCTTTGCCCGAGACGGGCGCCGGCCTCCGCGCTTTCGCGCCATCTATCGCACCCCTCTCACGCGATCGCCTCCTGCGGGGGTCGATAGCGCTCGGCGTCCGGATGCTCCGCGAAGTCGCGCAGCGTCAGGATCTTCGGGCCATCCGCCGTGACGGCGATCGTGTGCTCGAAGTGCGCTGCGAGTTTACCATCTGCCGTGACGACTGTCCAGCCGTCTTTGAGGATCTTCACCTGGTGCTTTCCCTCGGTGATCATCGGCTCGATGGCCAGCACCAGCCCCGGGCGCAGCTCCATCCCGGTTCCGGCTTTGCCGTAATTGGGAACCTGCGGCTCTTCGTGCATCGCCCGGCCGACCCCGTGGCCGACCAGCTCGCGCACCACGCCGTAGCCGTGCTTTTCGGCATACGCCTGAACCGCGGCCCCGATGTCCCCGACGTGGTTGCCGGTCTGCATTTGGGCGATGCCGGCCATGAGCGACTCTTGCGTGACGTCCATCAAACGCCGCGCGGCGGCGGAAACGTTGCCGATCGCGACGGTCGCGGCGCTGTCGCTCACGTATCCTTCGAAGGTCGTACCGATGTCGATCGAGAGCAAGTCGCCGTCGCACAAGGTTCGCGGGCCCGGGATTCCGTGAACGACTTCGTCGTTGATCGACGCGCAGATCGATCCGGTGAACCCATGATAACCCTTGAAGGTCGGAATGCCGCCTCGCTCGCGAATACCGCGTTCGGCCATCGCGTCGAGCTCGGCCGTCGACATGCCGGCGCGGGCGGTTTTCATGAGCTCGGTCAACACGCGCGACGTGATTTTTCCGCTGCGCCGCATGATTTCGATTTCGCGCGCGCTCTTGAGCGAAACCATCAGTGCGCGTGCTCCACGCCGAGCGCTTCGATCAACTCGTTCGAGACTTCGCCGACGGGAGCGAGCGCGTCGACCTCGACGAGCTTCCCCCGCGCGCGATAGTAATCGACCAGCGGTTTGGTCTCGCGTTCGTAGACGTCGAGCCGTTTGGCAACCGTCTCCGGCCGGTCGTCCTCGCGCTGGACGAGCGGACCGCCGTCGTCGTCGTCGACGCCGGGCACGCGCGGCGGATTGGTGAGCGCGTTATACGTACGTCCGCTGCGGGGGTTCGTCCAGCGCGCGCTCAGCCGCGAGATCAGCGTCGCGCGATCGGCTTCGAAGAGCACGGCCGCATCGAGCGGCCAGGACTTGCGCGCCAGCAGCTCGTCGAACGCCGTGGCCTGCGCCACGTTGCGAGGAAAACCGTCCATCACGAATCCGGACGAATGCTGCTCCAGCTCGCGCTCGATCATGTCGATCACCAGCGCGTCGGGCACGAGTTCGCCGCGCTGCATGTACGCTTCGGCTTGCTTGCCGAGCTCGGTGCCGGCGCTGCGGTTGGCCCGAAGAATATCGCCGGTCGAAATCTGGGCGACGCCGAACCGCGCCTCCAGCATCCGCGCCTGCGTTCCTTTGCCCGCCCCGGGCGGTCCGAGGAAGACGAGCCTCACCGCTTGATGAAGCCGCGGTAGTCGCGCATCGCCAGACGCGCTTCGATTTGCGTGATGGTATCCAGTGCGACGCCGACCACGATGAGCAGCGACGTCGACCCTAGATAGAACGTCGTGACGGACAGGCCGCGCTGCAGCGCGCCGGGCAGGACGGCGAGCAGGCCGAGATAGATCGCCGCCGCAGTGGTGATGCGGAACAGGATCTTGTTCAGGTAGTCGACCGTCGGCTGACCCGGACGAATTCCGGGGATGAACGCCCCCGTCTTCTTCAGGTTGTCCGCGACGTCGCGCGTATTGAGCACGATCGAGCTGTAGAAGAACGTAAAGATGACGACCAAGATGAAATAGACGATGTTGTAGAGCAGCCCGTTGGGCGAGAACCACACGTTGAACACTTCCGACAGGGCGGCCGCGTTGGCGGGGAACTCGAACGGACCGAAGAGGTGGAAGTAGGTCGCCGCCGGGCCGCCGTGACCGAACCACGACAGCGCCTGCTGCGGCAGTAATAGAATCGAAATTGCGAAGATGATCGAGATCACGCCGGCGTTGTTGAGGCGCAACGGAATGTAAGTCGACCGGCCGGCGAACATCTTGCGCCCGACCACGCGGCGGGCTTGCTGCACCGGCACTCGGCGCTGCCCTTGATAGAGGAAGATGATCGAGACGATGATGACCAGAGCCACGACGATATAGAGCACGATATTGAGCACCGACTCGGCGCCCTGAGTCGTCGACGAGAGCGTCTGGCTGACGTACTGCGGAAAGCGCAAAACGATGCCGATGAAGATGATCAGCGAGACGCCGTTCCCTATGCCCTTGTCGCTGATCTGCTCGCCCAGCCACATCAGGAACAGCGTGCCGGCCACCATCGCGATGATGGCGTAAAGCAGATACCAGACGCTCGTGTCGTAAAAGACGTTGCTGCGCTGCATGCTGATCGCCATGAAGGTGGCCTGCATGGTCGCGAGCACGATCGTCAGCCAGCGCGTGTACTGGCTGATCTTCTTGCGGCCTTCCTCGCCGCCTTTCTTGGCCATCTCTTCGAGCTGCGGCAACACCACGGTCATCAGCTGCATGATGATCGACGCGTTGATGTAGGGCGTGATGCCCATCGCGATGATCGACAGCTTCTGCAGCGCGCCGCCCGACAAGAAGCCGAGCAGGTTGTAGAAGGTGCCGCGCTGGAGGGCTTGCTGCCAAGCCGCTTCGTTGACGTTGGGCAGCTGCACGTGGATCATGAACACGAACCACGCGAACGCGAAGAGTACGAACAGCACCCGCTGCCGGATCTCCGGAACGAGCAGGGCCGCGCGCAGGTTGTTGAACACCGGCTAGCCGCCCTGGTTCTCGGCGATCACCGCACCGACCGCCGTCAACGCTTCGCGCGCCGACGCCGAAAAGAGCACGTCGCGGAACCGCAGCCCGCTGGGGAGCGTTTTTCCGCCCCGGCTGGTGCCCAAAATCTTCACGCCGTCGCGCGTGTCTTTCACGACGCCCTTGTCGCGCAGCGATTCGGGCGTGATTTCGACGCCGCTATCCCATTCGGCGAGCTGGTGCAGATTTACCACGGTCAAACGCGCGCGGAAGTGCCCGATGTCGCGCGCCTTTTGCGAATAGCCGCGCTTGTGCGGGAGGCGGCGCGACCAGGGCGTCTGACCGCCTTCGAAGGACGGCCCCTTGCCGCCGCCCGAACGCACGGTCTGCCCCTTGCCGCCTTCGCCTCCGGTTTTAACCATGCCCGAACCGTGGCCGCGACCAATGCGCTGCCGCTTCGGACGGCTTCCTTTGGCGGGCTTGAGCGCGCCCAGCTTGACGATCTCGTTCTCTGCCATCGTTCTCTCTTATGCCGCGAAGATGTCTTTGACGGTCTTGCCGCGCAGGGCCGCCACTTTTTCGGCGGTTTTGAGCGAGCGCAGCGCCTCGACCGTCGCCATGACCACGTTGATCGGGTTCGTGGTTCCAAGGCACTTGGTGAGGATGTCGTGTATTCCGGCGAGCTCGAGCACGGCGCGCATCGAGCCGCCCGCGATGACGCCCGTCCCGGGAGCCGCGGGCTTGAGCAGCACGGTTGCGGCACCGATCTCGAAACGGACCTCGTGCGGAATGGTCTTTTCGACCATCGGAACCGTGATGAGATTCTTCTTGGCCGCCTCGACCGCCTTACGGATCGCCTCGGGAACTTCGCCGGCCTTGCCGATCGCGAAGCCGACGCGCCCTTTACGGTCGCCGACGACGACCAAGGCGCTGAAGCTGAAGCGCTTACCGCCCTTGACGACCTTCGCCACGCGGTTCACGCGCACGACGGTTTCTTCGAATCCACTGTTGTCGCGTTCGCGACCGCCACGATACTGCATCAGAAGTTCAGCCCCGCTTCGCGCGCCGCATCGGCCAATGCCGCGACGCGTCCGTGATATTTGAAACCGCCGCGGTCGAAGACCACGTCGGAGATGCCGGCAGCCTTGGCCTTGGCCGCAATCGCGGCGCCGACCGCCTTGGCGGCGTCCACGTTGGTTTTCGATCCGAGCGACTCCGCGACCGATTTGTCCAGGGTCGACGCCGCCGCCAGCGTGTGGCCTTTGGAATCGTCGACGATGGTCGCGTAGATATGGTGCAGCGTGCGCCGCACCAGCAACCGCGGCGACTCGGCGGTTCCGGCGAGCTTGCGCCGCAGCCGCTGGTGCCGCGTACGCCGCGCCTCCGATTTAGAGCTGCGCGCCATTACTTCTTGCCAGCCTTTCCGGCCTTGCCGAGTTTCTTGCGAACCATCTCGCCGGCGTAGCGAATGCCTTTGCCTTTATACGGCTCGGGCGGGCGCAGGCCGCGAATCTCGGCCGCTACTTGTCCGACGGCCTGTTTGTCGATGCCCTCGACGTGAATGCGATTTTGACCCTCGACCGTGATTGCGATGCCGGCCGGCGGGTCGAACACCACCGGATGCGAGAAGCCCAACGTCAAATTGAGCCTTTCGCCGGCCTTGGACGCGCGGAAGCCGACGCCCTGAATCTCCAGGCTCTTGCGAAAGCCCTTGCTGACGCCTTCGATCATGTTGGCGATCAAGGTTCGAGTGAGGCCGTGCGCCGAGCGTTGCGTCTTGGCGTCGCCCCGCCGCTCGACTACGACCTTGCCGTCCTCGAGCTTCACGTCGACGGCTTGCGCCAGAATCGACTGATGCAGTTCGCCTTTGGGGCCCTTGACGCGAACGACGCCGCCGTCGAGCGTCACGTTGACGCCCGAGGGGACGTTGACCGGCATCTTTCCTATGCGAGACATCGTTTCAACTTTTCCTTACCAGACGTACGCCAGGACTTCGCCGCCGATGCCGACCTTTTTCGCGCGCTTGCCCGACATGATGCCCTGCGGCGTCGACATGATGACCAGCCCCAAGCCGCCCAAAACGCGAGGGATCTCCGTCTTGCCCGTGTAGACGCGCAAGCCGGGACGGGAGATGCGGCGCAAGCCGGTGATGATCTTCTCTTTCTCCGGACCGTAGCGCAACGCGATACGAATCGTCCCCTGCGGACCCTCGCTCACGCGCTCGAAGCTTTCGATGAAACCCTCGTCTTTGAGAATCTGAGCGATCGCCTGCTTCGTCCGCGAGGCCGGCACGTCCACGGTTTTGTGATTGGCCGTATTGGCGTTGCGGATACGCGTGAGCATGTCGGCGATGGGATCGGTTACTGCTGCCATCTTAGCTCCCTCTACCAGCTGGCCTTGGTCACGCCGGGAACGACGCCTTTGTGCGCGTTCTCGCGGAAGCAAATCCGGCACATCGCGAACTTCCGCAGGTAGCCCCGCGGCCGTCCGCAGACCTTACAGCGATTGTGCGCGCGAACCTCGAACTTCGGCTTGCGCTGGGATTTGACGATCATGCTCGTCTTGGCCATTAGTTGCGACCTTTCTGGAGCGGCAGTCCCATCGCGACCAAAAACTCCGACGCTTCCTCGTCGGACTTCGCCGAGGTTACGATGGTGATGTCCATGCCGCGCGTCTTGTCGACCTTGTCGTAGTTGATCTCCGGAAAGACCAGCTGCTCGCGCAGGCCGAGATTGTAGTTCCCGCGACCGTCGAACGACTTGGCCGGCAGCCCGCGAAAGTCGCGGATGCGCGGCAGCACGATATTGAAAAGCTTGTCCAGGAACACGTACATGCGGTTGCCGCGCAGCGTGACCTTGGCGCCGATGTTCATACCTTCGCGCAGCTTGAACGCCGCAATCGATTTCTTCGCCTTGGTAATCACCGGTTTTTGCCCGGTGATGGCCGACAGCTCCGAAACGGCCGCGTCGAGCGCCTTGGGGTTCGCGATCGCGTCGCCAACGCTCATGTTGACGACGACCTTCTCGAGCTTGGGAATCTGATTGGCGTTCCGATAGCCGAACCGGTCCTGCAGCTGCTTGCGGACCCGGCCGTCGTACCTATCCTTCAAACGTTCGGCCACCGGTTACGCTCCCTTCGCCGACTCGCGGGCCGGCTCGCCGCAGCGCGCGCAGACGCGATGCACCAGTCCGTCCGTCGACCTAGCGTGACGCAGTCGCGTCGGGGACTTGCACTTCTCGCAGACGTATTGCAGCACGGACAGCGGCAGCGGCGCTTCCTTTTCGATGATCCCGCCGGTCTGCATCGCCCCGCCCATGTTGCCCGATTGGGAGCCTTGCTTGGTGTGGCGTTTGACGACGTTGATGCCTTCGACCGTGGCCGTCCCGGCTTCGGGCCGCACCGATTTCACGGTGCCGCGCTTGCCCTTCTCCTTGCCGCGGCGGATCATCACCGGATCGCCTTTCAGAATGTTTGCCTTGCCGGACATCGTTAGAGTACCTCGGGCGCGAGCGAGGCGATCTTCAGGAACCCGCGATCGCGCAACTCGCGCATGACCGGGCCGAAGACCCGCGTCCCGCGCGGATCCAGATTATCTTTTTCGCCTTTGATGATGACGCAGGCGTTGTCGTCGCAGCGCACGACCGAGCCGTCGGTGCGGCGGATCGGGGCGCTGGTGCGCACGATCACCGCTTTGACGACCTGGCCCTTCTTGACCGCCGCTCCGGGAATGGCGCTCTTGACCGTCCCGACCACGACGTCGCCGACGTGCGCGTAGGCGTGGCGGCTGCCGCCGGAAACGTGAATCACCAGCAGCTCGCGCGCCCCGGAGTTATCGGCAACCTTGAGCCGCGTCTCTTGCTGGATCACTTCGCACGCTCCACGATCTCGACCAGCCGCCAACGCTTCTCGCGCGACAGCGGGCGGCACTCCATGATGCGAACGACGTCGCCGACGTTAGCCTCGTTTCGCTCGTCGTGGGCTTTGAAGCGGGTGGACTTGCGAATGATCTTGCCGTACGTCGGGTGCGGAACGCGCGTCTCCGCGACCACCACGATCGTCTTATCCATCTTGTTCGACGCGACGCGGCCTTGCTTCACGCGACGCACCGATCGCTCATTACGCTGCTCCATGTTGTTCCTTCGCCATGCGCTTCTCGGATATGACGGTTTGAATCTGCGCGTACGTACGGCGCATCGCCCGGATCTTGCTGAAATCCGTGAGGTGCCCGGTGCGCAGCGCGAAACGCAGGTTGAAAAGCTCCGACTTGGTGTCGCGAGCCTTCTTCTGAAGTTCCTCGACGGTCAGCTGACGAAGCTCGTTCAAATCGCCTTTGCTCATGAAGCCTCCTCGCGGGAAACGATCTTCGTGCCGATCGGCAGCTTGGCGGCGGCGCGGCGAAGCGCTTCGCGAGCGACGTCGG
The DNA here is from genome assembly GCA_035502675.1 of Candidatus Acidiferrales bacterium. Classification (GTDB taxonomy): domain Bacteria; phylum Vulcanimicrobiota; class Vulcanimicrobiia; order Vulcanimicrobiales; family Vulcanimicrobiaceae; genus DATJUC01. Next base: position 7,654 of record DATJUC010000339.1, on the reverse strand, counting down.
GCGCGACGCCGGAGAGTTCGAAGAGCACGCGGCCCGGCCGCACGACGGCTACCCAAAACTCGGGATTCCCCTTGCCGGCGCCCATGCGAACTTCGGCCGGCTTCTTCGTCACCGGTTTGTCGGGGAAGACCTTGATCCAAACCTTGCCGCCGCGCTTGATGTGACGGGTCATCGCGATACGCGCCGCTTCGATTTGGCGATTGGTCATCCAGCACGGCTCGACCGCCTGCAATCCGTAATCGCCGAACGTCAGCGTGCTGCCGCGAATCGCGCGGCCGGTCATCCGCCCGCGCTGGACTTTGCGCCATTTGACGCGTTTGGGGGTCAGCATTACTCGGCAGCCTCCGACTCTTCGCGCGCGACTTCGGTGGCCGCCGCGGCATCCTGCAAGGTGGCCGACGGCGATTGCTCGTCGGGCTCGGAAGCCTGCGTGACCGCCTCGGCCTCGCTCACGTGCTCCGGCATCCGCACCAGCGCCGCCTCGGCGGGCGACTCGTCGGGCAGCACCGGCACCGGCGATACCGCGGGCTCGGCCTGCGCCGCGACCGGCTCCGCCTGCGCCGCAACCGGATCCGCCGGCAACACGACCGGCTCCGCCGGCGCAAACGCCGGTTCGGCCGCGGGAGCTTCGGGAGCGACCGTCGCCACCTCGGCAGCCGGCATTGCCGGCCGCGGCCGATCCGTCGCCGGCGCCGGGCCCCGCCCGCGCCCGCGCCCGCCGCGTTCGCGGCGATCGCGGAATCCGCTGCGCTCGCCGCGGTCGCGCACGTTCCCGTCGCCGCGCGGCTGGTCGGGCAGCACTTCGCCGCGGTAGATCCAAACCTTGACGCCGATGCGGCCAAACGTGGTGAACGCTTCCACGTGCGCGTAGTCGATGTCGGCGCGCAGCGTGTGCAGCGGCACCTTGCCGTCGGCGTTACGCTCGGTGCGCGCGATTTCGGCACCGCCCAAACGGCCCGAAACCTGCACCTTCACGCCGCGCGCGCCGGCCTTCATCGTGCGCATGATCGCCTGCTTCATCGCACGGCGGAACGCGATCCGCTTCTCGAGCTGATCGACGATGTTCTGCGCGACCAGCCGCGCGTCGAGCTCGGGATGCTTTATTTCCATCACGTTGACGGCGACGTTCTTGCCGGTCAATTTTTCGAGATTCTTGCGGATCTCTTCGATGCCGACGCCGCGCTTGCCGATGATGATGCCTGGCTTGGCGGTATTCACGATGACGCGCGCTTGATTGACCTTACGTTCGATCTCGATCTTGCTGATCGCCGCCGAGCGCATCCACTTGTTGAAAAAGTTGCGGATGGCCACGTCTTCGTGAAGCCAGTCGATGTATTGCTTCTTCTCGAACCAGCGGCTGTCCCAGGTGCGCGTGATGCCCAAACGCAGGCCGACCGGATGAATCTTTTGTCCCATTGGTTAACTCGCAGCCTCCGTCGCCTTGGCGGAGCTCGCGGCCTTGGCGGTGCGCTTGCGCGCGGTAGTTTTCTTGGATGCCGACGCGGCGCGTCCGGGCGCCCGTCGCGTGGTCTTCGCAAGTGCGATCGAGGCGCCGGCACGCTTGCGCGGCGTCTTGACCGGGGGCCCTTCGCTGACCATGACGGTCACGTGCGACAAACGCTTGCGTTTGAAGTAGGCGCGGCCTTGGGCACGCGGGTCGAGGCGCTTCGTAAAGCGGCCGCCCGGGCCGCCGTCGACCGTAATCCGCGAAACGTACAGCTCGTCGGTGTTCATGTCGTGATTGTTGCCGGCGTTGGCGACCGCGCTGCGCAGAAGCTTTTCGATCGGCTCGGCGGCGTAGACGTCGGCAAACTTCAAAAGCACCAACGCCTCGCGGACGCTCTTGCCGCGAATTGCGTCGGCGACGCGCCGCAGCTTGCGCGGCGCCGTGCGAACGAAACGCAAGTGCGCGACCGCGTGCTGTTGGGCGGCCGAGGGTTGTGCGGTCACGATTTCACCGTCGCCTTGTCGCCGCCGTGCCCGCGGAAGTGACGGGTCGGGGCGAACTCACCGAGCTTGTGCCCGACCATGTTCTCGGTCACGTAAACCGGCACGTGAGCCTTGCCGTTGTGAACGCCGATGGTGTGCCCGACCATCGCCGGGACGATCGTCGAAGCGCGGCTCCACGTCTTGACCACGCGCTTCTCGCGCGTCTCGTTGAGCTTCTCGACCTTTTTAATAAGGTGATCCGCTACGAACGGCCCTTTCTTAAGCGAACGTCCCACGTTTTACGCTCCCTTTCCGTTCCGAACGGCGATCACTTCGAGCCTCGCTTGCGAACGATCATCTTGGCGGTACGCTTGTTGCGGCGCGTCTTTTTGCCCATCGTCATTTGTCCCCACGGCGTCGTCGGCGGACGGCCCGAGGTCGAGCGCGCCTCGCCGCCGCCGTGCGGGTGGTCGACCGGGTTCATGGCGACGCCGCGCACCGCCGGCCGCTTACCCATGTGACGCATGCGACCGGCTTTGCCGATGACCTGGTTTTCGTGCTCGATGTTGCCGAGCTGACCGATGGTGGCACGGCAGTTGACGTGAATCTTGCGCACCTCGCCGGACGGCATGCGCACCTGCGAGTACTCGTCTTCTTTGGCCATCAGCTGCGCCGAAACGCCGGCCGAGCGGACCAGCTTGCCGCCTTGCCCAGGCCGCAGCTCGACGTTGTGAATTACCGTACCGACAGGAATGTTCTTGATCGGCAGCGCGTTGCCGATCTTGATGTCGGCCGAAGCACCCGACTCCACGACGTCGCCGACCTTGAGGCCGAGCGGCGCGAGGATGTAACGCTTCTCGCCGTCCTTGTAGTGCAGCAGCGCGATGCGGCAGGAGCGGTTGGGATCGTACTCGATCGTCGCAACCTTGGCCGGAATCCCGTCTTTTCCGCGCTTGAAGTCGACGATGCGGTATTGCTTGCGCGTACCGCCGCCCTTGTGGCGCACGGTAATGTGCCCGTTGTTGTTGCGCCCCGAGTGCTTCTTGCGCACCTCGACCAGCGACTTCTCCGGATCCACCTTTGAAAGCTCGGAGAAATCCATCGTCGTCACGAAGCGCCGCCCCGGCGACGTCGGCCTGTACTTTTTCACCGGCATGGCTATGAAACCCCGATTCGCGCGCGACGCGCGTGCGAGTTACTGTTCAAAGTAGTTGACCCCGCCGAGCTCGATTTTCTGGCCCGCTTTGATGGTGACGACGGCCTTCTTGAAGTCGCTCTGCTTGCCGCTGGTGCGAACGCCGCGGCGTGCGAAGTTGCGCGACTTGCCGCGCACGTTGACCGTGTTGACCTTGAGCACGTCGACCTTGAAGATCTCCTCGACGGCGTGCCGTATTTGGGTCTTGGTCGCGTGCGGGTGCACGGAAAACGTGTACTGTTGAGCGAGCGCGTCGGCCATCGACTTTTCCGTGATGCGAGGCGCGATGATGACGTCGCGAGCGTCCACTTACTTCTCCTCCAGCGACTTGGTCAGCGCTTCGTACGCGGCGGTGGTGAAGACGAGGCGCTCGAACCGCAACACGTCCTTGACGTCGAGAGCGCCGTCGTTGGTGACGGCGACTCGCTGCAAGTTTCGGCTGACGCGCTCGATAGCGTCGCCGTGCTGTTCGTTGCGGTCGCACACGATCAAGGTCGTCGGCCCGCTCTGCGCCTTGGCCCCGCCGAAGATCAGCTTGGCGAATTGCGCCGTCTTGGTGATCGCGAAATCGCCCGGGTCGAGCAGCGTGACCGCGCCGTTGCGAAACCGATCCGAAAGGGCGGCGACGAACGCCAGCCGGCGTTCCTTCTTATTGAGCGATTCGACGTAGCTGCGAGGCTGCGGCCCGAAGACGACGCCGCCGTGGCGCCACTGCGGCGAGCGAATCGAGCCCTGCCGCGCGCGGCCTGTTCCCTTTTGGCGCCACGGCTTCCGGCCGCCGCCCGCGACCTCGTCGCGCTTCTTCGTCGAGGCCGTACCGGCGCGCGGGTTGGCGAACTCGCGGTGCACCGCGCGATACACCACGTGCAGCTTGTCGTTGAAGTCGCGATCGAGAATCGTCGGCGTCTGGACTTCGCGGACGACCTTGCCGGTCGCGTCGATCACGTTCGGCATGGCTTATGCTCCCGCCGGCTGCTTGGCAGCCTTGACGCTCTTGCTCACGACGACCAGCGCGTTCTTCGCGCCGGGAACCGGCCCGCGGACGAGCAGCAGATTGCGCTCGGCGTCGGCTCGAACGACTTCGAGGTTCTGTAACGTCGTGCGGTCGACGCCGAAGTGTCCCGGCCGCCGGCTGCCCCGCAGCGTACGGCCCGCGTTGGTGTCGCCGTTCGAAGCGGGCTGCCGATGGATCATCGAGCCGTGGCTGGCGCCGCCCCCGCTGAAGTTGTGGCGCTTGATGCCGCCCGAAAATCCGTGGCCTTTCGAGATGCCGACGACGTCCACGCGATCGCCCGGCGAAAACTCCGCGACGGTAACGGTCTGACCGACTTCGGCGCCGTCGATATCAGTACGGAACTCGCGAACGAAACGTGCCGCTTCGACGCCCTGCTTTTTGAAGTGTCCGGCAAGGGCACGGGTGACGTGGTTGCGTTTGACCGAACCGAAGCCCAAGGCGACGGCTTCGTAGCCGTGCTTCTCCTTCGTCCGGCGCTCCACGACCGTGCAGGGACCGGCTTCGATCACCGTGACCGGCACGTACCGGCCGTCCTCGGTGAAAACGCTCGTCATCCCTACCTTGCGGCCAAGGATGTTCTTCATGGTATCCTCGTCCTAGATAAGTACACGGGTCCAGGCGTATTGGTCTTATTGTTTGTCGGCACGCGGAACGAAGCCGCGGCCGTCTGGACCACAACCTGGGCAGTTTATCAAACGCCTCCGACCCCGTCAAGCCGGCCCTAGGACCGCCGCGAACAAGCAATTGAGCGCCGGCTATTTCGGACACCTGCTTCCTCCGGATGCCCGCGTATTGCGAACGATTAGGTGAAGGCGTCCAGACCCGTGATGGCCTTTCCGACGATCAGCGCGTGCATCTCGCTAGTCCCTTCGTACGTCAAGACCGATTCGAGGTTGTTCATGTGGCGGATCACCGGATATTCGAGCGTCACGCCATTGGCTCCAAGGACCGTTCGCGCTTCGCGAGCGATCGCCAGCGCTTCGCGCACGTTGTTGAGCTTTCCAAAGCTGACCTGCGCCGGATGCAGGCGGCCTTCGTCCTTCATGCGGCCCAAATGAAGCGCGAGCAGCTGACCCTTGTTGAGCTCGAGGAGCATGTTGACGAGCTTCTCTTGCGTCAACTGGTAACCGCCGATGGCGCGGTCGAATTGGACCCGCGTCTTGGCGTATTCGAGCGCGGTCTGGTAGCACGCGCGGGCGGCACCCATCGCGCCCCATACGATGCCGAACCGCGCCTCGTTGAGACACGCGAGCGGTCCGGCCAGCCCGCGCGCGCCGGGAAGCAGCCCGCCGGCGGGGACGCGGCAATCCTGCAAGACCAGCTCGCTGGTCATCGAGGCGCGCAACGATAGTTTCCGATGGATGTCGTTGGCGGTGAAACCTGGAGACCCCGTCGGCACGACGAATCCCCGAATTCCGTCGCCGGTTTGCGCCCATACGATCGCGACGTCGGCGATCGAGCCGTTGGTGATCCACATCTTGGTGCCGTCGATCGCCCAATCGTCGCCGACGCGGCGCGCGTAGGTCCGCATTCCGCCCGGATTGCTGCCGAAATCCGGCTCGGTCAAACCGAAACACCCGATCGCTTCGCCACGAGCCATGCGCGGCAACCACTCGTTGCGCTGTTCGTCGCTTCCCCACCGGTAGATCGCGTACATGGCGAGCGACCCTTGCACCGACGCAAAGCTCCGAACGCCGGCGTCGCCGGCTTCCAGCTCCATGCACGCCAACCCGTAAGCGACCGCACTCGCGCCGGCACAACCGTATCCTCGCAAATGCATGCCGAGCAGACCCAGCGCACCGAGCTCCTTGCCGAGCTCCCGCGGAAGATATCCCGTTTCGAACCACTCGGCAACGTTGGGAAGCACCCGGTCGCGGACGAACGAGCGCACCGTCGACGCGACCAGCCGCTCCTCGTCGGATAGCAGCGCTTCGACGCCGATGAAGTCGACGCCGTCGGGCACCGCCGCAGTACGCGTGGCCGTCGACGTCATCGGTTCACGAACGTCATGTCGGCGTAGCGCGGCCCGCTCGCGACACCGGGCGGAAAGACCTCGTCGAGCTCGTGGAGTTCGTCGGGAGAGAGCTGCACCTCGACGGCCGCGACGTTCTCTTCCAGATACTTAACCCGCTTGGTGCCGGGGATGGGAACGACGTCGTCGCCTTGCGCGAGCAGCCACGCGAGCGCGATCTGCGACGCCGTACGGCGCTTGCGGGCGGCCAATTCCTGGACGCGACGGACGAGTTCCAAGTTCTTCGCGAAGTTTTCGCCGGTAAAACGCGGGCTCGTACGCCGGAAATCGTCGTCGGCGAAATCCTCGGGCGAGCCGAGCGCTCCGGTGAGAAATCCGCGTCCGAGCGGGCTATACGCAACGATGCCGCACCCGAGCTCGCGCGCGGTTTCCAGCTGACCGTTTTCTTCCAGATCGCGCGACCAGAGCGACCATTCGTTTTGCACCGCGGCTATCGGGTGAACGGCGCAGGCGCGCCGCAGCGTCGCGGCGCTGGCCTCGGAAAGACCGAGATATCGCACCTTGCCGGCGGCCGCCAATTCGGCCATGGCTCCGACCGTCTCTTCGATCGGAACACCCAGATCGACGCGGTGCTGGTAGTAGAGGTCGATACGATCCACGCGCAAACGCTGCAGCGACGCGTCGCAGGCACGCTTGACGTACTCCGGGCGCCCGTTGATGCCGCGTTTTGCCGGATCGGCGGCGTCGCGGACGATGCCGAACTTGGTGGCGACGAAGACTCGCTCGCGGCAGGACGAGATCGCGCGTCCGACGAGCCGTTCGTTCTCGCCGGCGCCGTACACGTCGGCGGTGTCGAGCATCGTGATGCCGAGATCGATCGCGCGGTGAATCGTGCGGATCGACTCGGCGTCGTCGCGCGACCCGTAGGCGTCGGACATACCCATACAGCCGAGGCCGAGGGCGGCGACGCTCGGACCGTTGCGGCCGAGCGCGCGTAGATTCATCGTTTCAAAACCCTAGCGAGCTTGTCGAACAGCGCCTCGGTCGAGCGCTCGAACTGATCCTCGAAGCGGCGCCAGAGCAGCCGCCCGTCGGTGTCGGAAAGCGTCGCGTCGACGCGGTACTCGAGTACCGTCTCCTTACCCTCGCTCGTGAGGTGAAAACCGTGCGTCCCGTCGACGCCCTCGTTGCGGAACCGCCAGACGATGCGATCCTCCGGCACCGCCTCGTCGAGAACGCCGTGGATCCCGAGGTGCCATTCCTCGGTTCGTCCCGGCGCCAGCGGCCCGGGCGAACGCATGAACGGCTGCGAGGCGAACGGCCAGATCTGATCGCCGGACGTACCCATCTCTTCGAGTAGATGGTAAATGCGCCGCTTCGTACCGTGAAAGGCTCGCGATCGGGTCTCGTGCAGGTCGATGGGCATCAGGCCGACCGTTCGCTAACGTAGGGCGATTATCCCCACAACGCCCGAGAGAGCGATCAATAGCGGCGCACTGAGCTTCGTCCGCAGCATCAACAACGTCACGATGGCCGTGACGGC
>DATJUC010000338.1:0-6525 GCA_035502675.1 Candidatus Acidiferrales bacterium | reverse complement strand
GTCGCTGATCTCGCAGCTGCAGTCGGAGCAGCAGGAGCTGGCCGCCGCCCTCGGATTCACCGTCTCGTCGTCGTCGTCCGCGTCCTCGTCGTCCTAGGAGCTCCGTGCGCCCGACTGCAGACCAACGCTACCTCGAAACGTCGATTGCGACGGCCTCGAAGGAAGACCTCATCGTCAAGATCTTCGACGTGCTGATCGTTGCGGCGCAACAGGCACAGGAGAAGCTGTTGCGCGAACGTAACGACATCGAGGGCATTCATAAAGCCTTGCTGCGCGCGCAGCGGGCGTGCTGTTTGCTCATGAGCTCGCTGGACATGGACGTCGGCGGCGAGCTTGCCAAGAACTTGTTCCGGGTCTACGAGTTTTGGCACCACGAGCTGGTCATGACGAACATGCAGAAGGACGTCACGCGCCTCGAGCGCCTGCTGCCGTACTTTGCAGACTACCGGAAGACGTGGCAGCAGGCGATCGCGCAGTTCAAAGCCCAGCGATCCGCCAACCGCGAAGCGGGAGCGTCGTCGTTTGCCAGCGTCGGCTGAGCGCCGCGCCGTCGAGCGCGAAGTCTCCGAGCTGGAACGGCTGTGCGGCGCGCTGGAGCGCGACCTCGTATCGGGCGATTGGGCAGGCGTCGCAAACTCGCTGAGAGACTCGCGTCGCGCGACGCACGCGTTTCGCAACGCGATGGAAGCCGCCGCCGAAGCGCGCGACGACGCCTTCGACCGGGCCGTCGAGACGCGCGTGCAACGCGTCTTGGCGGTGCGCGACGATCAGCTGGCGCGTTTGATTGCATATCACGACGGTGTGGCCGAGCGCTTGCGGCTCATCTCGGGCTGGAAGCGGTTTGCGCGCTCGGTGCGCGCCAAGGACGCGCCCCGTAAACGAACGGTTGGTCTCGACCGGCGCGGCTAGCGCGCCGAGGTGCGATCGGCTAGCCGACGCCCCAGGATTCGAGCGCGTCTTCGAGCACGGCTCGCTGCTTGACGACGCTCGACCATCGCGGATCGCCGGGCGGGCGGAGATCCCCTTCGGTTTCGAACGGAACGTGCGCGCCGTACTCGCTCGCGATGCGGCGATTGCCGGCCGCGAATCGCTCGAGCAGGGTGCGAGTCTCCGGCTCGAGCATGACGTCGAACTTCTGGAGGAAGGCCGGGTCGCCTTGCGGATAGCGACGGGCGATCAGCGCCTGCGGCGACGGGGCGGCCGGTTGGCGCGCGGCCACCGCGCGATACATTCCCGAGAGCACCGCGACGAAGTCGGGTGAGGCGTTGAGCGCGCCGGGTATGGCGAGCGCTTCGAACTGGACGGCGCCGTTGCTCGCGAGGTCGACGAATTCGCGGAGGAGGGCCTGCTGCGGCCGGTTGCCCTCGTAGGCGCGCACGATCAGGTTTTCGGCTCCGAAGGCGCCGGCGTAAGCGCCGGCGAGCGGGCCGTATTCGAAGCGATTGACGACGCGCGGATCGGGGACGAAGGTTCCGGTCGCGACGACCTCGCGGAAAACCGAATTGTAGTTCATCAGAAAACCAGATTTGGAACCCTCGACGTAGATTGCTTGGACGTACTCGGGCTGACGGCGCAGATACAGCACGACTGCGACGCGATAGCCGATGCTCGCGAAATCGGAAGCCAGTCTTTGGAGAACCGCCGGCTTGGCGTGAAGCCATTCGAAGTCTTCCGACGACAGGATCGCGACGCGGGCTTTGGCAGCCGCGATCTCCTCGAGCGTTTGCACCATGGTTCCGTCGCGCGGATCGAACAGCGCGTCGATGTCGTTGAGCTCCCAGGCCAGGTTGTGGTGGCCGTACTGAAGGTTTCCGCCCTTGGTCAGCGCCAGGCCGGATCGCGGAACCAAGATCCCGGCTCGCGCAAAGATCGCCGCGTTATGCGCGACGGTCGCCTGAATCGAGGTCGTTCCCGTTTTGTGGGTGCCGATATGCAGCAGAACGGTCGGAACGCCGGGGTCGATCACACGACCTCGATGTACTGCACGTCGGCGCGCAGCCGCCGTTCGGGAACGCAAGCGCTCGGCGCGTCTTGCAGCGGGGTGAGCTGATAGCGGTCGCCCGTACGCGTCAGAACGCGCCGCACCGAGGTTCGTTCGGGCGTTTCCCAAGCGGCCGGCGCGATCGATCCGCGAGCGCGATCGAAGTGGCCGCACCGGACGCCCGGATGCAGCATCACGCGATGACCCGAGCGGCGAAGCCGGGCGCAGAAAAGATAGTCCTCGTCGCAGACGCGTACCCGCCCTTCGCCGAGCTCGACGTAGACGTGAGCCGGAAAGAACGGCCGCGACAGCTGGCGCGCCGCTTCGGCGCGAATCGCGACGCAACCGAAACCGACCCCGTCGACCGCAACCGGAGCCGCACCGAACGCGGGAATCCAACCCTTGGTCGAGTCGTTCTCGTCCCAGCCCTCGACGGCCATCGGCCGCAGCCCGTCGCGCGAATAGTACAGGGCGCCGGCCAGGGCGCAGCTCGCATCGTCGCGCAGCACCTCGGACAGCGCGGCAAGCGCGTGCGGGGGCAGCACCATATCGTCGTCGCACATGACGATGACGTCGGCGCGCCAACGCAAGGCCCGCTCGACGACGGCGTCGCGTTGCGCGGGCACGAAGTTTCCGGTTACCACCGCGCGCTCGAACGCGGCCGTTCCGGCCGGCAAGGCGAGCGCGCGAAGGCTGTCCAGACACGGCGCCGTCGGAGCGCCGCCCGTCGGGATGCCGAAAAACACTCTCACGTCAAAGCCGCGCGCAGCGCGGCGATTAGCGCGTTCGCGGCAGCGTCGAGCGGGGGTTCGCTGACGAACAGGAGCGCGGTCGTACGATCGACGCGAAAACGCACGAACAGCTTCTGAAGCGCGGTTACGGAGGCTTGGGCGTAGAGTCGAAGCGCCGCTTCCAGGCGCTCGCGAATCCGGGGATCGGTGCCCGCGACGGTTTGCGCCTGCAATGCCAGCGTCAGCTGCCGGGCCTTGACGAAATCCCAACGGTCGCGCTCCTCGGCGATGCGATTGAGGACGGCGAGGGTCGGTTCGGAGAGTTCGGTGACCAGGGCGAGCGCGTCTTTGGCCGACGGCGTCTCCGCAACCGGACGGGGAGCCAGCCGCTGCGCGTGCGCCAGCAGCTCGCCGGCGTAGTTGGCGAGCGGCTCGCGTTTGCCCAGCTTCTCGTGGAGGACGATCCGGTGGAGCAACTGCGATTGCGCGTCGACGTGGCGCCGCAGCGAGACGACGTCGTTTCCGTCGGCGTCGACCGTACAGGCCAGTGCGCCGGCGAAGATGCAGTGCTGGAGTAGGCTCGTTCCCTCCGGCCGCTGGACGACGCGTTCGAAAAAGGCCAGGGTCGCGCGGTCAAACCGTCCGGCCAGAACGATCGCCTCGCGCGGCGGCGGCGCCGGCAACTCGGGCGGCTGCGGCTCGACCGCTTCGGCGACCGGCTCGGGTTCGGATCGAACTTCGGCAACCGGCTCGGGCTCGGATCGAACTTCGGCAACCGCCTCGGAGTGAACGTGGACGACCGGTTCCTGCGGCGGCGTCTTCGACGCTGCCGACGAGAGCGCGTAATCGGTGGCTTCGTAAACGAGCTGTTCTTCGGGATCGAGCTCGTAAATCGGCAAGTCGGCAACCGATACGCCGGCGGTCACTACGGGCTTGACGTCGGGCAGCGCGGAACCCGCGCGCGCGACCTCGTCGCCGAACGCCTGGCTCGACGCTTTGCGCGAAATCGTCACCGGCCGCGCTCCGACGATCGCACTGGAACGCGCGCGAACGAAGGGTGCGATCACCAGCGGCTTGGTACCCAGGCGTACGCCGACTTTCCAAGTGAAGGTCGCGCGTTCGCCCGCACGGATGGCGCCGACGGTCAATCCGCTGGTGAAAAACGCTTCGGCGAGATCGTCGTACGTGGGCCGGCCGTTCCACACGAAAGTTCCGGGCCGATAAGCCGTGGCGCCCGGCAGCGGGACGCCGGCAACGACGTCCTCGGCACCCTCCGAGCCTTCGTTTGCAACGCTCAAGGTCAGCGTCACGACGGCGCCGGGAATAACGCCTTCGGAGGGATGGGCCGCCGCTTCGACCGCCAGCATCGAGCCGCGCGCGGGTTCCTCGGGCAGCTCCACCGGCGGTGACTCGTCGCCGCTCTGGCTCTCCCACGAATACCGCTCGCGCGCCGGCAAGCCGAGGGCGCCGCGCTGCAGCTCGAGCAAGCGCATGTCGGCGCTCTGATCGAAATCCGGCTCGCGCATCACTTGACGGCGCGGCGAGCGAAAATGCGAGAGAAGAGCCGGGGCGGCGTCTCGGACGCCGAACCGTTGAGGATCGCCGTCGCCGTCAGCGCCGCGGACGCCCTCGGCAACGCGGGCAGGCCGCGCGCGGCAAGCGCAGCCGACACGTGATGCTCGTTGACCAGCGAGCTGGCTCGTTCGGCGGCTTCCGCCATCGCCAGGTGCGCCACCAGCATCAACCGGCGGGGCAGACCGCCCCCGGCTTCGATGACCAGGGCGCGCGCGCCGGGCGTAAACAGTTGCTGCCCGGGCGGCAGCCCCGCGCGCTGCAGCCGAAAGTCGACGATCGCCGAGGCGGTCGCATCGTCGAGCCGCTCCAGCCGGATCCAGCGGTCGACGCGGTCGACGAAGTTCCCCTTCGATAGGATGCGCGATTCGAGCTCGGTCTGTCCGAACAGTAAAATATTGAGCAGCTTACGCTGCGGCACGTGATAATTGAGGAGCAGCCGCAGCGCTTCCAGATTGTCGTCGCTCAGATTTTGAGCTTCGTCGATCACCAGCGCCAGCGTGCGTTTCTCCAGGATGGCCGTCTCGAAGAAAAAGTTCTTCAGCGCGTTCTTGAGAGCGGCGCTGGAACGAGGCGGAAGAGCCAGACCGAAGACGCGTCCGATCGCGATGAGAAACTCGACGTCGGTCGCGAACATCGGGTCCAAAACTTTACCGAGCACTAGGCGATCGTCGACCAGGAGCTCCTGCTCGAGTGCGCCCGACAGGCTCGTCTTTCCGGTCCCGGGATCGCCGAGTACGACGACCAGCCCGCGCGAAGAATCGACCGAGTCCACCAGACGTTCTTTGGCCGTGCGCAGGGCGCCGATTTCGCAATAGAAGAGCGGGTCCGCCGTATCCAAGAACGGGTCTCGCTCTAGACCGAAGAACCGAAAGTACGGCATGTCCGTTGTGTCTTAGACCATCGTAGGAGCGAAGCCTGGAAGGCCCGAACGGGTCTCCCCAACCGATGGACCCCCTTGTAACCATCGTCATCACGTCGTACAACTACGGCGAGTACGTCGGTGACGCACTGTCGAGCGCGCTCGCGCAGACCTACCGAAACCTCGAGGTTCTCGTCCTCGATAACGCCTCTACCGACAATTCCCTCGAGGTCATCCGGTCCTTTTCCGACCGGCGGATCCGCGTGATCGCGCGCAGCGAGAACGTTGGGATTCAGCGCAACCACAACGATGCGATTCGGGAGGCGCGCGGCGAGTTCGTCGTCTTTCTTTCGGCCGACGACATGCTGCTGCCGACGCTGGTCGAGGACGTGCTGGCGTATCGCCGCGCCCATCCCGAGGTCGACATCGTCTACGCGTCGGTCGTCATCGTGGACAAAGACGGCAACTGGACCCAGTACTTCGACCAGCCCGCCCTGGACGCGTGCGAAACGTACTGGGGCCGCAACGAGTTCGCGAGCCTGCTCACGCGCGACAGTTACATGTATCTGCCGACGGTGCTCTTTCCGAAGGCCGTATTCGACGAGATCGGCTTGCTCGACGAGACGCTTTCGGTGGTGCTCGACTACGAGTTCGACATTCGGATGGCGGGAGCGGGAAAGCGTTTCGCGTTCTTCTCCAAACCCGAGGCGCTGATTCGTTTTCACGGTGAAAACCGCAGCGGCGTCAAGAACTTCGTCAAGACCGGCGGGCAGTTGCGCGAATTCTGCAGCATTCTCGAACGCTACACGCAGCCGCGCTTCCACCCGCGCCTGGCCGGATACGGTCTGGAGCTGAACGGGATGCTGCAAAAGAAGGTTCTCGAGATCGGGCAAGCGTTTCCGAACGAGTACCAGGCGCAGCGTCCGGAGTTGGATCCGCTGGTCGCGCGGGCGGCCGCGAGCATCGCAACGGTGCCCGCGGTCGGGGAGGCGGTGCTGCGCGGCGAGGGTTTGATCAGCGTGGTAATTCCGCACGGCGGCCGGACCGCGCCGCTGCAGCGGGCGTTGCAAAGTTTAGCGGCCCAAAGCTACGCGAACTGGGAAGCGATCGTCGTCTGCGACGGCACGCCCGATCCGAGCGCCTTGATCGAGGCGATGAGGCTCGGCGAGCGCGTGCGGGTGACCCGGTTGATGCGCGGCGCTCGCGGACAGAGTGCGGCGCGCAACGCCGGACTGCGCGAGGTCAACGGCGAGATCGTGGCTTACCTCGACGACGACAACCGTTTGACGTCGCGCTATCTCGCCGCGCTGGCGGCGGCCTTTTCAAATCCGTCGGTGGCGGCGACGATCGCCCGCGCCGATCTGGCCGTCGTCGACCCC
>DATJUC010000337.1:0-20091 GCA_035502675.1 Candidatus Acidiferrales bacterium | reverse complement strand
GACGTTGCGGGCGACGCGTGCGTCCGGGTCGACGTCGAAACGCATTCGCCGGCGCCGCAGACCGTACGCCGCTTCGAAGAAGCCTCCGAGTCGCTGGAACATTTCGCACCGCATCCCGACGGGACCAAGATCGCCTTCGTCTCGCGCGGACAGCCGTTTACGATGCCGCTCTTCGAAGGCGCCGTCCTCAACTACGGCGAGGGAAGCCGCGCGCGAACGCGCCTGACCGAGTGGCTCCCGGACGGAAAGCGCTTCGTCTGCGTCACCGACGTCAACGGCTACGAGCAGCTGGCGATCTATCGCGCCGAAAACGCGGAGGGCCCCAAACTGGTGACCAACGGCGACATCGGCCGCATCACCGATCTGGCCTGCTCGCCGGTCGCCGACGTCGTCGCCTTCGCCAACCACCGCCACGAGTTGTGCGTTCTCGATCTCGACGACGGCAAAGTTCGCGTGCTGGATTCGTGTCCGTCGCACCGCATCTGCGACGTCGCGTTCTCGCCCGACGGCCGGTTTCTGGCCTACGTCTGGTGGCCGGCGCACGGAACGTCGATCGTTCGCATCGTGAAGGTTCGCTCCGGACGGATCCACGACGTCACGTCGCCGCTGCGCGTCGATCGTTCGCCGGCGTGGGACCCGCAAGGCAAGTATCTCTTTTTCATCTCGACGCGCGACTTCAATCCGGTGTACGACGCGCTGCAGTTCGATCTGAGCTTTCCGCAGGCCAGCCGGCCGTTCGTCGTGACGCTGCGCAGCGACGTGCCGTCACCGTTCGTGCCGCCGCCCAAACCGGTGCATCGGGACCACGAGCACGATCGGCTCGACGAGAAGCGCAACGAAAAGCCGGTCGACGTCGAGATCGATTTCGAGGGCATCGCGGGACGCGTGCTCGGTTTTCCGGTCGAAGAAGGCGAGTACGATCAAGTCGTGGCGGTGCGCGACCGCGCGATCTTCACGCGATTTCCGGTCAAGGGCATCAAACCGACCCGGCGCGAGGATCGCGACGACGAGGAGCACGGCGGCACGCTCTTGGCCTACGACTTCGAGTTTCAGCGTCAGGGAACGCTCGCGACGGAGTGCGAGGAGATTCGGCTGGGCCGCGACGGCAGAACGCTGATCTATCGCTCGGCGGACCGCCTGCGCGCGATCGACGCGCTGGCCGACCTGCCCGAAGAGGGCGACGAACAAAAGCCGGGCACGGAGCCGGGACGCAAGAGCGGGTGGATCGATCTGTCGCGTGCCAGCGTCGAGATCGTGCCGCTCGACGAGTGGGCGCAGATGTACCGCGAAGCCTGGCGTCTGCAGACCGAACAGTTCTGGGTCGAAGACATGAGCGACATCGACTGGGACCGCGTCTACGATCGGTATAAGGCGGTGCTGCCGCGCGTGCGGACCCGCGGCGAGCTCTCGGACCTCATTTGGGAGATGCACGGCGAACTCGGCACTTCGCACGCCTACGAGTACGGCGGCGACTACCGCCTTCCGCCGCAATATCAGCGCGGCTTCTTGGGAGCCGACCTGCGCTGGGATCCGTCGCGCGAAGGATATCGTATCGAACGAATCTACCGCGGCGATTCGTGGAACCGCGAAACCGATTCGCCGCTGGCGGAACCCGGCCTCGACGTCCGCGAAGGCGACGCGATCGTCGCGATCGGCGGAAAACGGCTGACGCAGACGGTATCACCCGACCGCCAGCTCGTCAACACGTCGGGACGCGACGTCTCGATCACGCTGCGCGGCCGCAAGGACGAAGAACGTACCGTGCTCGTCAAGGCGCTCGCCAGCGAGGCGGCGCTGCGGTATCGCGCCTGGGTCGAAGCCAATCGGCGCCAGGTGCACGAACGCAGCGGCGAACGCGTCGGCTACCTGCACATTCCCGACATGGGGCCGTGGGGTTTCTCGGAGTTCCATCGTGGATACTTGAGCGAGTTCGATCGAAAGGGCCTCATCGTCGACGTGCGCTACAATCGCGGCGGGCACGTCTCGCCGCTGCTGCTCGAAAAGCTGGCGAGAAAGCGCGTCGGCTACGACGCTCCGCGGTACGGCGCGCCGATACCCTACCCGCCCGAATCCGTCGGCGGGCCGATCGTCGCGATCACCAACCAATTCGCCGGCTCGGACGGCGACATTTTCAGCCACTGCTTCAAGCTCTACAAGCTCGGGCCGCTGGTCGGAAAGCGAACCTGGGGCGGCGTCATCGGCATCGATCCGTACCACCATCTCGTCGACGGGACGCTGACGACGCAACCGGAGTTTTCGTTCTGGTTCGTCGACGTCGGCTGGCGGGTCGAAAACTACGGCACGGATCCGGACTTCGACGTCGACGTCGCGCCGCACGATTACCGCGACGGGCGGGACCCGCAGCTCGATCTCGCCCTCGAACTGATGGAACGCGAACTGGAAAATTACGTGTCGGTCCGTCCGGATCCATCGACGCGGCCGTCGCTGCCCTTACCCTCGTTGACGTGACCGGCGCGCGCCTCTACGCGGCGCTCGCCGGTCTCGCGCGCGCCGCCTGCGACGTGGCGGCGTTTGCCGTTCCGGCCGCCGTATACGTCGCCAGCGTCTCGCACCAGCCCGGATCCTGGGACACGGCCGAACTGCAAGGCGTTCCCTATATTCTGGGAATCACGCACCCGACCGGTTTTCCGCTCTACGTCTTGCTCGGCTATGTGTGGACGCACGTGCTGGCGATCGACACGGTTGCCTTTCGCGCCAACGTCATGTCGGCAATCGCGATTTCCGGCGTCTGCGCCGCCGCGTACGCGATCGCGCGCGAGCTGGGCGCGCGGCGACCGGTCGCGCTCGCCGCGACGCTATGGTTCTCGCTCACGCAAGACGTTTGGTCGCATGCGATTCGGGCTGAAGCGCAGGATCTCGCCGTGCTTCTGGAAGCGCTGGCCATCTGGGCGTTCGTACGCTGGCTCCGCGGTACCGGCGACCGCTGGTATTTCGCGGCGTTCGCGTTGACCGGTCTCGCGATGGCGGCGCATCCCAACGCGCTGTGGGTCGTTCCCGGCTTGATCTTCGGCAGCATCGTCGCGCGCAGGCGGCCGGCGCTGCGGCTCGCGGCGCTCTCGGCGGCGGCGTGCGCGCTCGCGCTCTCGCTCTATCTCTATCTTCCGCTGCGGTCGGCGTACGTCGTCTCGCACGGACTGGATCCGACGATGGGGTTGGCCGGCACCGACGGCGGAATTTTTTGGAACTATCGAGATCCGAGCACTCCGCACGGCTTGCTGCTCGACCTCACCGGCGACGAGACGAACGTCACGCACTATCTGTTCTCGTCGTTTACGCCGGCTCACGTTCAAGACGCGCTCTGGGCCCTAATTACGCTGCTGGGCACGCAGTATGGCGCCTTCGCGCTCGTCCTGATCGCGACCGGCATCGCCTTGGCGTGGCGTCGCGACTCGCGAGTGACGGCGTTTCTATTCGTTGCGTGCACCGCGGCATTGCTGTTCTCGGTGACGTATTCGGAAGAAGGGGACGTCGGCCGGTACCGCTTGCTGGCGCTGATGCTCGCCGTTCCCGCCATCGGCGCGATCGTTCCCGAACGCGCTCGCGGCTTTCGCGCTTACGCCGGCGCCGTCGCGCTCGCGCTGTTCTCGTTCGCGGGCGCGGCGGTATCGCTCCAAGCGAATCTCGAGTTTTTCAGGCACTCACCCGACGAGAACGGCCGGTGGGTCATCAACGCGGTTCGCCCCTACGTTCCGCCCGGCGGCGTCATCCTCGCCGGCTGGCTCGACGCGACCTCGCTGGCGTACGGCGCGTACGTCGACGGTTCGCTGCCGGGCCGAATCGTGGTTTCGGGCGCGGCCGACGCCAATCGGCAAAACTATCCGCTTTGGGCGCGAACCCACCCGGTCTTCATTCTGGTGAACCCGCGCGACGTCGCGAGCCTGCCGAACGCGAAGCTCGTCACGATCATCGATGCGTATCACGCGCTTTGGCGCGCCGAACCAGGCTAATCATTTTATCAATAGTCATATTGACAAACCGATTGGCTTTTCTGTATACAGGGTATAGCCATCCATTGGTTCTTTGCAAGCCATCCAATGTAACGATCCAATGGTTGTGCCAGCGCCATCCAATTTGATGACGCACCTGCTACGGTTTCGGAGGACTGCAACTTTGAACGGGAGCGAACGAGCCCAAGCACTGCGGACGAGCTGGACCTCGGACAGCCGCTGGAACGGTATCCAGCGCCGGTATAAGCCCGAAGACGTCGTCAGGATTCAAGGCAGCGTGGTCGTGGAGCAGACGCTCGCGCGCCTCGGAGCGGAGCGGCTGTGGGAACTGCTTCAACGCGACGAAGCCACCGCCGCGCTCGGAACGCTGACCGGCAATCAAGCCGTGCAAGCGGCGCGCGCCGGACTCGAAGCGATTTACTGCAGCGGCTGGCAGGTCGCCGCCGACGCCAACGTCGCCGGACAGATGTACCCCGACCAGAGTCTGTATCCGGTCAACAGCGTTCCGGCGCTGGTCGAGCGCATCAACAACGCCCTCGCCCGGCTGGATCAAATCGAGTCGCTCGAAGGACGCGGCGGGGCCCATTGGTACTTGCCGATCGTCGCCGATGCCGAAGCCGGCTTCGGTGGACCGCTCAACGTTTTCGAACTGATGAAAGCGATGATCAAGGCGGGCGCGGCGGGCGTGCATTTCGAAGACCAGCTCAGCTCCGAGAAGAAATGCGGCCACCTCGGGGGGAAGGTTTTGATTCCGACGCAACAGGCGGTGCGCCATCTGCTGGCCGCGCGTCTCGCCGCCGACGTCCTCGACGTACCGACGGTCGTCATCGCCCGCACCGATGCCAACGCGGCGACGCTCATCACCAGCGACGTGGATCCCGTCGATCGCGAGTTCGTGACCGGCGAGCGAACCCCCGAAGGGTTCTTCGTCACGCGCAAGGGCATCGAACCGTGCATCGCGCGCGGGCTCGCGTACGCGCCCTACGCCGATCTCCTGTGGATGGAGACCTCGGAACCGAATCTCGACGAGGCGCGGCGCTTCGCCGAAGCGATTCGCGCGCGGTTCCCCGGGAAACTGCTGGCTTATAACTGCTCGCCGTCGTTCAACTGGAAGAAGAAGCTCGGCGAACGCGAAATCGCGTCTTTCCGCGAAGAGCTGGCTGCCATGGGCTACAAGTTCCAGTTCATCACGCTGGCCGGCTTCCACGCGCTCAACTACGGCTTCTTCAGCTTGGCGCACGACTTCAAGAAGCGCGGCATGACCGCGTATGCCGAGTTCCAGCAGCAAGAGTTTGCGGGCGAAGCTTTCGGATACACGGCGACGCGTCACCAGCGCGAAGTCGGAACCGGCTACTTCGACGAGGTCGCGACGGTCATCAGCGAGGGACAAGCGTCGACGACCGCACTGAAGGGTTCGACCGAGAACGAACAGTTCTACGAGCAAGGCGCCGTCCAGGCGGCGGTTGCGTAGGCGCGTAACGTGAACGTCGCTCCGGCCGGCTTTGCGATCGCCCGCGACTTGCCGGCGGGCTTCGCGGAGTTCTACGAACCGCTGCACCGGCGATTCACGCCGGGGCAGCAGCGCTTGGCGCGCGAACGGGCCGAACGGCTCGCTCGCGCGCACGCCGGTTACCTGCCGACGTACTTGCCGCCCTCCGACGCGACGACCGCGCAGTGGCGCATCGATCTGCCGGCGTGGTGCGCCGATCAGCGCAATCAAATGACCGGGCCCGCAGACGACGCGGAACTGGTCGTCAAAATGCTCAACTCCGGCGCGCCCGGCGTCATGCTCGATCTGGAAGACTCGATGGCCAATACTTGGCCGCACCTGATGCTCGGACACGACAACGTCGTCGCCGCGCTCTACGGAGAGCTCGACTACGACGACGCCAAGCGCGGCCGGACGGTTGGAATCGAACCCAGCTCGACGGTCGTCTGGAACCGCGTTCGCGGCCTCCATCTCTCGCAGGCCGGCGTGCTCGACGACGGTCTCACCAGCGCCTCGCTGTTCGACGTGGCGCTGCTGACGTATCGCCTCGACTTCGACCGTCTCCGCCACCCGCTTTGCATCTACATACCGAAATCCGAGTCGGCCGAAGAAGCGTTGTGGTGGAAGGAACTCTTCGACGCCGCGATCGCGGCCAAAGGCTGGCGTCCCGGGTCCATCAAAGCGATGGCGCTGATCGAATCGCATCCGATCGCCTACGAAATGGAAGAGTTCCTCTACAACCTGCGCGACTACATCCTCGGGCTGAACCTCGGGCGCTGGGATTACATGGCGTCGCTGATCCACTATAACCTCAGCGACCCCAACTGGCTGCTGCCCGATCGCAACACCATTCCGCTCGACGTCCCGTTCTTCCAGCGCGTGCGCACGCTGTTGCCGGAGATCGCGCACAAGCACGGCGCGCTCGCGATCGGCGGAATGACGGCACTCTATCCGAGCCGCGAGGATGCGGAACTCAACGCGCGCGCGCTGACGGTGCTGGAGCGCGACAAACGGAACGAAGCCGCGTGCCTGATGGACGGAGCGTGGACCGGACATCCGGACCAAAACTCCATCGCGGTCGCGCAGTTTCCGTCGCCCAATCAGCTCGAGCGCCGGCCGCGCCTGCAAAGCGTCCATCCCGACTTGCGCCCCGCGCCGGCCGGCGTCGGCGCGACGACCGTCGAAGGCACCCGCGCCGCCGTCCGTACGGTCATCCGTTATCGCAACGGCGTGCTCGAAGGGAAGGGCGCGAGCCTGCTGGACGGCTACATGGAAGACCTCGCGACCGACCGCATCTACCGGTTGATGATCGCCCAGCGTCTGCGCTATCCCGGCCCGTACACGCCCGCGTCGATCGGCACGATGTTCGACGAAGAGCTCGAGCGCATCGAGCGAGATCTGCCCTCATCTTCCGACGAGGCACGCCGACGGTTTCGAACCGCGCGCGAACTGTCCGAGCAGATGATTCTGACGGGAAGCTTCGACCCGACCTAAGCGCTCGGCGGCGCGCTCCTTGACGGGATCGGCCCGGTTGGGTATGACCGAGGCGATGAACGCGCGCAGCATTCCTGCGGCCGCCGCGCTGGCAGCGTTTACCGTACACGCCTTCGGCAACCCGCACTACGGATTTTTCCGCGACGAGCTCTACTTCATCGTTTGCGGATTTCATCCGGCCTGGGGCTACGTCGATCAGCCGCCGGTCGTCCCGCTGCTGGCGGCGGGGTCGCAACTGTTCGGACACTCGCTGTTCGCACTTCGTTTGATTCCGGCGTGCTTCGCCGCCGGCGGCGTTTACATAACGTGCGTGCTCGCGAGCGAACTCGGCGGCGGTGCGTTCGCGCAGCTGGTGGCGGCGGCCGGGTTTCTTTTTTCGGGCGTTCTCACGAGTTTCGGAATGAAAGCCGGGCCGGACATGGTCGGCCTCTGGCTTTGGCCGCTGGCGGCGCTGTACGCCGTGCGCGTCGTCAACGGCGGGAGTCCGCGCCAATGGCTGGCTGCCGGAGCGGCCCTCGGCGTCAGCATCGAAAGCAAGTACAGCGCGCTCTTCTTCATCGCCGCGCTGGCGATGGGTTTGATCGCGACGCCGCAGCGCCGGTTTCTCGCGTCGCCGTGGTTCATGGCGGGAGCTGCGCTGGCCGGCGCGATCGCCCTTCCCAATCTAATTTGGCAAGCTGCGTACGGCTTTCCGATGTGGCAGGTTCTGCATCACGGGGTCGAGTTTCGCAACGTCAACGTCGGCCCGCTCACCTACGTGTTCCAGCAGTTGCTGATCACCAACATCGTCGTCTCACCGATCTGGCTCGCGGGCCTTGCGTGGCTGTTCCTGCGTCCTTCGTACCGCTTCTTAGCGGTCGCCTACGTCGCCATGGTCGCGCTCATGATCGCGTTCCACGGCAAGCACTACTATATGGGCGACGTTTATCCGCCGATTCTCGCGGCCGGCGGCGTCGCCGTCGAGGGCTGGACGCAACGGCTTCGTTTCGTTCGGTACGGGCTCGCGGCCGCGCTCGTTCCGGCGTCGGCCTTCTTGCCGTTTTCGCTTCCGATTCTGTCCGAGTCTTCGATGCTGGCCTACGTGCACTGGGTCAAGAGCTTCTGGCACGTACGCACGTCGATGGTCGCGACCATCCGCGACGTCTCGTCGGCCCTCCCGTCGGACTGGGCCGACATGCACGGCTGGCCGGAACTGACGGCGACGGTTGCACAAGTCTACGACACGCTTCCCCCGGGCCGCCGCGCGGAAGCCGTGATTTACACGCGCAATTACGGTGAAGCGTCGGCGATCGACTTCTTCGGCAAAGCCTACGGCTTGCCGCCGGCCATTTCCGGAAACAACAACTTCTGGCTGTGGGGAACGCACGGCTACAGCGGCCAGGTCGTGATCGACGTCAACGGCCACTGCATCGCCTCGGACCGGCTGTTTGAAAACGCGCGGCTCGCGACCCACTTCGACGACCGCTGGACGACGTCGTTCGAACGCAACATTCCGATCAGCGTCTGCACCGGTATTCGCGAACCGCTCGCCGCCGCGTGGCCGCGGCTTCGCCTGTACATGTGAACGACGCGGGCGAGATCAGAGACCGTCGAACAGCGCCGCCGTGTCGATCCGCAAGCCGTCGAACTCGGTGCCGACCGCGCTCTCGGGCTCGACGAACCACGCGGTCGAGAGCCATTCGTGCATGCCGACCGCGCGCCTCGCGGGATCGACGACGACCACCAGCCGCGCGCCGTTGGCGAGATAGAGGACGGCGTTCGCGGCTTCGGGCCCGAAGCCGGCGTCCGGCGGCAGAATCTCGACGACGACGTCCGGTGCAATTCGTGCGGCCGCGCGCGGCGCGGAGCCACGGCCGACGCGCGCCGTCGAAAAGAACGCCAGGTCGGGAACGAGCGATCGGGCGCCTTCGCCGGGCGCGGACAGCGTGCACCGCGGGCGCGACTCGACGATCCCGCGTTCGCGGCCCCATTGCGCGAGCAGACGGTACAAGCGCGCTTGCAGCAGGCGGTGACGGCGCACGCGCTTCCATCACGCGCCGCGGCGCGCGCGGCAAGCTTCAGCCGGCGCCGGTTTGCAGCAAAAGCTCGAGAAGCTTGGGATAGACCAGCTGCGTCCGCGCCAGCGGATTGCGCGGATCGACGATGTCGTGATTCTCCGGCAACCGGCGCAGCTCGACGTACCGCACCGGCACGCCCCATCCGCTCCACGCTTCGCATACGTCGCGCGTGACCTCGTTGTTTACGGCCGGGTCGCTGGGGTTGACGACGGTCGCGATCCGGCCGGCGCGCGGCGGTTCTTTCCTGCAGGCGCGATAGACGTCGTCGCCGATTCGCATCGTCTGCATGAGCGCGTGGGTCGAGCAGCGCGGATAGGCGGTGTGCGGCTCCTGGCGGCCGCGCACGCGCGGGTCCCACCAAAAGAACATGTTGGGCAGCCACAACAACACGCGCTCGGCCGCGTAGCTGGCGACGTACGGCAGCTGCAGGAGGGCGAAGTCCGGCGCAATCGGCACGGCCACGTCGATCGCGCGGTGCTGCGCGAAGTAGGCCGCGATCGATCCGCCCATCGAAATGCCCGCGACCCCGACGCGATCCCCCAGGCCGCACGCGACGTCGACGGCTTCGGTCGCGCGCTCGAGCAGCATCTCGGACGTCAGCTTTGCGATATCCGAAGTCATGCGGTCCTTATAGCCGTGGAACGGCATGCGCGGAACGAAGACGTTCACGCCTTGGGCGCGAAGCTGCGGGGCGAACTGCGAATATTGCGCCGGGTTGTTGGTAATGCCGTGAAACAGCACCACCGCCAACGGCGTCTTGGCGCCGCCGGCGAGCAGCACGGTCCGCGCCTCCGGCAGGATGCGGTCGTCGTCGGCGGCGGCAAACGCGGCCGCCCGCTCTACGGCCTCCTCGTATGTCGCCGCCGGATTCATGCGGACGAGCCTTCGTGCATGCGACTGCGCGGCCTGCGTTGAATCCGCAGCCCCATGCCGAAACGACTCGTGCGCTGCCCGTGGGCGCGAAACGAACCCGAGCTGACGTATCACGATCGCGAGTGGGGTATCCCGTTGCACGACGATCGCAAGCTGTTCGAGATGCTCGTGCTGGAAGGGGCGCAGGCGGGATTGAGCTGGGACACGATTCTGCGCAAACGCGACCGCTATCGCGAAGTATTCGCCGGTTTCGATCCTGCCAAGGTCGGACGGTTCACTTCCAAGCGCGTCGAGATCATTCTGCGCGACCCGGGGATCGTGCGCAACCGGGCCAAGGTCGAAGCCGCCGTGACCAACGCGAAGGCTTTTTTGGCGGTGCAGACCGAGTTCGGCTCGTTCGACGAGTTCGTGTGGCGTGTCGTCGGCGGCGCGCCGGTTCTCAACGCGTGGCGAAAGCGCGAAGACGTCCCGGCGAGCACGCCGCAGTCCGAGGCGATGAGCCGCGATTTACGCGCCCGCGGGTTCCGCTTCGTCGGACCGACGATCTGCTACGCCTTCATGCAAGCCGTCGGCATGGTCAACGATCACTTGGTGTCGTGCGCCTGGCGTCGCGGATCGATCGCCTCCAACAGCTCGGGGTAAACGCGCTCGGCCAGCTCGCCGTGGCGCAGCGGCTCGACCACGTCGTGCGAGGGCGGCAATCCGCGCAGAACGCGGAGCTCCACCACGCCCGGGCGCAGGACCGACCAGCGGCGATAGAGCCGGCGGATTGCGCGATTGTTCACGGTAGCCTCGCTGGCGTTGGCGACCAGCACGACGTGAGCGGCGCGCGGCGGTTCCGCGCTCGCGCGCGCCAAGAGCGTGCGGGCAATACGATACGTTTGCGCGATCGCGTGCGTCGAAAAGCGCGGATAACCGTGCGCGGGCATCTGCCGCTCTTTGAGGACCGGGTTCCACCAGTGATAGCGATTGGGGACGCGCAGGAGAAGCTCGGCGGCGGCGGTCATCAGCGCCCCCGGCAGCCAAGCCACGCCGAAAAACGGGGCGATCGCGACGGCACGATCGACGTCGAAGTGCTGCGCGCTCCACACGGCCAGCAGGCCTCCCAGCGAAAACCCGGCGATGGTGACGCGTTCGCCGAGCTCGCGCGCGATTTCGACGTAATTCGTCGTGGCTGCGTAGAGATCGTCCGGACGCAGCCGCTCGAGCGCGGTCGAAAGCCGATCCCGGTGTCCGTGGCGCGGAAGCCGCGGAACGAGCACGTTGTGACCGCGCGCGTGCAACTCGACGGCGAATCGTTCGAATTGCGGCGGGCTGGCCGTCATTCCGTGCAGCAGCACGACGGCGTGCGGACGGCGCTCGCCGTGCAACAGTGCCAGCGTACGGCCTTTCTCGCCGACGGCGGCGTGGTCGCGCGCCAGCAGCCGGTCGAGCCGGGGCCAAGAGGTAGCCAAGGGACCCGTCCTTAAGTCAAAGCGTCAAGTGTTCCTCGAACGCGGGCCGGCGCGCCCCCGCGGTCCCGGCTCCCCGCCGGTAAACACACGCGGCGCCGGTGAACGACGATGCTCGGAATTTCGCAACGCGCTCGCGAGCTGATCGCGGCAGAGGAGCGCTTCGGCGCCCACAACTACCATCCGCTCGACTTGGTCGTCGAGCGAGCCGAAGACGTTTGGCTGTGGGACGTCGACGGCAACCGTTACTTGGATTGCATCAGCGCGTATTCGGCGGTCAACCAGGGCCACTGCCATCCGCGCATTCGCGCGGCACTCGTCGAGCAGTCCGCGAAAGTCACGCTTACCTCGCGCGCGCTGCGCAACGATCGCATGCCCGGTTTTTTGGAAAAGCTGACGGCGCTGAGCGGCTACGACGTCGCGCTTCCGATGAACACCGGCGTCGAAGCGGTAGAAACCGCGGTAAAGCTGGCACGCCGCTGGGGCTACGCCGTCAAAGGCATTCCGGACGACGCGGCCGAGATCGTCGTCTTCGAAAAGAACTTTCACGGCCGCACGGTTTCGGCGATCAGCGCCAGCACCACCGCCGAATATCGCGCCCAGTTCGGTCCGTTCGTGCCGGGCTTCGTCGCGATTCCGTACGGCGACGCCGAAGCGCTGGAGCGCGCGATCACGCCCAACACGTGCGCGGTATTGATCGAGCCGATTCAAGGCGAAGGCGGCGTCAACGTTCCGCCCGAGGGATTTCTCAAGCGTGCCTGGGCCGTTTGCCGCGAGCACCGCGTGCTGTTGATCGCCGACGAAATTCAAACCGGACTAGGGCGCACCGGCGACATGTTCGCCTGCGACTACGACGGCGTCCGTGCCGACGTTCTGGTCGTCGGCAAGGCGTTGGGCGGCGGCTTTTACCCGGTGTCCGCGGCGCTGGCGGACGCCGATCTGATGGGCCTCTTCTGGCCCGGCGACCACGGCAGCACGTTCGGCGGCAATCCGCTGGCTAGTGCCGTCGCCATTGCGGCGCTCGACGTCATCGTCGACGAAAACCTCCCCGCGCGGGCCCGCTACGCCGGCGCGAAGATCATGCAAGGGCTGCGCGCCGCCGGGTCCCCGCTGATCCAGGAGGTCCGCGGCCGCGGGCTGCTGATCGGGGTGCAGCTGGCGATCGCCGCGCGCCGGCTCTCCGACGAGCTGCTGGCACGCGGGGTCGCCGCCAAGGACACCCAGGAGAACGTGCTGCGCATCGCGCCTCCGCTGACGATCGACGACGCCGCGATCGACTACTTCCTGGAGCGTTTTCGCGACGCGCTCGGGGCCTGCCGGTCGAGCCCCTAACCCCGCTTCGGCCGCCCCGCCCGACCGGTCGTTGACACGGGCCCGGGCCGGCGTGATATGCTCTGCGGGCCGAAGCAGCGGGTCCGCCCGCTCACCGGATGCCCGCGGGCGATCCGGTCTTCACACGAGGGACCGTCGGCCGGTTCCGCGCGGTGGGGTTGCCTCGGCAGCGCCATTTTTTATTTGCCTTCGGGGGCCTCACGGCGATGGGGGGCGCGCAAGCGCGAAGCGCGGAGCGCCTTTCAAACGGATGGGGTCCTCAAAAAAAGCACCGCCTTTTTGGGGAGTAATAGGACATAGCACGACCGCTTCGCGTCAACGATCAGATTCGAATTCGATCGGTCCGCGTGATCGACGAAAACGGCGAACAACTCGGAATTCTTCCGACCGAAGAAGCGCTCACGCGAGCGCGGACCGCCGGACTCGACCTGATCGAAGTCTCGCCCACGGCCCAGCCGCCGGTATGCAAAATCGCCGATTACGGGCGATTGAAATACGAGCAATCGAAAAAAGATAAAGACGCTCGTAAGAAACAACGGCACTTCGAGCTGAAGGAAGTCAAGCTGCGGCCGAAGATCGAGACGCACGACTACGAAACGAAAGCGCGCATGGCCGAACGCTTGCTGCTCGACGGAAGCAAGATCAAAGTAACGATCATGTTCCGCGGGCGAGAAATTACCTACACGTCGTTCGGGCGACGGCTGCTCGATCGGATGGCAGAGGATATGGCGCCTCTGGCCACCGTCGAGCGAGAACCGCGGCTCGAAGGACGCAACATGTTCATGATTTTGGCGCCCCGCGCGACGCCCACCGGTCCGCCGAAGTTCACGCTGCATCGTGACAAGGAACACAAACCGGACGTCGTCGCGGAAGTGACCGAAACGGAGGAGCAAACCAGTGCCTAAGATTCGAACCCATCGAGGAACCGCCAAGCGCGTCAAGGTGACGGCAACCGGAAAAGTGATGCACCGCCATCAGTTCAGCGGCTGCGGTCACATTCTCAGCAAGAAGACGCGCAAGCGCAAGCGCAACTTCCGCAAGGATCAGCCGACGTTCAAGGGCGACCTCAAGCGCTTGGCGCCGACGATCCCGTATTTGGTGTAGGGAGGGCTTCGAAGAATGGCACGAGTCAAACGCGGCGCCGCCGGTCTCAAGCACCGCCGCAAGGTCATGAAGCTCGTCAAGGGCTTCCGCGCCGCCCGCCGGCGCAACTACCGGGTCGCAAACGAAGCGCTCCTCAAGTCGCTGGCCTACGCGTTCCGCGATCGGCGCGTCCGCAAGCGCGATTTCCGCTCGCTTTGGATCAGCCGCATCAACGCCGCCGTTCGGCGCGAGGGGCTCTCGTACTCGCTGTTCATCAACGGTCTGAAGAAGTCCGGAGTGAGCTTGAACCGCAAGACTCTGGCCGAGCTCGCCGTTTCGGATTCGGCCGCGTTCGGCTCGCTTATGAACATCGCGAAGCAAGCCATCGGAAAGTAACGTTCGCCGCCGAACGTTCGAAAAGGGCCGCCGGCCGGCGGCCCTTTTTTTTCTCTAGGATGCAAACGGGCACGCTCTTCGCAACCGTTCGAGCGGCCGATTCGCACGCGTAATTTCCCGGCTGGCTGGGAATAACGCCGTGCGCTATGCAACGATCAATCATCGCAGGACTGCTCGCCTTCGGAATCGCCGCCACCGCTCCGGCGTTCGCAGCGCTCTCGTCCGACGACGCATCCTTCGTTCAAAGTGCCGACCACGAAGCGCTCGGCGAGTACGCGCTGGCCGCGCTGGCGCGAGGAAAAGCCGAAAGCCCGGCGGCCAAGAGCCTGGCGACGGAGGTCGCGACCGACTCGACCCAGGCCAGCGACTTCATCAGGACGTTCGCCAAGACGAACGACGTCGCGATCGACGACAAGCCGAGTTTGCGCGCCGACACGCAGTACGGCGAAATCCAAAGCGACACCGGCTCCTCGTTCGATCGCGGCTTCGCGCGCTCGCTGCGCATCGACGCGACGATCGCCGAGAGCGACTACCAAGACGAGGCCGCCCACGGCTCGAACCCGCAGCTGCGCAGCTTCGCCAAGCACGAGCTGGAGTATCTGGAGAAAGTCGTCTCGGCGGCCAGCAAGATCGCTCCATAACGCATCGCGGGCTTGGGTGCGGCTCATCCGCGCCCAAGGAGCCGGGCGTTCCAGAATCGTGATTGCATTGGCCCCGCGCCTGGGCGTGGCGATTCCAGGCCACCGGCGCCTAGCGCGTCGAAAGCCGGAACGCATGGCGGCGCCGAGCGAGGACGAGCTGGCGAACGGATTTGCGGCGCACGAGCGCTGGGCGTTCGACGAGGCCTATCGGCGCTATTCCGGGCTGCTCTACTCGGCCGCGTACAACGTGCTGGGCAATGCCGAAGACGCACGCGATTGCGTGCACGACGCGTTGTCGCGCGTGTGGCGCTCGCCGCACGCCTATACGCGCGCCCGCGGCGCGGTGCGCAGCTTTCTGGTCGTATGCGTTCGTAACGAGGCGATCAGCCGGCGGCGTTCGCAAAGCCGCCGCGCGCGTTTGAACGAGCGCCTCGCGGCCGAACCGGTCGTGCACGCAGAACTCGGCGCCGGCGATCCGATCGAGCGCGACCGGCTGCGCGCGGCCCTCGCGCAGCTTCCGCCCGAACAGCGCGTTCCGCTCGAGCTCGCGTACTATCGAGGCAAGACTCACGTCGAGATCGCTTCCGAGCTGCAACAGCCGCTCGGCACGATCAAAAGCCGCATCGCGATGGGCTTGCGAAAATTGGGTGCCGCCCTCGGAGGTACGCCCGCGTGAACGCCGGCGATCATATCGGCGACGACGCAGCCCTGTACGCGTTGGGGGTTCTCGACGAAGAGCGCGTTCGGTCGATCGACGCACACGTCGCGACGTGCGAGCCGTGTGCGCGCGCGCTCGGCGAGGCGGAGGGCGGCGTCGCGGGTATGGTCGCGGCCGGACCGCAGTACGCGATGCCGGCCGAAATTGTGGCACTGCGAGAGCCGCGGGCCCGACGGCCGGCGTGGCGCCCGGCCCTGGCGCTGGCCGTGGCGGCGGCGCTGGTGGTCGGGATTCTTCCCAGCGCCTATTTCTGGGAGCGGGAAGCGACGCTGCACCGCGCGATGATGACCGACGCCGCGGCGATGGATCGCCTGGCCAGCAGCCCGCACCGGACGGTTGCGTTCGTGGGGATGGAACCCGGTGCGAGCGCGCACGTCATGTACGGTCCGGACGGTTCGTGGTACGTGGTCCTGGTGCGGGGTGCCTCACGCGCGTTGCGCCTGGTGTGGATGCACGACGGGGGTCGCACGCCGCTGGGCACGGCCGAACCCTACGGCAACGTTGCCTTGCTCTACTTACCGAAGAGCCATCGGATGGAC
Source organism: Candidatus Acidiferrales bacterium (assembly GCA_035502675.1). Lineage (GTDB taxonomy): Bacteria > Vulcanimicrobiota > Vulcanimicrobiia > Vulcanimicrobiales > Vulcanimicrobiaceae > DATJUC01. The sequence continues at coordinate 4,050 of DATJUC010000337.1, read as the reverse complement.
CGGCTGGCGCTGATGGATGGCGAACGCATGGTCGCCGAGGCGCAACTGGCCTACTAGTCTAATCTCCTGGGAGTGAACCGCTGGGCCCTCACGACGCTGATCTTCCTTGCCAGCGCCACTCAGGTCGTCGCTCAAGCCCCATCGAGCGTACGGGGTATGACGCCCGCTTTGAGTGCGTCGATCGACGATATTGCCAAGGATGCAATTCACACGCGCCTCGCTCCCGGGATGGCGATCGGCGTCATCGAGGACGGCCGCGTCGTCTACGCGCGCGGGTTCGGATTCGCCAACCTCGCGACTCACGCACCGTTTGCGTCCGATACCGAAAGCTTCTGCGGTCCGTTGACGATGCAGTTCACGGCTGCGGCGGCGATGCTGCTGGTGCAGGCCGGGAAGCTCAAACTCGACGACCCGGTCACGCACTACGTTCCCGAGCTGGCTCCGGTCGCCAACGGCGTGACCGTCGAACAGCTGCTCGCGCAAACCTCGGGATTGCCGCAACTGTCGTCGCTCGACGTTGCCGCGGATCAGACGCATACGATCAAAACGGCCGACCTGTTGGCCGCCGTCGACAAGGCCAAGCCGATCGCGGCCCCCGGCGCCGCATACGCCAACAACCCGCTAAACTATCTGGTCGCCGGGACCGTCGTCGAGCGCGCCAGCGGAGAGACGCTGTCGGATTATCTCCAGCAGCAGATCTTCGTTCCGCTCGTCATGGACCACACGTTTTTGGCCGGAGACACCGGGATCTCGACGGCGCACGCCGTCGGCTATTCACGGACCAGCGCTCGATCCGGATTCGCGCCGGCGAAAATCGTGGATCCCGCGTGGCTCGGCGGCGCGAGCGGACTGGTGACGACCGTCGACGATCTCGCCAAGTGGGACGTCGAGATGCCGATTCTCTTACGCGTCGACGCCGTGCGCACGCTGTTCACGCCCGTGCAGGGGCAGGACACGGCCAAGGTCGGGCTCGGCTGGATCGTCGATACGCGCGCCGGTCACCGCTTCGTGTGGTACGCCGGCGGAATCCCGGGATACGACGCGGCGAATCTGCTGCTTCCCGACGACCACGTCGGGGTGATCGTTCTGACGAATGCCGACTCCGCCGGTGCGATCGGCCCCGGCTTGGCGGCGCACGTCGCGGAGCGGATCCTCGACCTCGTGTCGCCGGCCGGAACGGTCCGGCTGGACAATGCGATCGTGGCGCGCGCCAGAGAATGGCTCGAGCGGCTCGCCGACAAGCAGATCGACCGCACGCAGCTCACGCCGGCGTTCAGCACGTATCTCTCCGACGACTTCGTCGCGCGGCAGAATCTCGCCGCGCTGGGGAAACTTCAAGCCATCGTGCCTCTATCCAGCACGACTCGGTCCAATGGCGACACGCTCTACGTGTTCTTGGTGCGCTTCGCCCACGCACAATACCGTTACAAATTTGCCGTTACGACCAACGGCAAGATCGACGAGATCCTTCTCGTCGGCTGACGCGCCGGTTTAGTCGTCGCCTTCGGCGATTCGCCTTCCGGTGGCTTCGATGACTTTACCGAGCATCGTGACCGCCTCGGCACGCGTCGCGTTACTGAACATGTAACGCAGCCGCTCGTCGGCGTCTTCCACGATGAGTACTGCGCGCCGTCCGGCGCGTACCGAAGCGACGAGCGAGCTAAGATACGCTTCGTCTTCGGGGGCGAGCATCGACTGCTCTGCGCAATCGCGCGGGTCGAGCAGTCGTTTCAGTACGGCGTCGATGTCGCTGGGAACTTCCACGACTTCCTCCAAGGTAATTTCCCGCGCAGCATTACCGCGCGGTCGTTCACCCGTAGCATATCTATCGACCGAACTCGCTCCTAAGTTCACCTCGAACGCCCTCCATCCAGTAGAGGGCCAGCACGGTTTTCATGTCGCGGACCGCTCCCTCGGCAACCAAGCGCCACGCCCGCTCTAGCGTAAAAACACCGGTTTCGATGCGTTCGTCCTCGTCGAATTCCGTGGCACCTTCCGACAGCTCGCTCGCATGGACGAAGTGCATTTCCTCGTCGCAGAAGCCGGGCGTCGCGAACAGGGAGCCGATGCACTGCAGGCGAGCGGCTCGGAATCCCGTCTCCTCGCGGAGTTCCCGCGCGGCGCCTTCCAGGGCGTCCTCGCCCGGGTTGGCGGCCCCCGCCGGCAACTCCCAAAGCGCGGTGCCGGCCGCCTGGCGATACTGGCGTACCAAAACGAGTTGCCGGTGCGACGGCGTTGCGACGATGGCGACCGACGGGCCGTGTTCGACGACGTCGACGCGGTGCTCGGCCCCGTCGGAGTAGCGCACGCGATCGATCCGTACGGTAAAAACCCGCCCCTCGAAGGCTCGGGTCGATTCGATGGTCGCGGGCCGGTCGTCGTTCATGACGATCATTTGGCGGAACCGCGCCACCCCGCCTCGTATCAGCAAACGCGATGCAGCGCTCGTCGGTAGGCGCCGAAATCGGTTGGCTCGCCTTCTTTCTCGCGATCTTCGCCGCCGCCGTGTACTTCATGGTCGGCGTCGTGGTGCCGCATCATTTTAACGATAAAATTGCAATTCTGATCGCGGCGATCTTTGCGGGCTTGGCGATGATCGCGACGCGTGCCTGGTGGACGCGCCGAACGCGCGGCACGACTCGCTGATGGCGACGACGCTCGGTGCGCGCGCCGAGCGCTTGACGGCGGTACGCTCGCTGCATGCGGTCAAAGGCCGCCGGCTGGCCGGGCGATTCGCGTTCGAGGGCGCGACGCTGCTCGAGGAAGCGCGATCCAGCGGCTATCCGATCGAAGAGATCTATGCGACCGAAGCGGCGTACGAGGCCGCGGGGGCGGTTCGCGAACTCGAACGCGAAGGCGTGCCGGTGTTCCTCGTCGGCGAGCGGGCGGCGGCCAAGATTTCGGACCTCGACTCGCCGGCCGGCCTGGTGGCGGTCGCGCCGGCGCGTCTGGCCGATCCGCAGCGCCTTTTCTCGGACGACGGCACGGTGCTGATCCTGGCCGACCTCAACGATCCCGGCAACGCCGGAACCCTGCTGCGCTGCGCCGCGGCATTCGGCTGCCCCGGCGTCGTGTTCGGCCGGCTCGGCGTCGACCCGTACCACCCCAAGGTCGTCCGCGCCGCCATGGGGGCGATTTTCAGGGTACCGATCGCGGTCGCGGATCCGCCTACGGTCGCGCGAGCCGCGGCTGCCGCCGGCGTCGACATCGCCGGCCTAGCGATCGGAGGCGACGATCTGCGGGCGGCCGTTTGGCCAGCCCGCAACGCGATCGCGGTCGGCAACGAACGGCATGGGCTCGGTTCGTGGAGTCAAGCGTGCAAGCGCTTCTTCGCCATTCCGATGCCGGGTCGCGCCGAGTCGCTCAACGCCGCAATCGCGGGCTCGATTGCCCTTTACGAAGCCGTGCGCGCGCGGGCGTGAGCAGCCTGTCAAGAGAGTGTCCGGAGGCGAAAAAGTCAAGACTATCCTCGCCAAAAGTCGCATGTTATACTCTCCACATTCCCCGCCTGGACCGCCGCCCAAGAGCCGAGGCGTAGAAGGAGACAGAGCGCGACATGACCTCAAATTTCTTCTGGAAGCTCTTCGCCCAAACGGGTTCGATCGACGCCTATCTGGTCTATCGAAAGCTGCATCCGGCTCCGAGCACCTGAAGTACGGGGAAGTCATCGACAGCATTCGCCAGCGCCCGGTAGCATGAACCCGGGCGCTGGTCTTTTAATAGCCTACGACTGATGAGCGAGCTTGCCGTTACCCTCGACGACCTGAGAGAACGCTTTCGAACGGCGTTGGAGGCCGCTTCCGACGAACGCGCGCTCGACGAGGCGCGCGTCGCATATTTGGGACGCAGCGGCGAGGTCACGCAGCTCCGGCGCGCCATCGGAGCGCTGCCCCCCGGCGAACGCCCGACGGCCGGCAAGGTCATCAACGATGCCGTGGAGCGAATGGAAGCCGAGCTGCTCGGCGCGCGCGAGCGCCTGGAGCGGCGCGAGCTCGAAACCGAACTTGCACAGCGCATCGACGTGACCTTCCCGTCGATCGCACCGCAGAC
>DATJUC010000336.1:0-15733 GCA_035502675.1 Candidatus Acidiferrales bacterium | reverse complement strand
GGAACGCGTAACGACTTTTCGGAAACGACGTCGACCCCGTCGCACGGGGTCTTCGGAGCCCGCGACTGGATCGTGGCGCAGTTCCGCGCGATTGCGGCCACGACGAACGGGCGCCTGACGGTCGCCACCGACGACTACGTCCAGCCCAAGACGCCCCGGACGCCGCGCGCCGTCAAAGAATCGAGCGTCATCGCAACGCTGCGGGGCGACGAGCCCGGCCGGATCTACGTCATGTCGAGCCATTACGACGACTGCGACGGGCGCTGCACCGACGGTGCCGGCGTCGCTCCCGGCGCCGACGACAACGCCTCGGCGGTCGCCGCCGTCCTGGAAGCCGCCCGCGTGATGTCGTCGACTCACTTTCGCGGAACCATCGTGTTTGCGTGTTTCGACGGCGAAGAGCTGGGTTTGTGGGGCTCCAACCATTACGCGCGCGAGCTTGCCGCGCAGCACGCTCCCGTGCTGGCGGTGCTCAACAACGACATTATCGGCAACTCGACCGGGGGCGACGGAATGCACGAACCCGACGTCATCCGCGTCTTCAGTCAGGCGCTGCCGGCCGGCTCTTCCATCGATCGCGTGAACTTGGTCGGTTCCGAAAACGACTCGCCCTCGCGCGAACTGTCGCGTTTCGTCGCCGAGATCGTGCCGCAATACGTCGCCGATTTCCGCGTACGCCAGATCTTCCGCTCGGACCGTTTCCTGCGCGGCGGCGATCAGCAGTCGTTTCAGGATGCGGGCTATCCGGCCGCCATCCGGTTCGTCGAGGCGCACGAGAACTTCACGCACCAGCACCAGGACGTTCGCGTGCAAAGCGGCGTTCAATACGGCGACCTGCCCCAGTACATCGACGCCGATTATCTCGCGCGCGCGACCCAAGCGAACGTGGCGTCGCTCGCGGCGTTGGCGTTGGGTCCGGCGCCTCCGCGGGACGTGCAGCTGGTCGCGGCTCGTTTGGGTTACGACTCGACGCTGCGCTGGCAACCGGCCGCCGATGCGGTTGCGTACGAGATCGTTTGGCGTGCGACCGACGCCCCGCAGTGGGAATACTCGCAGAATGTCGGAGACGTCACGACCGCTACCGTGCCGGTGTCGAAAGACGATTACATCGTCGGCGTGCGCAGCGTCGACTCCGCAGGCTTGCGAACGCCCGTGGTCTACCCAGCCGCCGTCAGAAAATAGACGCCGCTCGCGCCTCGTATGGATGGCCGTCGCGCTGGGCGCGGGGGTCGCCGCGTGCAGCTCACCGCACGGCCTATCCGGCGTGCCGGCCACGCCTCAACCCGTCTCGCCGTTCTCCGGCGCGGCGCCGGCCATTCCGGATGCGGCGGCCTTCGGCGACGGAAAGATCCGCCACGTCGTGATCGTCATGCAGGAGAACCGTTCCTTCGATAACTTGTTTCACGGCTTTCCGGGAGCCGACACGGTCGACTACGGCTACGGGCACGGCACGAAGTACGCGCTCAAACCCTGGAGCATGACGAATCCCTGGGATATCGATCACTCCCACCTCCAGTTTCTCGAAGACTACGACCACGGAAAGAACGACGGCTTCGAGGACGAGCTGCACGGCTACGCCAAGTCGTGCGCCGACCCGGAGAACCGCCCGAACTGCTGGCTATTCTGGGGAGCGCCGCACCTAGCGACCGCGTACTCCTACGTCCCTCGCGCGCAAATCCAGCCGTACTGGACGATGGCGCGCGAATACGGGTTGGCCGATCGAACCTTCGAATCGAACAACGGCCCGAGCTACGTTTCGCATCAATACATGATTGCGGGAGAATCCGGCAACGTCGACGAGAACCCGGTCTTTCCGACGCCGTCGCCGGCCCCGCCGCAACCGTGGGGTTGCGACGATCCGGCCGGGGTTTACACGTGGCTGCTGCGTTACGGCTCCGCGTCCGGCTTGCCGAAGCCGGCGGGAATCGAAGTGACCGGTCCATTCCCCTGCTTCTCCTACCGGACCGTCGCCGGCCCGCTCGACGCAGCCGGCATTTCGTGGGCTTACTACGCTCCCGCCATCGGCGCGAACGAAGGCGAGGTTTGGTCGGCGTTCGATGCAATTTGGCCGGTCCGCTTCGGGCCCGACTGGGCGCGCAACGTGCGATCGCCGGAAACGACGATCTTCGACGACATCCGCCTGAACCGGCTGCCCAGCGTCGCATGGGTCGTCCCCTCACTCACCAACTCGGATCATGCCGGATCGCGCAGCGACACCGGCCCGCAGTGGGTCGGAAACATCGTAAACGCCATCGGTGAAAGCCGCTACTGGAAGACCACCGCTATCGTGGTCATGTGGGACGACTGGGGCGGCTGGTACGATCACGTCGTTCCGCCGCAGCTTCCCGATCCGCGCAACCACGTCGACGAAGGCTTGGGTTTTCGCGTGCCGGCCTTGGTGATTTCCCCGTACGCCAAGCACGGCTACGTCTCGCATCGACGCCACGAAATCGCGTCGACGCTCAAACTCATCGAGCGCGTCTTCGGTTTGCCGGCGGTCGGACCGGCCGACGCGCGCGCCGACGCGTTCGACGACATGTTCGACTTCGCCGCGGCACCGGCACCGTTCCGCCCTATTCCGGTGCGGCTTACACCGGCCTATTTCATCGCACAGCCGCGTGCGCTGCAAGCACCCGACGACGAGTAGCCGGCGGCTCAGCGCGGGCGCGTGAGCTCGATCACGCAGAAACCGCGGCGATCGATCTCGAGCGCCAGGCCGCGTCGCAGCTGTTCCGGCGTGACGCGACCCTCGACCCACTCGCCGCGCAGACTGCTGTAGGCACGGCTGACGTACTCCGCGCCGAACTTCTTCTTGAACCGGATCGACGTCGTCACGGTTCTGTCCGCGGTGTTTCCAAAGAACAGCACGATTCGGTCGCGGCGGCGGAGTACGACCGACGAGACGTCGTCCTCGTGAAAGGCTAAATATTCGTCGGTTACGTCGGCATCGTACGCCTCGTATTGCAAGGCGTTCGCGAATCGAAAGGTGCCGTAGAGGCGCAGCGTTTCCGTTCGGACCGCAAACCAGGAGACGAATCGCCCGCGAAAACACAGGCGCCGGACGCCCAGCCATCGCCAGCCCGGAGAGAGGCAAGGCTCGCACTTCGGCTCGTCGCCCGAGAGATCGAGGCCGGCCGCGCCTTCGATTGCTGCCCACAAGTAGCGCGGCGGGAACCAGGGGGAGAGCATCATTCCGCGATTGACCAGCGTTTCGCCGTGCAGCCACTCCGAGAACTGGCCGGGGACCGTATTGTTCCTCCGCGGATCGCGCGAGTAGTGGAGAAAGCTGTCGTGCAGTGCGGATGCCATGAAATCCGGATTGAAGCGTGCCGCTGCGAACGCGTACCAGAAGGTTACGCCGACCCAGACGCCGCCGAGCAGACCGTACCCGTGCGTCGGACCGTAGTTGATGTCGTCGCGCGGCACCGTCCGAATGCCCGCTTCGGTCCAGAAGGCATCGACGCTCAAGCGGCTCACGATCCACGCCGCCCGCTCTCGATCGGCGACGCCGAACATGATCGGAAAGACCAAGTCGCAGGTCACGTCCGTTCGCCGAGCTCCGTCGACGTCGATACACAAGTAGTAGAGTCCGGTGTCGGGGTCGACCAAATGCCGGTTGATCGCCTCGCGCAGTTCGGCGGCGGCCCGCGCGTAGAAATCGCGATCGCTTTCCTCGTGAAGCTCCCGCGCCATTTTCGAGACCGCCGCCAGAGCCGCGTAACACTCGGAGTTCAACTCCGTCGTGGCGCCGCTGATGCGGTAACCCTTTATGACGTTTCGCCATCCCGGAATGCCCCAATCCGAGGTGCCGGTCGACGTGCACCACACCAAGCCGCGATCGTTGCGCTGCTCCAAGATGTAGTCGGCAGCGCGCTTGGCACAGCGGTAGACGCGCTGCAGAAACGCGCGGTCTCCGGTCGCGTTGAAGTGATGCCACAAAGCCAGCACGAGCAACGGCGTGTCGTCGTTGATGTTGAGTTTGTAGTCCGACGTCTTGCCGGTGCGAATATCGTAGTACTCCACGACCATACCGCAGCGCTCCAAACGCTCGACGTAGGCCAACAGCGACTCTCGCGAAAACTCGGGCGTTACGTAATCCGAACCGAAGGCGAACCAGGCCGTGTCTCGCGCCACGCTGTTGTTGCTTCGCGCCGGATCGTTGACGAAACACCAGCCGGTCGGCGCGAACAGCTCGACGCGCAGCATGTTCGCCTTGGCCCAAAGCGCGCCGCGATTGACGGTCGGGTCGGGAGTCATCACCACGGCTCGATTCAGAAGCCGCTGGTACCGCGCTCGCGTGCGGCGGGCGGCTCTCTCCGCCGGCGGCGCGCCGTCGAGGATCTTGCGCAGCTCGGGAAGGCCGCTTTCCGAACCTGCGAGCACGTACCAAAACGCAACGCGCCGCCCCGGCCGCAGGAGAAAGCGGTGTTCGAACAGCGCGATCGCCTCGTGTCCGCCGTGCAGCGCCACGCGATCCGCCAGCGGTGCCGGAGAGAGGACTCGACTGGGCTTGCCGTGGTCGTCGGTACCTTCCCAATGCGTCGGCCGGCGCGAGCAGGCAAAGGCACGCGCGAATTTCGGATCGCTCCGGTTGGTTGCCACGAAAGCGGTCCGGCGGGCGTCGTAGCGAAGCTTCGTGTCCGAATCGAAGCCGCCGCGCATCCGGGCGGCGGCGATGCTGCGCAGATCGACCGTCGCACCGCCCGTATTCTCAAGCTCGACGCCGAAGTAAGCGACGGCCGGATCGGCCGAGTCGAGCTTCGGTTCCCCGTTGAGCACGAAGACCTTCTCGTGCACGATCACGCCGTTGCCCAACTCGTAGAGATGCTCTTGGCGGTCCGGATGGATGACGAACTCACCGGGGAGATGCGCCAGGGCGGCGCCGCTCTCGCCGTCCCAAAAGGCCAAGTTGAGGCCGCCGATCAGCACCTTGCCGGCCGCGACGGAGTAGAAGCATTCGATCGCTCCGGTCGCCTTCAAGATCAGCACGCACTTCGGCGACCCGATGGTGCTGCCGGCCGCCATCTGCGTATCTTCGACCGTATAGGTCGAGATGCGCTCGCCGGAACCGCTGATTTTTGCGATCACAAACTGCCCGATTTTTTCGTCATTCCCCCGTCGACGACGAACGACGCACCCGTAATGTAGGAAGCTTCGTCCGACGCCAAGTACGCGCACATCGACGCGATCTCGTCGGGCTTGCCCATGCGGTGCAGTGGGATTTCGTCGAGGAGCCGCTCGTATTTTTTGCGGTCCGCTTTCAACTTCGCGTCCATTTTCGTGTCGATCGCGCCCGGACAGACGTTGTTGACCGTTATGTGGTAGGGCGCCAGCTCGACCGCGATCGTTCGCATCAGCATTTTGAGACCGCCTTTGGCGGCGCAATAGGGCGCGTTGGTCGGCATCGTCAGTTCTTCGTGCACCGAGCTGATGTTGATGATGCGGCCGCCGCGCTGCTGGCGAACCATTTGTTTCGCGGCGCTCTGCGAACAGAGCCAAGGCCCGGTCAGGTCGACCGCGATGACCTTGCTCCACGTTTCGAACGGCATCTCGAGAAACGGATGCTGCTCTTCGGTGCCCGCGTTGTTTACCAGGATATCGAGTTGGCCGAAGTGCTTGACGGCTGCGGCAACCAGGCCGTCGACTTCCTCCTGCTTGGAAACGTCCGTCGCCACGGCGTAGGCTCGGCCGCCGAAGTTTTCGATGCGATCTACCAGCTTGTTGGCGGGGTCCGGATCGCCGCGGTAGTCGATGACGACCTTGGCGCCTTCCTGGGCGAAGACCGTCGATATCGCCTTCCCGATGCCGGTGTCGCCGCCCGTGACGATCGCAACCTTATCGCTTAACCGCATGACTCTCCTCGAACGACGTTTCAGCTCTTTCGACCAGCGGCAGACGCGCGAGCGCCGGGCCGAACGCAACGCCCAACCCCCAGTCCAGGGCGACGCGCGTCTTGCGGCCGAAGCCCGGCAGGCGGCCCAAATAGTACGTCCGCCACAAGAGCCATGCCGGAAGGCCGTAGAGCATTCGCTTTCCGGGAAGCTCGGCGAGGGCGCTTCGATCGCCCAGCGACGCCATTTGCCCGACCTCCTCGTAGTCGAATGGTTTGGTAGCCCCGCCGCGCAAACTCGCGACCGCGTTGCGTGCCGCCAGCGGACCCTCGCGCGTCGCGTTCTGGGCGAGCGGCGCGTGCGTTCCGCCCTCCTTCTTGGGAACGGCCGCGCAGTCGCCGATCGCCATCAGGTGCGGATGTCCGGGAACGGCAAAGTCGCGTTCGGTGACGATCGCGCCGTTTTCGGAGAGTTTCAGCCCTAGGCGCTTGACGAACGGAGCCGGTTCCTCACCGGCGGACCAGACGATCGTCCTGCTCTCGAAGCGTTCGCCGCCTTCGAGCGTCAAGCCGCCTGAATCGATGCGCGCGACGTCCTTACAGGTGCGAATCTCGACGCCGCGATCGAACAGCACGCGGGCGGCGCGCTTTCCGAATCGCTGCGGCAAATGCGGCAGCAGGCGGTCTTCGGCTTGAATCAGGACGATCTGCGCGAGGCGGCGGTCGACGCCTGGGTAGTATCGCACGATCGAGCGCAAGAACGCCGAAAGCTCGCCCGCGATCTCGACGCCGGTGAAGCCCCCGCCGACGATGACGAACCGCATCAGACGATCGCGTTCGGCCCCGTCGCAGCTGCGTGAAGCCACTTCGACCGCGCCGAGCACGGCGTTGCGCAACCGTTCGGCGTCCGAGACGGTGCGCAAGGGATAGGTAAACCGTTCGACGCCGGGCACGCCCTTCGAGGACGGCGTCGACCCCAGCGCCAAGATCAGCCGATCGTAGGAGATCGCGCGCGTTTCGTGCGTAATCGGGTGCTGCACGGCGACGCAGCGGCGCTCCTCGTCCACCGACAGGATCTCTCCCAGCTCGAACTGCACCGCCCGCAGCTGCGCCCGGAACGGCTGCGTGATGTGGCGCAGCTCCACCGAACCAGTGGCGGCTTCGGGCAGCATCGGCGTGAAGAGCATGTAGTTGTGGCGATCGATCAGGACGGTTTCGAGGCCCCGCACCGCGCCGCGGTGCTTCTGCAGCCAGCGCGCTGCCGACAGACCGGCGAAGCCGCCTCCGGCGATTACGATTCGCGGCATGGCGTCACCATTTCACAGCCGGTACGGCTCGGCATCGGCATGGCGCAACTGCAGACCGATGCCGGGGCGCGTGAGATCCGGCGCGAGCCGGCCGTCGATCGGCTCGCCGGCACCTTCGAAAAACATCCGCTCGATCCGCACGTGATCGTAAAAGTACTCGACGTGACGCAGCATCTTGCAGGCGATCGCGCCGTGCAGCACGGCGTGCGGCGCACAGTGCGTCGAGAGCGGCATCATCGCGGCCTGGCAAAGACCGTCGGCGGCCAGCAAGCCGCTGAAACCGCCGCAGCGCGTGGCGTCGGCCTGGAGACAGTCTACCGACTCCGCACGCAGCATCTGCCAAAAATCGTAACCGGCATAACAGTATTCGCCGGCCGCCACGTCCATGCCCGAGGGCGCGCGCTCGCGCACGCGGTGCAGGCCCTCGAGGTCGTGGTGGTAGACGGGCTCCTCGAACCAGCTCACGCCGCACGCGGCGAACTCGTCCGCAAACTGCAACGCTTGCTTGCACGAATAGGCGCCGTTGGCGTCGACGAAAAGCTGCGCGGCGTCGCCGATGGCCCGGCGCGCGGAGGCGACCCGCGTCGCGTCCGACGATGGGTCGCGCCCGACCTTCATTTTGACGCGCGGAATACCGCCGTCGACCCACGAACGAAGCTGCTCGCTCAATCGCTGGACCGAATACGACGTGAAACCGCCGCTTCCGTAGACGGGCACGCTGTCGCGTGCGGCACCCAGCAGCGCGCACACGGGAGCTCCGAAAAGTTTTCCCTTCAAATCCCAGAGCGCGATGTCGACGGCCGAGATTGCCATCGCCGCGATGCCGCCGCGGCCCAGGTTACGAATCTTGGTCTGCATCTCGGCGAATCGCCGTCCGGTCTCCAACGCATCGCTGCCTTCCAGGAGCTGCCGGAACTCGTTGCGGACGACGTACGCGGTAGCCTCGTCGGCGTAGGTGTATCCGATCCCCGTTTCGCCGCCGCCGTGGATTTCGACGAGCACCATCGTCGTCGCTTCCCAGCGCGCGGTGCCGTCGGATTCGGGGCCGCCCTCGGTCGGCACGCGATATGCCGAGACGTCGACGCGCTCGATCCGGCATTGCGTGCGCAACGGCGTTGCGACGCTCACCGCTGGGCTTTGTCCTTACTCGGGATCAGTCCCGCGATCACGCTCTTGATCGACGCCTTGATGATGCCGGCCTCGTCTGGATCCCCGGCGACCAGCGCCGAAAAATACTTGTGAGCTTCTTCCATCGTGATGTGCGGCGGCAACTGGACGACGTCGGCGGAAACCTTAGCGTCGACGATAACCGGCCGGTCGGCGCCGAGCGCGCGATCCCAGGCGGCGTCGATCTGCTCGGGCCGCTCCATACGGATGCCGAGGAATCCGATCTGCTCGGCATAGCGCGCGTAGTCGAACGGCGGGAGATCCTGTGAGGCCGTCCACTTGGGATAACCGCCGGTGATCCGCTGCTCCCACGAAACTTGATTGAGGTCGTTGTTGTCGAGCACCAGGAAAACGATGCGCGGATCCGACCACGACCGCCAGTACTTGGCAACCGTCAGCATCTCGGCATTGCCGTTCATTTGCATCGCGCCGTCGCCGGTGCAAGCCACGCAGACGCGATCCGGAAATGCGAACTTGGCAGCGATTGCGTACGGCACGGCCGAGCCCATCGTGGCGAGCCCGCCCGAGAGCGAACCCTTCATGCCGCGGCGCATGTCGATGTTGCGGGCATACCAGTTGGTCGCCGTTCCGGCGTCGCCGGTGACGATCGCCTTGTCCGGAAGGCGCGCGTTGAGGCTCGTAAAGACGCGCTGCGGATTGATCGGATCGGCGGTCACGGCGGCGCGCGAGAGCTCGGCCTTGCGCCATTTGCGGTTTCGTTCCGCAATGCGATCGCTCCAGTTGCGGTCTTCCTGCCGGCGAAGCAGCGGCAGCAGCTCGCGCAGCGTCGCGGCCGCGTCGCCTACGAGGTTCAGTTCGGTCGGATAGCGCAACCCCAGGTTCTTGGGATCGAGGTCGATCTGAATGCCGCGCGCCTGTCCCTCTTTGGGCAAGAACTCCGAGTACGGAAACGACGTGCCGACCATCAACAGCGTGTCGCAGCGTTCCATCAGTTCGAAACTCGGACCGGTGCCGAGCAGTCCGATGGTGCCGGTGACGAACGGAAGATCGTCGGGAACCGCCGCCTTTCCAAGCAAGGCTTTGGCCACCCCGGCGCCGAGACGCTCGGCGACCGCGATCACCTCTTCGGTGGCGTTGAGCGCGCCTGCACCGACCAGCATCGCGACGCGGTTTCCCGCATTGAGAATCTCGGCGGCCGCGCGCAGGTCGGCGGCTCGGGGTACGACGACGGGCTCGCAGTAGCCGACGCTGGAGTGCAGGGTGTTGTGAGCGTGGGGCGGTTCCTCGTATTTCTTCTCCTGCACGTCTTTGGGAACGACCACGGCGGCGACGCCGCGGTAGCCGATCGCCGTTCGAAACGCACGATCGACGACGTGCCGGATAGCCGTCGGACTCGCGACGGTATAGACGTAATCGCAGACGTCTTCCAACAGCTGCTGCAAGTCGACTTCCTGCTGATAGGAACCTCCGAGCGCCGTGGAAGCCGCCTGCCCGACGATGGCGACGACCGGAACGTGATCCATCTTGGCGTCGTAGAGCCCGTTGAGCAGGTGAATCGCGCCCGGGCCGGACGTTGCCATGCACACGCCGACCTCGCCGGTGAACTTAGCGTGCGCGCACGCCATGAACGCGGCCATCTCTTCGTGGCGCACCTGCACGAAATCGATCTCGCCGTCGAGGCGTTCGAATGCTCCGGTGATGCCGTTGATACCGTCGCCCGGATAGCCGTAAATGCGGCGAACCTTCCACTCGATCAATCGGCGCATCAAAAAGTCGCTCGCGTTCATGCCGTTGATGTACCCAACGAGACGAGCCGGCGTCGCGCCCGAGCGATCCCTTGCTGTGCTATCCGTGCGGGGCGAGGGCGTCTTCGACGGCCTCCAGCGTCCGGTCGACGTCGGATCCGGTGTGGGCCGCCGAGAGAAACATCACCTCGTTCTGCGATGGCGGTAAAAGGATGCCGCCCGCGAGCATGGCGTGATAGTAGGCTGCATAGGCGGCCCGGTCGGCCGAACGCGCCTCGTCGTAATCGCGGGCCGGAGCTCCGGGGCGAAACTTGAAATCGACGATCGACTCGTCCGCAACCACGGCGTACGATAGTCCCTTGGCCGCAAACGCCCGGCTCAGACCGTCCGCCAAGCGCCGCGCGAGGACCCGCATGCCGTCGTAGAGTTCGGGCCGGCGCTCCAAGACGTCGAGCACCCGGTGGGCCATGCCGACGCAAAACGGGTTGCCGCCGTGCGTTCCCCCGGTAAACGCCGGGCCGTCGGGAGCCAGCACCGACATGACTTCGGCGTTGCCGCCGAAAGCCGCGATCGGCGCCCCGCCGCCCATGATTTTCCCGAGCGTCGTGAGGTCGGGCGCAACGCCCAGACGGACTTGCGCGCCGCCGAGTCCCAAACGCAGCCAGGTGATGACCTCGTCGAAGATCAGCACGGCGCCGCAGCGCCGCGTGCGCTCGCGCAAGCCTTCCAGAAAGCCGGGCAGCGGCGCCACGTACCCCATGTTGCCGACGATCGGCTCGACGGCGATGGCCGCCAAGTCGGCGCCCCGCTCCCGCAAAACCTCGTCGACCGATGCGAGGTCGTTGTAGCGGCAGACGGCAACGTCCGCGACGACGCCGTCGGGAATGCCGCCGGCGCGTGCGTCGCCGGTGTGGGCCGACGCGCCCGCATCGAGTAGCGCGAAGTCCGAATGGCCGTGATAGTTTCCGGCAAACTTTAGGATCAGCGACCGCCCGGTATAGGCGCGCGCGACGCGCACCGCGCTCATCATCGCCTCGGTTCCCGTCGTCACGAAGCGCATGCGTTCCATCGAAGGAAGATGCGACCGGATGCGTTCGGCCAAACGAATTTCGCTGGGGTGAGTGGAACCCCACACGAACCCCTCGCGTGCCAGCTCGTCGAGATTGCCGGTCAGCGCGGGATAGGTGTGACCTAAAAGCAGCGGGCCGTAGGCCATGACGTAGTCGACGTACTCGCGCCCGTCCTCGTCGTAGGCGTACGCGCCGCGCGCGCCCGCCTGAACGAACATCGGTCCGCCGACCGCCCACGCCGATCTCACCGGAGAATCGCAGCCGCCTGCGAGCGCGGCGCGCGCGCGCTCGGCGGTCGATAACGATCGGTTCACGGCGTTCGAATTCTTCTCAAAGCTTCGTCGACGTCGAACGGCAGCGGGTTCGCGCCGTCCGCAAGGGCACGCTGGTTCCCTTCCCACTCGCGACGGCCCTGCGCGTTCGAAGGCGGCGCCACCGCAAAGACGGGCTTTTGCAGCGCTGCGGCGATGCGAACGGTCTGCATCGCTCCACCCGCGATTTCGCTTGAAACCAGAACGACGGCGCGTGCGTGTGCCGCTTGCAGACGGTCGCGCGCAACGAAGGCGTCGTCGGTCGCCGGCCCTAACGGTGGAATTTCCGTCGCGACGCCGCCGCCCGATCGGACGATTGCGTCTTCCAAGGCGGCGTTTTCGGGCGGATACGTGCACCCGAAGCCGTAGGGAACGTATGCAAGCGTCGGATTGCCGCCGGCCATTGCGCCTCGGTGCGCCGCGGCGTCGATACCGAGCGCGAGGCCGCTCACGACCGGTTCGCCGCAGCGTCTGGCAAATTCGAAGGCAAAGGCGTTCGCTCGCGGCGGCGGCCGCCGGCTGCCAACTACGGCGATACCGCCAAGCGGCAACCGGCCGCGCACCCATAGCCGCGACGGGCGATCCGGCAATGCCAGCAAGCCCGCCGGAAAATCGGGGTCGTCCGGCGCGACGACGCAATGCGAGTCCGGCACCGCCGCTTCTTCTCCGAAGACCAGCCATGGGCTTTGCACGCGGCGTTGGAGAAGACTGCTTCCATGCCCCACATCGAAATCGAGATCACACCGCAAACGAACATCCGCGAACTGGTGGCGCGACTGCCGATCGCGGCCGAGGTGATGCAGGCCTTCGGTTTGGGATGCAGCGGCTGCGGCGTCGGCCGGTACGAAACCCTCGAACAGGGCGCGCTCGCACACGGACTCCGCGTCGAGCCGATCGTCGCGGCATTGGCACAAGCGCGTCTTTCGGGCTTCGTTCCGCTGATCGCCAACGAAGACCGCCGGCCGGTGCGCCGCGCGCCCGGAGCGTTCGCCGGCCGGGCCAACATCGCGCACGTCGTTCCGGTAATGTCCGGAAAAGGCGGCGTCGGGAAGTCGCTGGTTACGGCGCTCGCCGCCATCGGGTTGCGGCGCAAGCACTATCGCGTCGGCATTCTGGACGGCGACATTACCGGGCCGTCGATTCCCAAGCTGTTCGGATTGCGCGAACCGCTGGTGATCCAGGCCGATCCGCACGCGAAAACGCCCCAGGGCCAGCCGCAGCCGCTCATGGTCCCGGCGGTTACGCGCAGCGCCATCGAAGTCGTCAGTTCAAACTTGCTCACCGACAAGGAGGACACGGCGATGATCTGGCGCGGCCCGATCCTTTCGGGCGTCATCCGCCAGTTTTTCGAACAGGTTACTTGGAGCGATCTCGACGTTCTGCTGATCGACCTTCCGCCGGGAACGTCGGACGCTCCGCTAACGGTGCTCCAATCGCTTTCGATCGACGGCGTCGTACTCGTGACGATGCCGCAGGCACTGGCGACGATGATCGTGCGCAAGGCCGCAAATCTCGTGCACCAGCTCAAAAAACCCGTCCTCGGCGTCGTCGAGAACATGTCGTACTTCCAGGCACCCGACACCGGAACGGTCTACGAGATCTTCGGTCCGTCGTATGCGGCGCGCGTCGCCGAGCTGGCGCAGGCTCCGGTGCTGGCGCGCATCCCGATCGATCCCGAAAAGGCGCGGCTCGCCGACGAAGGCCGAATCGAGGAGATCGACGATCCGATCTGCGATCGCCTGGCCGAAGAGCTCCTCAAGGCGATCGAAGCGCACCCCAAACCCAAACCGACGATTTCGCTGGTGTAATGGGTACGCGGGTTCTATGGCAGCGAAAAAGCCCGCGGCGACGCGGAAAACCAGCGCGAAACGCTGGTCGAAAGAGGTCACCGAGCACAGCAACGCGCTCGATCTCCGAACCGACGTTTTCACGCTGAGCGATCCCAAGGCGATCGCGCGCTCGCTCAAACGTTCGGCCGAAGAAAGCCACCGGCGCAAGAGCAGTCCCTACCGTTCCGCAATGTCGATGCTCACCTTCTACATCAACCGCGCCGGCAAGAATCTGCCGGCCAAGCAGCTGCGGATCCTCGAGCGCGCCAAGGACGAGCTGCGGGCGCAGTTCGGAAGAGCCTAGCTGCGCACCGGCCCTGCGATCCCGAAGAAGCGCTCTAAGGCGTTCCGCCCTTCCGGCGTGACGCGAAGCGATCGATCGATAGCGCCGCGGGCGAACCAGCGCGCGGCGATGAAGCGGGTCAGCATGGCGGCACCGAGCGCGCCGGCGACGTGCGGCCGGCGTTCCGTCCAGTCGACGCACGCCCGTGCAAAGACTCGCCGGCCGCCTCGAATTGCGCGAACGTCGATCTCGAGCGACTCGAAGAACGCGTCGCCGGCGGCGGTCGTCTCGAGCCTTCCCGACTCCATCGTTAAATATCCCTTTTCCACCAGACGATCGCGGACCGCAACGCCGATCCGGCCGGCGAGGTGGTCGTAACAAGAGCGCGCCTCCCGCATGCGCTGCAGAGCCTCGTGCTGACCCAGCGCGCGAATTCGCGCCGGTTTGGCAATCGCGGCAAGCGATTCCATCGCGCGCGCGACGTCGGGCGACGCCATGCGGAAGACTTTCTGACGGCCGTCGCTGCGCACGCTCAGAAACCCGGCACCCACCAGCTTGCCGAGGTGACTGCTGGCAGCTTGCGGTGACGCCCCGGCGCGAAATGCCAGCTCGGACGCACAGGCTTCGCCTCCCCCGAGCAGCGCGTACAGCATCGCGCAGCGAGTCGGATCGGCGATCACCGCCGCCAGGGCGGCCACGTCGGGATCGGCGGAGGACGGCGTTCGGCGCATGCCGGCATCGTACCACGCGGACGCTTCACGAATGCATGAAGCGTCGCGGCACGGGCGGCTCCGCCGGAGTCTCTCCGCCGGAAACGAATATGACACCGGATGTCATATTCGAGGGATTAGATGGAATCGTGAAAAGCGACCGGCTGATCTCGCTCTTGCTGATGCTCCAGTCCCGGCGTCTGTGCACCGCGCGCGAGCTTTCCGAGGCGCTCGAAGTCTCCGAGCGGACCGTGTATCGCGACGTCGACTCGCTGTGCGCCGCCGGTATTCCCGTCTACGCGCAACGCGGGTCGGCCGGCGGGATCGCTCTCTCCGACGGCTACCGGCGCGCCCTCACGCACTTCAACGAAGACGAGATTCGCGCGCTATTCGTCTCCGGCGCGAGCCCGTTGGCCGACCTGGGACTGGACCACGGGCTCGAACGCGCGCTGGCGAAGCTGCAGGGCGGCCTCGCCGAGATCCAGCGGCGAGCCGCCGAAAAGGCGCGCTCGCGCATTCACCTCGACGGCAAACGCTGGAATCAGCTCGAGCCGCCGCGCGAACTGCTGGTGGCGCTGCGCCGCGCGGTGTGGGACGATCGGTGCGTCGAGATGAAATACGCCGATCGTAACCGCGCGCAGAGCGTTCGGCGCATCGATCCGCTCGGTCTGGTATCGAAAGCCGGGGTTTGGTATTTGATCGCGCGGACGAACGGCGAATTTCGCAGCTTTCGGGTCGACCGGATCGTCGACGCGCGCGAGCTTCCCGAGCAGTTCGAGCGCCCGTCCGATTTCGCGCTCGAGGATTACTGGCGCGAATCGTCGGCGCGTTTCCAAAAGGTCTCGCGGCTCGAGGAGTGCGTGGCGACGGTTCGGGTCGCGATCGACGCAATCGAACGCATCGAAGACGCCTATTGGCCGGTCGAGGTGTTCGAGCGCGGCGAGCTTTACGCGCTCGCTCGCGTCACCTTTCCGCACGTCGACGCGGCGGCATTCCAACTCGTCGCTTGGGCGGGCATCGCCACGCTTCTCGAACCCGCCGCGGCGCGCGACGCCGTGGTCGCGCGCGCCCGGCAGGTTCTGGAGTGCTACGCTACTTCCGTTGGTGGACGATCAGGCCGTTCCCCTCGGGGTCGCGCGCAAAGGCCATGAAGCACACCGGCGTTTCGTCGGGCTCGCTGATCTCCAGACCCTTCGACCGGTACTCCGCGATGGCCCGGCGGATGTCCTTAACCGCCAGCATCGCGAACGTGCCGCCGTGATCCCCCTCGGGTTTCCACACGCCAAACGTCGAGCCGTCGGCTAACTCGAACTCGGCGCCGCGTCCCTCTTCGTCGATCGCGGTGGGCTTCATGCCCAGTACGTCGCGGTAGAAGGCGATGGCTTTGGCCGGGTCTTTCACCAAAAAACCGGCGATGTCGATGCCGGTGACGGTTCCGGTGCCCGTGGAGATGGGCTCGCTGACGCTCATGTCGGATCTCCCTCGTCTCGTCGTGATAGTGAGTTACCGCCAGCGTACCG
>DATJUC010000335.1:0-7579 GCA_035502675.1 Candidatus Acidiferrales bacterium | reverse complement strand
ACGCTCGAAGATTCTCACCGAAGGCGAGCTCCGTCTCATGGACGTGCTCTGGAAGCGCGGCTCCGCGACCGTCGCCGAAGTGACCGAGGCACTGCCTCCGCCGCCGGTGGCCTATAACACCGTGCTGACCACGATGCGGATCCTCGAGCAAAAGGGCTACGTCGACCACCAGGAGGCCGGCCGTGCGTTCGTCTACCGGCCGCTGATCGAGCGTTCGGACGCGGCTCAAAGCGCGGTCGGTCAGGTACTTTCGCGCTTTTTTGACAACAATGCGGGTTCGCTCGCGTTACGCTTGGTCGAGAGCGAGCGCCCTTCCGAAGACGAGCTCGCCCGGCTCAAGGCGCTCATCGAGCGCTACGAGGAGAAGGCGCCGTGAACGCATCGCTCCTGCATCAACTCGCCGAAATCGCATCGACCCTGACCGCGGTCGCGATCAACTCGCTCTGGCAGGGTGCGCTGCTGGTAACCGCCGTCTGGCTGCTGCTGCGCGTTTGGCCTCGCGTCAATGCCGCAACGCGCTACGTGATTTGGAGCGCCACGTTGATGGCGATCGTGGTGGTCGCGGTGGGGACGTCGCTCGCGACGACGCCCGCGACCGTGACTTTCGCCGCACCGCCGCGCTCGCATGCGGCGGCGCCGGCGAGCGTGCCGCCGGTCCGCGCGCTTCCGGACGAACGTGCGACGGCTTTGCGCCCGGCGCACGGCCAACGCTCGAGCGTCACGCCGCCGGCGCCCAATCGCGTTCGCGTTACGCTGCCGCTGGCGATCGTATTCGCGGTCGTCGGATTGTGGCTGGCGCTGGCGATCGCGGCCCTCGCGCGACTGGCGTGGGGATTGTGGAGCCTCGAACGCCTCAAACGGGACGGCTTGCCGCTGCCGGTCCGGTATCGCGACGCGATGACGCGCTGGCTGGCAGCCAACAAAGGCTCGCGTGAAGTTCGCCTGTGCGTCAGCGACGAGATCGACGTACCGGTCGCCGTCGGGTTGTTCGATTCGATGATCCTCATCCCGCGACAACTGCTGGAAAGCTTGTCGGAAGGCGAGGTCGACCAAATCAGCTTGCACGAGCTGGCGCATTTGCGGCGCGCCGACGACTGGAGCAACTGCGTCCAGCGCCTCGCGCTCGCTTTCTTCGGCTGGAATCCGGCGGTGCAGTTCGTCGGCGCTCAGCTCGATCTCGAACGCGAGGTCGCCTGCGACGATTGGGTTCTGGCGCAGACCGGTTCCGTCCGCCCGTACGCGATGTGTCTTACCAAAATGGCCGAAACGTCGTCCTGGCCGGGCCATACGATCGCGGCACCGGGCGTCTTCGCAACGCGCAAGCACATCTCGATGCGAATCGAGCGGCTGCTGGGCGCCGGCCGCAACGTTGCCACGACGCTGGCAGCCGGCCCGGCGGCGGGCGCGCTCTTCATCGTGGCGGTGCTCGGCCTGGCGATGGGCGTGGTCGCGCCGTCGGTCGCGGCGGCTATTCCGGCGCCGGCGATGCCCGCCGCGGAAGCGTCGCCGGCGATCGCCGTTAGCGCGCCGGCGCAGGCCAAACCGGTATCCCAACCGCGCGCGGCGTCGCACGCAACCGCGTCGCACGCAGTCGCGCCGAGCCATACCGCGCCTCCCGCCGTCGCGCCGGCACCGAAGGCTGCCGCCGCTCAGCCGGCCGCGCGCGCTGCGACGTTCCGCGAGCCCGCCGTTTCGGCGAAGACGGTGGCCTACGGGGCCCCGGCTCGCGCGGCGCACTCGTTCGCGCCGCCCGGCACCGTCGCTCAAGCGAACGCGGTGCGTCAGTGCAACGGCTGCGATTTTTCGGGCGTCGATTGGTCGGGCCGCGACATGCGCAGCGTGGCCTATACGGGCGTCGACTTGACGCGCTCGAAGCTGGCGGGGACGGATTTCTCGGGTGGAAGTTTCAACGGCGTCGACTTTACCAAGAGCGACCTGCGCGGCGCGCGCTTTCGCAACGCGCATCTGACCGGCTGCGATTTCTCGGCCGCCAATCTGACGGGGGTGGATTTCGGCGGGGCGACGATGAGCGGCTGTCAGTTCACGGGAGCCCAAATGACCTCGACCGAACTGCGGTCCGTGCTGCAGACGTGCGTAGGCTGCGACTTCACGCACGCGAACCTCGCCGGCGTCGACCTCGCGGGCATTCGCACCAGCGGCATCGACTTCACCGGCGCCGATCTCGCAAACGTCAACCTGAGCGGAGCGCAGCTCACCGGCGTCGATTTTACCGGAGCTAACCTGAGCGGCGCGGTTCTCAACGGCGCGGTGCTCAACGGCTGCGATCTTTCCGGCGTCGACCTCTCGCACGTCGACCTCTCGAAGGCGAAACTCATCGGAATCGATTTTTCGAAACATCGAGAGCCCTAGTTCCTTACGGTAGACGCGCCGGCGCGTTTACGAAACACCACGCTCGGTCTCGCGGCGCGAGGCTCGTCTTTCCCTCGCCCTCAACGGGCGCCCAAAGGAGCAGACACGATGAAACGCACGATTCTCTTCTCAGCCATGCTCTGCGCGATTGCGGCGACCACGCCGAGCGCGCGCAGCGTTACGGCCGGCCTGCCCTCGAGCTGCGTCGGGTGTTCGTTCGCGGGACGCAACCTGCGAGGTTCCGATCTGGGCGGCGTCGCGTACGTCGGTGCTGACTTCAAAGGTGCCGATCTGGAGAACGCCGACGTGCGCGGCGCTAAGCTCGTGGGTGCGGACTTTCAAGATGCGGATCTGCGAAATGCGAATTTTTCGGACGCGCGGATGGCCGGCGCGAACCTGCGCGGCGCGCGGATCGCCGGCGCGCGGTTTGCCGGCGCCGAGCTGGCCGGCGTCGACGTGCGCGGCGTGGCCGACGGTGCCTCGGACGCGGACTTGCGAGGTTTGCTGCAACGATGCGTCGGGTGCGACCTGGCGGATTCCCAGCTGAGCGGGCGCGATTTGAGCGGAATCGGTATCGTCGGCGGCAATCTCCGGAACGTCAAAGCGAGCGGGACGTCGTTCGCGCACGCCGACGTGCGCGGCGCGAACTTTGCCGGCGCCGACTTACGGAACGCGAACTTCGAATCCGCGAGACTCTGCGGAACGAACGTCGACGCCGACGACGGCGACCATCGCATCGAATGCGCGAGCTTGCGCGATGCCGACGTCCGCGGTGCGAATTTTCGCGGCGCGCTGCTTTGCGGGCCGCGCGACTCGGATCCTTGTACCCCGGTCGACGCCGCCACGCTGCGCGCGCACGCACGCTCGCCGCTCGACGGTGCGATTCTGCCCTAAGATGCGCGCTTTCCCCAGGCGATCTTCAAAATCGTATTCTATGCTGGCGTGGAGAAGCGCACGCGACGTTTCGCGCGCCGGCCGCGGCTTCGCGCCGATGCAAACGTTGGAATGCGCCCGCAAGCTTCGCTTCGCATGAGTTTCCTACAAAAGACGTACGTGTCGCCGACCTGGCACACGACTTTACGCCGCAAACGCTTTCCGCAAAAGGCTCATCGTGTCGTCGAACTGGCACACGAAACACGCCGAATAAGAACTTCGTACTGCACGGTAGTTTCCAAAATTCGCTCGTTACAGGAGAAATGCAACCAATGAAACGCCTCACGCTCACTCTCGCCGCCGCGGCGCTGCTCGCAGCGAGTGCGCTGCCGGCAATCGCCTCCGACACGCTCACCGTTCCCACGGTCGCATCGGCACCTTCGGGCACGTCCGGATTTTCCGGCGCGGTCGCCAGCGTCGATTGGAATGCCACCGATCGGCGCCGCGCCGACGAGCCGGCGACGGTAAACGCCGTCAGCGACGGAAAGTATCTCTACGTGCGCTTCGACGTGCCGCAGCGCGAGCCGATGATCGGCGGCTCGGGCGGCGACTACGTCGCGATCGATCTGTGGCCCAACGGACAGGACGGCGACGTTTACCACTACGGCGTCGACATCGGCGGCACGCGCACGTCCGATTCCACGCCGAATACGGCGGGCTGGGACGCAACCGCGTCCGCACATCCGGGAGGATACACCGTAACGATGCGCATTCCGGCGAGCGCCGCCCAGGGTAACGGAACGTCCCAAGTACAGTTCTCGCGCTGGATCGCCTCGACGGGCGAACTCCAAACGTGGGCGCACGGCGCCGGCGGCACCGACGTGGCGCAGGCCGGAACGCTCGTGATCGCGAGCTCGGTAGGAGCCGCTCAACCCTAACCTGAGGTAACAGGGAGGCCTCCCGGGGCGTTGGGAGAGTAAGATGGTAGCGATGCGCCAAGCTTTTTCTACGGCGGCGGTCGCGGGAGCGATGCTTCTCGCGATCTCGCCGGCTCTCCCGACCCGGGCTGCCGGAAGCTCGCCGGCCCCGGCGGCGACGGGCACGCCGCCGCCGCAAATCATACGCGTACTGTCGCGGCCGATTTGTTCGGAACTGCACCAGCACGTCGCCCCGGCCGTCGGCATGATGCTGGAAAACGACAACGAGATCAAGCAGAGCCCGGACATCTTCAAGAGTTACAACATGGCCGCGTTCTACGGCTCTTCGGATATCGGGGGCGACGCCTCGGACACGCCGCCGGGCGGCGACCCCGGCACCAGCGGGCTTTCGAATCCCGAGCAAAAAATTGCGCTGCTCAAGCTGGAAAATTTGGTCAGCCCGATAGCGAACAACATCATCGCGATCCAAAAATTGCTGGACAGCCCCGGACTGATCAACGGAACCGGCAATCCGGAAGACGACAAGCAAATGCAAGAGACGCGCGACAAGCTGTTGCGCGCGCTCGCCGTGCAGAACGCGTCGCTCGACATCATCAACGGTTTCGTCGACACGCAGGGCATGGCCGACCTCCAACACGCCGACGACAGCACGCTCAACTCGATGAACCAGCCCGACACGACGCACGCCCAGGGCACGCCGTCACCCAACCCGATGCTCCAAAACGCCAATCAGGCCGGTTTGCCTCCCAATCCCTACGCCATCGATCCGGCGGCTATTCCGGGGCTGGCGCTGGGGTCGAATCCGGTGACGCGGCTGATCGGCGCCCTGCACTGGACCATTACCGAAACGGCTACCCGGGAGAACGCCGCCGCAATGGCGGTCATGAAAATGAAAGCGGACTGCGACACCGGGCACTGAACCCCGTTGACATACGAACATATGTTCGATACCATGATTCTCCCATGTCACCGCAGCATTCGGATCCTACGCCGGTGCGGTCGCGCCGGGAGGCCTTCGCCGCTCTCAAAGCCGAGCTGAGCGGGGCGGCCCTCGGGGGCCTGCGGGTCGCGGTTGACGCGGCCGTTCCCAGCGGAATTCCGGAGCTCGATCGCCTGCTCGGCGGAGGTGTCCCTCGTGGGACGCTGGTGGCCATGGAGGGCACGGCCGGAGCGTGGAGCATCGCGGCCCGCCTCGTGGCTGCGGTCACGAGCGGGGCGTTGGCCGCCATCATCGACGACGGCGGACTCTATCCTCCGACCCTTGCCCAAGCGGGAACGCGCCTCGAGCGCGTCCTCGTCGTTCCGGCGCGATCGCCGCTCGGGATGGCTCGCGCCGCCGACATCCTGTTGCGTTCCCGCGCTTGCCGCCTGGTGCTGATGACGGCGCCGGTCCTTCGTGCCGCCGTGTGGTCGCGTTTGGCGGCGCTGGCGCGTCGTACCGGCGTGGTATTGATTGCCGTTGCCGCCGGCGCCGCGGCGGCGTCTTTGTCGGCCGTAGCGGGCTTACGGCTTTACTGCACGCGCGAACGTTTGGTCGTCGCGGGGCTGCGCGGGCTGTGGAGCACCGTGTGCGGATACGTCGTGCGCGCCGAGTTACGCAAAACCGCGGCGCGGGCGAGCGGCGCGGCGGCGAGCTTGCGCGTCGTCACCGGCGATCGAGCCGCCGCTCTGCGCGAGCGCGACATACCCCGTCCGAGGATCGCGCGTGCTGCTCTGCGTTAGCATCGACGATTATCCGCTTGCGGTCGTTCGCCGGGCTTACGGCGGTGACGGTCCGCTGATCGTCGCCGATCGTCCGGATCGCGGGCGCGTATTGGCGGTCGATCGCGTGGCTCGAGAAGCCGGTGCGCGCGCCGGGCAAACGGTGACGCAGGCGGTTGCCGCAGCCCGCGCCGAGGTCGCGGTGTACGACTCGGCCGCCGGGGCGGCGTGGTGGGAAGAGCTGCTGGATGCGCTCGACGCCGTTTCGCCGCTGGTCGACGACGCACGGCCCGGATTGGCGTTTTTGGACATGCGCGGTATCGACGGCGGACCGGTGCAGTGGATGCAGCGCGCGCGCGACGTCTTAAATCCGCTGCTCTTTCCCTACCGTCTGGGCGCCGGCGTTACGAAGATGAGCGCGCGAGCGGCCGCCTACGTCGCCGACGGAACGATCTGCGAGGAAGGCTCCGAGCGCGCGTTGCTGGCGCCGCTTCCGTTGAAGCTGCTCGATCTCGAGGCCGAAACGATCGAACGCCTGAGATTGCTCGGCGTGGAGCGCTTAGGCGATCTCGCCCGCCTGCCGCACGGGCCGTTCGTGCGCCGGTTCGGACCGAATGCGGCGCGCTGGCATTTGCTGGCGGCCGGCACCGACCGCACGCCGTTCGTGCCGCGCGGACGCGCCGTTGCGATCGAAGCGTCCATTTACGGAGAAGGGCGTGCCGAAGACGAAGCGCAGGTCGCCTTCGCTCTGCGCGTGCTGCTGGCGCAAATCGCCGCCGATCTGGAACGCTGCGGTAAGCGCGCCGGCGCTTTGACGCTCGAGGTCGAGCTCGACGACGCGCAGGTGCGAGCGTTCGAGGTCGCACTCGGGTCTCCGACCGCGCAGGAACGCGCGATGCTCGAGGTGTTGCGAGCGAAACTCGAGGGGGTGACGTTCGCCGCACCTATCGTCGGCTTACGTCTTCGTGCCGCACGCCTGGAAGAAGGCGGTGAAGCGACGACGCTGCTGACCGGCGACGATTTCGATCCGCAAACCGTTGCGTTGACGATCGCGCGTTTGGAAGCGGCCTTGGGGGAGACGGTACGGCGTGCCAGCACGCGCGACGCGCACGCGCTCGAAGAGCGGTTCGTCTACGAACGGTTCGAACCGCCCAAGCGAGAGTTGGTGACGAGTTCGAGCCACGGCGACCCCGCCGAAGCACGGCTCGTTCCCCAACTCCGGCTGCTGACCGTATCCGAGATCGAAGTGCGGATGCGCCGGGGGGAGCCGGCCTTCGTCGGTACGCCGCCGCAAGCGGTGATCGAATGCGTGGGACCGTGGCGCGTTGATGCCGGATGGTTCGACGTGCCGGTATCCCGCGACGAGTACGACGTTTTACTCGAAGACGGCGAGCTCTATCGCATCTACCGGCAAGGCGCGCACTGGTATCTTCGCGGTGCTTATGATTGATCCGTGGGATACGCGGAACTGCATTGCTGGTCGAACTTCACGTTTCTCGAAGGCGGTTCGCACCCCGAGGAGCTGATCGAACGAGCCGCCGAACTCGGCCTAGCGGGGATCGCGCTGACCGACCGCGACGGACTGTACGGTGCGGTGCGCTTTTCGTTGCACGCGCGCCGGCGCGGGGTAGCGGGCATCGTCGGCAGCGAGTTGACGTTCGGCGACGGCGGCCGCCTGGTGCTGCTGGTCGAGAACG
>DATJUC010000334.1:0-2173 GCA_035502675.1 Candidatus Acidiferrales bacterium | reverse complement strand
CAGCGGCAGCAATGGGATCGACAAGAAAACGTCGGTGACGCGCATGATCAGCCAATCGACCCAGCCGCCGTAATAGCCGGAGATCGCGCCGAGAATCGTTCCGATCAGCACTTCCATGAGCACCGCGAACGAGGCGACCGTCAGCGAAATGCGCGCGCCGTACAGCAGACGCGAGAGCAAGTCGCGGCCGACGTCGTCGGTTCCGAGCGGGTGACCGCCGCACTGCGAGCCGTCCTGGAAGCACGGCGGCAGCGGCGTTCCCTGCCAGTGCACGTTGTCGATCGCGTCCGGGTTGAACGGTGCGAGCTGCTTGGCGAAGACCGCGGCGACGATCATCAAGACCAAGACCGCAATGCCGGCGACCGCGAGCTTGTGGCGCCGCAGACGCATCCAGAATGTCACCTTGGTGACGTTGAGGTCTTCGTCGTCGAAGGCGGAAACGTTCGCCGGAATCGTTGCGGCCATGAGCGCCTCCTAGTCGTACTTGACGCGCGGATCGAGCCACGCGTACAAGACGTCGGCGAGAAGGTTTGAAAAGACGACGAAAAATGCGACCAGCAGCAGATAGCCCATCAGCAGCGGAAGGTCGCCTTGCGTCAAGGCGTTGTAGAACAGCCTGCCCGTGCCGGGCCAAGCGAAGATCGTCTCGGTAATGATCGCGCCGCTCACGATTCCGGGAATCGAGAGCGCCAGGATCGTGACGACCGGGATCAGAGCGTTCTTGAGCCCGTGCTTGAACAGGATCGTGCGAAAATTCAAGCCCTTGGCGGCCGCCGTCCGCATGTAATCGGTTCCGAGCACTTCGAGCAGCGACGAGCGCATGAAGCGGCTGAACAGCGCCAGCGACAGCAGCGAGAGCACGGTCACCGGCAGCACGAGGTGCGCCAGCCGGTCGCCGAGATTGAAGGCGTCTTCGCTGGAGATCCCGGCCGACGGCAGCTGAATCTCGTAGCCGAAGGGCAGCGGAATGCCGTGCACGGCGAACGCGAGCTGCATCATCAGCGCGAACCAAAACACCGGCATCGACTGCCCGAAAAACGCCAGCGTCGTGATGAAGTAGTCGGCGAACGTATACCGGTAGACGGCCGAGAGAATCCCGGCCGCCACGCCGATGATCACCGAGATGACGAACGACGTGCCCATGAGCTCCAGCGTCGCCGGCACGCGCTCCAGAATCGCCTGCAGGACCGGCTCCGAGTTACTGGTCGACCAGCCCATGTCGCCGCTGAGGTAGTGCAGCAGCCATTTGAAGTACTGAACCGGAACCGGCTGGTCCATGCCCAGGTTGTGCTTGAGCCGTGCGATGTCGGCCGGCGTGATGTGCGGATTCTGCAAGTACGGCGCCAGCATTCCGCCGGGCATGTTGTAGATGATCGCGTACAGGATGACCGAGATGGCCAAGAGCAACGGGATCGATTGGAGCGTTCGGCGCACCACGTAGGTGAACAGCGAGCATGCCCTCCGGTTGCGGGTCGGTAAGCTGGTGGGCCGCTAGTTACGAAACGGCCGTCGAAATGCCTGCGGAAAGCGCGCGCAAGCCGAGAATTCGGCGCGCTTGTTCCGGTGTGGCGACGGGCCGGCCGGCCTCCTCCGAGATCCTCGCGACGCGCGCCACCAGCTCCTCGTTTCGCGCCAGACGGCCTTTACTGTAGTAGAGGTTGTCTTCGAGTCCGACGCGGACGTGGCCGCCCATCGCAATGGCGGCCAGCGCCATCGGCAACTGCTGGCGGCCGATCCCTGCGACCGACCACGTGCAGCCGTCCGGCAAATCGTCGACCAGCTCGCACAGGTTTTGGACCGTCGCTTCCAGCCCGCCGGGGACTCCGAGCACGAAGTCGACGTGTTGCGGCAACGCAAGCAAACCTTCTTTGGCCAGCCGGCGGGCGTTGGCGAGATGGCCCTTGTCGAAGATCTCCAACTCCGGACGCACGCCGAACTCGTTCATCTTCTCGAGAATTCCGCGCATGATCGGGAAGCTGTTTTCGAAAATGTCGTCGCCGAAGTTGACGCTGCCGCAGGTGAGCGTCGCCATCTCGGGGCGGAGCTGCAAAACGCTGGCGCGCTCCTGCGGCGTCATGCCGATCGCGCCGCCCGTCGAAAATTGGACGATCACGTCGCTCGCGGCGCGGACGGCATCGTAGGCTTCGCGAAAGCGTTCGACGCTATGGGTATT
>DATJUC010000333.1:0-12920 GCA_035502675.1 Candidatus Acidiferrales bacterium | reverse complement strand
GCAAGGCTACGTGAGCCATAAGCAGTACGAGTTCGGAAGCATCCTCCGGTTCGTCGAGGATATCTGGAGCCTCGGCCGGCTCGATACCACCGACACTCGTGCCAACAGCATCGACGAGGACTTCGACTTCACCCGCGCCCGCAGCTTTACGCGCATCGACGTACCGCGCGTGCGCGCCGACCTCTCGGTTCCGAGCGCGACCGCTGCGGGAAGCAAGACCTGCCCGGATCGCCAAGTTCGATGAGCATGCCCGCCGGCATGCAATAACGAAAAACCCTCGCGACGCCGCGGCGCCGCGGGGGTTTTCCCCGCCGCGCGGCGCAGTTTGCGCCGCCCGCTTACGAAGGAGTACCAACTTGCGCGTTCCGTCTTTGCCTCTTGCGGCTCTCGTCGCGTCCGCACTCCTCGCCGGGTGCGGAGCACAATCCGGTCTGCCGAGCGCGGGCTCTGCCTCCGGCCCCTGGATTCCGGCGGCCCGAGGGCGGGCCGCGTCCGCCCTCGGGCCGTTCTCCGCGTCGGCCTATCTGACCGAACTGCGCAAGACCAAACCGGTCGTGTACTTTTCGCTGGACGACCGCCAGAGCGCCATCGGCAAGTACGGGATATCGCTCGTCGGCGGTGCGCGGTTCAAATCCGGCGGGGCCATCAAGAGCCAGCCGCACGACAAGTCGCTCGCCCTGCACGGTACGGCCTATGCAACCACGACGTTCACCGGCCGCATTCCCGGAGCGGGCGCTATGGTCGCGTGGGTCAACCTTTCGGAGCTTCCGAGCCAGGCCGGGCAGTACTTTTACATATCGGGCGAATCCCAGTCAGGAAACGATTTCGACCTTCAATTCGAAAACGACAACAATCTCTACTTTTATACCGGAGGCGGCGAGAACACCGAATACACGACGAACGCCGCCGATCTACTGCATCGTTGGATCATGGTCGCCGTATCGTACGAGGGCGGTCCAAACGGGTTCCGAGACATCTATTGGAACGGCAGACTCGTCGCACCGTACCACGGCCAAGTCGACAACAGTCCCAAGACGTCGCAATTCAACATCGGCGAAAGCCTGGTCTTTACCGGTCGCTACTTTCAAGGGGCAATCGACGCCGTCGCCGTGTGGAACCATCCTCTGAACGCCAAACAGATCAAAGCAATCTATCAGAGCGCGCGCTGACCGGCGCTAGGGCGTCAGCACCACGCGGAATCGCGCCGCTCCGCTCATCATGCGATCGAACGCTTCCTGGGCGCGCGCGAGCGGCATCGTTTCGATTTGCGCGCGAACTCCGGTCAACACGCTAAACCGCATCGTATCTTCGGAGTCGGCACAGGTGCCCGAAGGCCACGCTTTGATCGAGCTGCGCGCGCCGATCATCGCCGCCGTGTTTACGGCCAGCGGCTCGGGCGCCGCGCCGAGAACGAGCAGTTGTCCGTCGACGGCGAGACCGCCGAGGGCCGGCTCCATCGCGGCGGTCGCGGTCACGGTCGAGAGCACGACCTTTGCGCCACCGAGCTTCTGGAGCGCCGACGCAACGTCGCCCGCGGTGCTGTCGACGTAGCGGTGCGCGCCGAGCTTGCGCGCGAAGTCTTCCTTGTCGCTTCCGCGGGCGATCGCCACGGTCTCGAATCCCATTTTTGCCGCGTATTGCACCGCCAGGTGACCGAGACCGCCGACGCCCAAAACCGCCACCAGGTCGCCGGGTCGCGCCTGGCTGTGGCGCAGCGAGTTAAACGTCGTGACGCCCGCGCACATCAACGGGGCCGCTTCCTCAAACGAAAGCTCGTCGGGAATGCGCGCCAGCGCCACGGCCGGGACGATCGCGTACTCCTGGTAGCCGCCGTCGTAGACGATCCCCGGAATCCGCTGGTTCCGGCAGGTGATGAAATCGCCGCGCCGGCAGCGGTCACACGTGCCGTCGTGGCCGCCATGCCACCCCACGCCGACCCGGTCGCCCGCCCGAAATTCCTCGACCCCCTCGCCCAGGCGCTCGATCGTCCCCGCAATCTCATGGCCCGGAACCCGAGGAAACGTAATCGCGCCGGCCCAGCTATCGAAGACGGTGATCGCATCGCTGTGACACACGCCGCAGGCGGCGATCCGGACGCGCACTTCACCGGGACCAGGCTCCCGAACGGGGACGTCGACGACTTCCAAACGATGTTCGCTGGCCGAGGGCACGCGCGCGGCGTGCATCGTTGGGTTCTCACTCATGGCACGACCAAGACCGCACGGCAAGGCGACCGGTTGCGACGCGTGCTACCGGGTTGCGTCGCATCCCGCTTCCAAACGGGTAGCCCGCGCTAGGCCGTCAAGCACAAAACCCTCGCGAAGCATCTGTGCCGCAAGGGTTTTAAAGCTATGCACCGCCAGGGACTCGAACCCCGAACCAAGTGATTAAGAGTCACCTGCTCTACCATTGAGCTAGCGGTGCGATGTGCGCCCTCCGGGACTCGAACCCGGGACCAACGGATTAAAAGTCCGCTGCTCTACCGACTGAGCTAAAGGCGCTCGTCCCGCGAGGCCGACCGCTCCTATACGCAAGCCTCGGCAGTAATCCTCCAGGACGTCCGGCTTAGGCCGACGCCGATCGCGCCGATCGGCCGAGCACGTCGGGATACAGCGCGACCATTTCGGCCGACGAGATCGGGCGTGCGTACAAAAAGCCCTGCGCCAGGCGACAGCCCGCATGACGCAGCAGCTCGCGCTGGCGAACCGTCTCGACGCCCTCGGCGACGACGCGCACGTCGAACGCCTCGGCCAGCGTCATCAGCGTTCGGACGATCGGCTCGCTCGCGAGCTCGCCGTCGCTGCCCGAAACGAAACCGCGATCGATCTTGATCGCGTCGACCTTAAACTGTTGCAGGTATCGCAGCGACGAGTATCCGGTCCCGAAATCGTCGATGCAAATTTTGAAACCGCGATCCCGGATGCGTTCCAGCGTGAGGTTTGCCCGCGTGCCGCTGTCGAGCACGACGCTTTCGGTGATCTCGACGGTCAGGTCCGAGGGAGCCAAGCCGTGATGCTCGATCGCTTGGACCAGCGCGCGTTCGAAATCGGCGTCGTCGAGCTCGGCCGCCGAGACGTTGACGTGCATCGTGAACGCGACGCGCCCGTTGCGATTCCGGCGCCACTGCGAAAGCTGCTGGCAGGCGGTATCGATGACGAATCGTCCGATCGGCGTCGCCAAGCCGGTCTGTTCGGCGAGCGGCATGAACTCCGTCGGGCTCATCACGCCCTCGACGGGGTGGTCCCAGCGCAGCAGCGCCTCGCAGCCGACCGGCGTTCCGTCGGCGATGCTCGCGATCGGCTGATAGAGCAATCGGAACTCGTTGCGCTCCAAGGCCTGCCGGATGTCGCTGGTCAGCGCCAAGCGCTTCTGGGCGCGGTCGTGCATCTTCGAGTCGAACACCGCGTAGCGCGCGCCGCCGCCGATTTTGGCGTGCTGCATCGCCACTTCGGCGTCGCGCATGACGTCCTCGGCGCGTTTATAGTTGCTCGAGCCGATGGCGATGCCGACGCTGGCTCCCAGATAGATCGGGCGCCCGTCGATGGAAACCGCTTTCGACAAACTGTTGAGGATCCGCCGGGCCACCGACTCGACGTGCAGAATGTCGCCGAGCGACTGCAGCAAAACGGCGTACTCGTCGTTCCCCAGCCTGGCCACGACGTCGCGAGTGTCGACGCAGGCGCGCAAGCGCTGCGCGATCTGCGTCAGCACCACGTCGCCGGCCCGATGGCCGAGCGACTCGTTGATGTCTCGGAAGTGTTCCAGATCGACGAACAGCACCGCGAAGAACGAGTCCAGAAGCGCGGTGGCCTCGTCGATACGGCGTCGCAGCCGCTCCTCGAAGAGCCACCTGTTCGGCAAGCCGGTCAGCGCGTCGTGCGTCTTGTCGTGGAGCATTCGGCGTTCGCTATGCTTGAGCTCGGTCTTGTCGCGGAACATGCAAATTGCGAATAGCGGATGCCCGTCGCGCTCGTTGACCACCGAAATCGTCGCGTCGGTCCACACCTCCTGACCGAGCGGCGTGCGAACGTGCTGCTCGTATTCGAAGGTGTCGCGCACGCCGTCCAGCAGCTGCGTGAGCTCCGCCTCGTGCCCCTCGATCGCTGCCCCGATCCCGTCGCCGAACATCGCACGGAAAACCGTATTCGAATCGGCCAAGGTTCCGGTAACGTCGACGACTGCGATACCGATCGCGGCTCCCTCGAAGACGGCCTTGAACTGAGCTTCCGAAAGGCGCAGCGCTTCTTCCGCTTTCTGCCACGCCAGCTCGGCCGCTAACCGCTCGGATTCGCGGCGCGCGCGCTGCAGCGCCTGGCCGCTGCGATAAGCGACGATTTGCCCGATCAACAGCATCAGCCCGACCAGCAGCAGCGCGCCGATGAAGAGAACCGCATAGAGATACGCCGTGCGCTGGGTGTAGACGTGACGGCGCTGCACGGTCAGCGCACCGAGCGCGAACGCCGTCTGCGCGCCCAGCTCGCGGGTCAGCCTCAGCGCCGGCTGCGCCGCCGCCGCCACGATCTTCGGATCGACGGTCGGACGATCTTGATAGAGCACGTGCTGCTGCAACAGACGGTAGTATGCGTTTCCCGCCGCCGAAAACCGCCCTGCGAGCACGGGAAGCCGGGCGAACCGTGCGGCGCGGTCCGGCATCATCACTGCCAGCGCGCTCGCATAGCTCGGAACGTTGGTCGCGCTCAAGTCGAAGTCTTGGCGAACGCCCAGCAGCGCGCTCGAGAAAGACAGCCGCTCCTTGAGACCCATTCCTTGGTTCTTGACGGCCAGGTCGCTCTGCAGCCACGATCGCTGAACCGTTTCGTACGCATCGGGAATCTGCGTAAACCACACGAACGCGAGGTTTTGCGAGATCGCGTCGGAGTCGTAATTCATTCCCGAGCCGTTGTCGCAATCGACCAGCACGTCGAAGAGATTCAAGCCGAACGGCGTAAACGATCCGACCGATAGCGAGGGCGCTGGTGCGGCCCGCAGCTTTTCCCACGCTCTTTGCGCTTTCGACCAGTCGTCGGCCGCGCCGAATTCGGATGCCGTTCCGCCCGGCCCGAAAAGCGTTTCGAGACCGCGCATGCGCGCGTCGAGCGTTTCGCGCAGCGTTCGCTGCTCCGTCACCGGCGCACCCAGCAGGGTCGCGCGACGGTAGTCCGCCAGCGTTTGGAGCGTATCGGCGACGACCGCGCCGCTGCTCGTTGCCAGCCGGTAACGGTCGAACGTGGCGGCGTCGATGCCGCCGAGCGCGTCCAGGCGCACGACCTGCCACACGGCGCCGGAAAGCAGCACCGCGGCGATCACCGTTAAGAAAACACCCGACCAGGACGCCCAGGTCCGATTCGTCGCCAGGGTACGGACCATTGCCGGGACTTCGCGCCGAGCGGACGCTCTACTTCTTTACGGTCGCGGTCACCGTGCGCGCGGGCGCTGCGTGGGGTGACCGACGGGAGTCGAACCCGCGACCTCTTGAGTCACAGTCAAGCGCTCTAACCAACTGAGCTACGGTCACCACGTTCCGGCGCGGCGGCCCACCTTCGCGCCCGGAGGGACTCGAACCCCCATCTTCGAGTTTAGAAGACTCGTGCCTTATCCTGTTAGACCACGGGCGCAGATCGGGGGCGGCACCCTGGGCTAGGATACCACGCCCCCGCAAGTGGTCGGGACGACTGGATTCGAACCAGCGACTTTTCGGCCCCAAACCGAACGCTCTACCAAGCTGAGCTACGTCCCGGCGCTGAAGCGCCGCGTCAACCTTCGCGATACCGCACGCGATTCTTTCGCGCGCGTTTGCGCGCAACGCCTTACGGGACGATCGGACGATAGGCCACGTAGCGCGAAAGGTCGATTGCGGTTGCGTCCGAGGCGAAGCCGTAGCGGCGTCCGATCGTCAGTCCGGCTCGCAGCAACGCGCGCGCGACCCGGACGTTCGCCGACGGAATCAACGCCGTGCACCACGACGCGCCGTGGGTTCGCTGCAACGTCACCAGCACGAAAGCGACGAGCTGCACGAGGTACGCCGCGGAAGAAGCCGCGATCGGTCCGATCCGGCCGTCGGGCCACGCGTACGCATATGCGACCATCTCGCCGGCCAGCCAGAACCCAAGCCCGGTGGCGCGCGTGCCGAATCGCACGTGATCGATGCCGCGCGTGGTTCCGCGCGTTTGGCGATCGAGCGAATCGAGTTCGGGAGCGTTGCCGCGGCCGTCGAGCGGCGAGACTTCGAACGTGTAGCTTCCCGCTGCCATCGCCATCAACGCTTCCTCGCGCGGCAGCGCTCCGGCGATCTCGAGCAGCGGCGCCGCCAGCGCCAGACCGCGGCGCAACGCCAGCGCGGCGCACGCCGGATCGTCCGCCGGAAAGACCATCGACCGCGAACGGTCCTCGATACCGGAGAACGCAGCGTCCAGCAGCGCGGCACCCGTCCCTTCGCCGCGAAAGGATTCCTCGACGAAAATCCATCCCACCGCGCGCTCGTCGTCACTGTCGTGCGCGATGCACAGCGCGATCGCTTCGCCTTCATCGCGGACGGCCCAGGCCGTTGCGGATTCCACCGCCGCACCGGCGAGGTGCAGCGTCGCTTCGTCGGCGTCGACTCGGCCGAGCAAAGCGCGGACGTCGCCGATGGTCGCGGGCCGAACGTCAGCCACGTTTCAACGCGATCAGAACGGCGTCGGCGGCGCGGCGGCGATGACTGATCGCGTTCTTCTCCGCCTCGGACATCTGGGCAAACGTCCGGTGCCGCGGGGGATAGTAGAAGATGGAATCGTAGCCGAAGCCGCCTTCGCCGGCCTCCCGCTCGGCAAGAGCTCCGGCGACGGTCCCGCGAACCACGATCGTTCTTCCGCCGGCGTCGACTAGGGCCATCACGCAGACGAAACGCGCGGTGCGAGCGTCGCCTTCGATGCCACGCATCTCGTCGAGCAGCATGGCGCGGCGCGCCCGCCAGCTCGCTTCGAGGCCCGCGTACCGCGCCGAGCGTACCCCCGGGCGCCCGCCGAGCGCGTCGACTTCGAGCCCGCTGTCGTCGGCCAGCGCGGCCGCGGCGATGCCGCGCTGCGCCAGTTGCGCCGCCAGCACGCGCGCCTTGCGTAAGGCGTTCCCTTCGTACGACTCCTCCGTTTCTTCGACGTCGCCGTACTCCTCGAACGACTCCACCTCGAGCGCGGACCCGGCGAACAGGCGCCGAATCTCGCGCACCTTGCCGGGGTTCTTGGTAGCGAGGTACGCGCGCACGGCAGTCAGTCCGCCAGCCTGAGAACCGCCATGAACGCCTCTTGCGGCAGCTCGACGCGACCGACTCGCTTCATGCGTTCCTTGCCGGCCTTCTGCTTCTCCAAAAGCTTACGTTTGCGCGTGATGTCGCCGCCGTAGCATTTTGCGAGTACGTTCTTTCGTATCGCACTCACCGTTTCGCGCGCCACGATTTTCCCGCCGATGGCCGCTTGGATCGGCACGTCGAACATTTGGCGCGGGATCAGCTCCTTCAGCTTCTCGGTGAGCGCGCGTCCGCGCGACGCCGCTTTTTCGCGCGCGACGATGAACGAGAGCGCGTCGACCGGCTCGCCGTTGAGCAAGATCTCGAGCTTCACCAAGTCACCTTCGCGATACCCGATGACCTCGTAGTCCAACGACGCGTAGCCTTTGGTACGCGACTTGAGCTGGTCGAAAAAGTCGACGATGACCTCGATCAGCGGCATTTCGTAAGTCATGATTACCCGCCCGTCGTGCAGGTACTCCATGTTGCCGAGCTCGCCGCGGCGGCTTTGCGTGATCTCCATGATCGCGCCGACGTAGTCGGGAGGCGCGATGATCGTGGCTTTGACGTACGGCTCTTCGATCGAGCGGATCACGCTGCTGGGCGGCAGCTTCGACGGATTGTCGATCGACGCGACCATGCCGTCGGTCTTGGTCACGCGAAAGACCACCGACGGCGACGTCGCGATGAGATCGAGCGCATAGTTGCGTTCCAGCCGCTCCTGCACGATTTCCATATGCAGCAGCCCCAAAAAGCCGCAGCGAAAGCCGAAGCCGAGCGCCACCGAAGT
The DNA here is from genome assembly GCA_035502675.1 of Candidatus Acidiferrales bacterium. Lineage (GTDB taxonomy): Bacteria > Vulcanimicrobiota > Vulcanimicrobiia > Vulcanimicrobiales > Vulcanimicrobiaceae > DATJUC01. The sequence continues at coordinate 4,869 of DATJUC010000333.1, read as the reverse complement.
CTCGGGCTCGTAAACCAGCGCGGCGTCGTTGAGCTTGAGCTTCTCGAGCGCGTCGCGCAAGTCGTCGTATTCGGCGCCTTCGTTCGGATAGAGTCCGCAGTAGACCATCGGCACGGCCTTGCGATACCCGGGAAGCGCGACGTGAGCCGGATTCCCGGCCGCGGTGATCGTGTCGCCGACGTCGATGTCGCCCAGCGACTTGATGTTCGCGATCACGTACCCCACGCCGCCGACCTCCAGCCGCTCTACCGGCCGCATTTGCGGGGCGAAGACTCCCACTTCGGTGCACTCGAAGACGTGCTGGTGCGCCATCGACATGAACCGAGTGCCCGCCTTGAGCTCGCCGTCCACGACGCGGACGTAGCTCACGACCCCCCGGTACGGATCGAACTGCGCGTTGAAAACCAGTGCGCGCAAATGGTCGCGGTGACCTTTGGGCGGAGGAATGCGCTTCACGATCGCTTCCAGAATGTCGTCGATTCCGATCCCGTTCTTGGCGCTGGCCAGAATGCACTCGCTCTTCTCCATGATGAGCAGCTCCTCGACTTCGCCCATCACGCGCTGCGGGTCGGCAGCCGGCAGATCGATCTTGTTGATGACCGGAATGATCGAGAGATCGTGTTCGAGCGCCAAGTGGTAGTTTGCGAGCGTCTGCGCCTCGATGCCCTGTGCGGCGTCGATGATCAGCAACGCGCCTTCGCAGGCCGCCAGCGAGCGCGAGACCTCGTACGAGAAATCGACGTGCCCGGGCGTATCGATCAGGTTGAGACGATAGGCCTCGCCGTCCTGGGCGCGATAGTTGAGCGTGACCGGATGCATCCTAATCGTAATGCCGCGTTCGCGCTCGAGGTCCATTGCGTCCAGCGCTTGCTCCTCGAGGTCCCGCGACTCGATCGTGCGCGTGACTTCCAGCAGACGATCGGATAGCGTCGTCTTGCCGTGATCGATGTGCGCGATGATGCAAAAGTTTCGCACCGCGCTCGCGACCTCGAGACGGTGCGGGTGCTCCGGCTTGACGGTCACTTCAGAAGTAGCAGGTGTTGAACAGGGCCTGGGCCAGCAGCGGACGGATCACTACTTGCAGGACGAGCAGCAACACGAGGAAGGCGAGGTCGAGGCCCCCGACGGGAGGGATCACGCGGCGAATCGGCACCAGCACCGGCTCGACCACGGGGGCAAGAAATGCCTGGAACCGGCGGGCGTCCGGAAACCAGGACAGGATCGCGTAGATGAACAGCACGATCGAGTAGACGTTGACGACGTCGATCAGTACGCGGTCTAAACCGCAAAGCAGCCCGTTCACGAACGCAGCGTTCTACGGCAGCGACGCGAGCACATTCGACGGCACTCCGTGCAGGAATGGCGCCGGGTCGATTGGTTGCCCTTGATACATCAGCTGATAGTGCAGGTGCGGCCCGGTGGCAAAGCCGGTCGCGCCGACGGCGCCGATCGTTTCGCCTTTGTAGACGTGCTGCCCGACCGCCACGTCCGCGCGCGACAGGTGCGCGTACCACGTGTGATAGCCGTTGCCGTGGTCGATATCGATCTTGATGCCGTACGAGCCGTCGTACGAGTTGGCGACGATGGTACCGGCGGCGGCGGCTCGTACCGTGTCCCCGTAGTCGGCGCCGAGATCGACGCCCTCGTGGAACTCCGAATCCGGGTAGCTGCGGTAGCAGAAGCATCCGATGACCGCCGCTCCGTCGACCGGATCGATCGAGGGGATTGCGGCGATCAGCCGCGCGCGAGCCAGATCGCGCAGGTGGTCGAGGTTGAGCATCCGCAGAGCCAGGCGCTCGATGCGATCCGACTCGGCCTGCGTCGTCGTCGAGGCGGCGCGGAGCGCGCGCACCTTGGCCTCCACCACGTCCAGCTCCGGTCCGCCGCGAATCCACGAGGTCCGCTTGACGGCGCCCGAAGCGTGCGTGGGCGGCGCGCCGATCAACTGCTTGATCTCCTGATTCTGACGCTGCACGTGCTGGAGCTGGCGGCGCAGCGCGTCGGTTTGCGCGTCGATGCTCATCAGCGTGCTGCGCTGCTGCTCGGTCTGCCGGCGCAGCGCATCGACTTGATCGTGCGCTCGAGCGACCTGGACCCCGGCAAAGGCCAGCGACCCCAAGACCAAGACGGCAAACGCGAACAGGGCCGCGGCGACGTGTCGCCGGCGCACCCAAAACCGATGGACGATGTCCCCGCTGCGAGGGACGATTTTGACGTAGTAGCGGTCTTCGGTCATCCGTTCTCGGTGGAGGATCGAGCCAGTTCGATGGCTCGCAGTTCTTCTTCTGAAGCGTTGGCCGCCGGCCTGAAGGCTTTGACGGCTTTCCCGAACGTGCGAGTGTCGGTCCGCGAATAGATGCTGGTCAACACGACGCCGTCGCCCTCTCGGTTGAGCAGCGCCAGCGCGTAGGACAGGTCGGAACCCGTGTCGTCGAACGCGTCGTATCGCACGAAGCCGATGCGCGAGACATCGCTCGTGGCGAACGCTTCGAGTTCGTCGAGCCGGCTGGCCACCCTCTCGGCCGCCGCACGGTTGGCGGTATGCTCGGCTTCCAACCGGGCCAGCCGCCCGGAAGCGCTGCCTGCGTCGCCGCCGATGAGCTGATCGTGAACTCCTAACTGAGTTCCCAGCCGGGCCAAAGCCGGCCGCACGGCGGCGTAATGGTAGACGGCGAGAGCAACCAAGGCGCCGGCAAACGCGCCCGCAGCCGCATAAACAGAGGCGAACGGCATATCCTCGAATCTCGGGGAGGCGACGATACACCACGACGAGAGTCAGGTTGATCACGGCACCCGTAAGGGCTCGCTTACCGTTGCTTCCTTCCGGACCTGGCGGGGTTCACGAGGTTACGCCGCGTGAAGCCCAACCCCCATCATGGCAACCGCCATGATATCACAGGCGCCCGGGGCGCACCTTGGGCGAAGTCGCTTCGCGACCCGGAGCGAAGCCGCTTCGCGGACTTCCGCGGCGGCCGCCGAACGCTGGGACGGTGATCGCCGCCGCACTCCTTGCCGTTTCGAGCGCGCCATGCTCCTGCGAAGTCCGAGTTTCCCTTCCGGGGGTGCCGTTCCGGCGGCACTGATGGCGGCCGATTGCGGGGGCAAGAACCGCACCCCGGCGCTTGCGTGGTCGGGCGCACCCCACGGCACAAAATCGTTTGCGGTGATCATGCACGACGCCGACGCGCCGATCGCCGGAGGTTTCTACCACTGGGTCCTCTACGACGTTCCCGGCTCGGTGACGCGCCTGAGCGGGGGTGCCGCTGCGCCTGGACGGCTCGGCGTCGCATCGACCGGACGCGCTGCCTACTATGGGCCGTGCCCGCCGCCCGGACCGGCCCACCATTACACGGTGACGCTCTTGGCGCTGGACCTCGCGCGCGTGAGCGCAACGGCGCCGCTCGACGCGCCGCAACTGCTGCACGCCGTCGCCGGCCACGTGCTGGCTCGCGCGACGATCGCCGCAACCGCGACGCGTCCCTGACGCGCTAGCTGCCCGCCTGCGTAAATCCGGGCGGGATCTCGAACAGCGCGTCGGCGGGCGTACCGCTCAGCCACGTGACGTTTCCGCGTTCGATCACCATCGACATCGTCGCCGGCGACGACATCGCCATCCGGCGATACATCGCCAGCCGCCCATCGGCGTCTTGGCCCCAGCCCATCGGCGAGCCGCCCGATACGTGCATGGCCGGCCTGCAGCCGCCTCGGGACGCCATCTCGGACGGCGTCGACGGAACGATCGAGCGGGGCAGCGGGCAATAGGCGCGCGGTTCGCCGATTTGCGAAACATACGACGTAACGCTCATCTGGAAGTTGGCGTTGCGGCACGAGCCGGTGGCATTCGTCATGCTCATGTCGACGCTCGCGGCCGAGCCGTTCGTCGCGATGCCATCGATCGTCATCGGACCGAGGTTTTGCGCCGAGGTCTTCATCGTCAGGTCGGCCGTCCCGGGCTGCGCCTGCGTCGAAGCCGGGCGCATCGGCCCCATCGGCATCGGCGGCGTGTGGCAGGCCGGCTGCGTGTCGGTCACCGTGTAAGTCTTCTTCGCCAGATCCAGCGCGATGTATTGATGCCGATCGCATTTCTCGATCGTCGCGGTCTGCGCCAGCGGATCGTCGGTGCGGATCCAGCCTTTGTAAAACGTGTACCGAGTAAGGTGGCCGAGGCGCATCACGCTCATGGCAGCGTTCACGCCGCCGGCGGCCTCCGGGTTGCCCGTCACCGCGCTGAGCATGGCGCCTAGGCCGTGCTGCGGTTTGGCCGCGGTCGAGCTTTGTTCCGCAACGATCGCCTGATAGTCTCCAGAAAACGCCCCCGGCGGCGGCGGCGTCGCGGGATTCACGATCATGCGGCTAATCTCGTCGTACTGCAGCGCGGCCGGCGTTGGGGTTGCCGCTACCGCCGCGGCTTGCCTCCCTATCCACGGCGGCGCGAAAAGCGCTGCCGCCGCGAGTGCAAAGAATGCGATGGTCGCTCGCTTCATGGAAGTCCCCTCCCTTGCTACCGGAGTGCGCCGCAAACCCGTCGAACGCCTTGCTCGCAATGGAAGAGACGGTCATCAAGGTACGCGAGAGCGGCCCCTACCGCGTTTCGGGACGCTTTTCGCTCGTCGACGCAGACGGGAACGCGTACGTCGTCGAGGGCGAAAACGTCGCGCTCTGCCGGTGCGGAGGGTCCTCGACCAAACCATTCTGCGACGGATCTCATCGCGAAAACGGCTTCAGCGCCGTCGAGCGCGCGGCCGCGCCGAGCGCAACGGAGGTCTGAATGCCGTCCTACGTTCGAGCCGGCTCGCTGCCGCACAAGCGTCATATCGTTTTCCGCCGTCCCGACGGCGGTCTGTACGCCGAGGAGCTGTTCTCCACCAA
>DATJUC010000332.1:0-4263 GCA_035502675.1 Candidatus Acidiferrales bacterium | reverse complement strand
ATGACCGCCGCCATCGCGCGCGCCCGCGAATACGGCGTCGCGATCGCCTTTGCGGATCTCGGCGATTGGGGGTTGGACGAACTTCGTTCCGAGTACGATCCCCACAAGAACGAGATTCGGCTCAACGTTCGCATCGCCGAGCAGCTTTCGCCCGAGGAACTAGGGGAGTTCATCGCGCTGGCCGTCGGGCACGAGCTCTACCATCATCGCGAGCGCATCGGTGAGGTCGAGGTCATCTCGGACCGCGTCGCGCGCGAACACGCGGCCAACGATTACGCTCGCCGGTTGCTGAACGGACGGTGATCCGGTACGTCGCCGGAATCGACGGCGGACAGAGCTCGACCGCTGCGGTGGTGGGCGACGAGCGCGGGCGAGTCGTCGGCTGGGGCCGGGCCGGCGCGGCCGACGAGGTCGGCGAGCGCCCCGGCTCGACGCGGCTTCGCGCCGCGCTCGAAGACGCGCTCGAGGCCGCGTTGCGGTTTGCCGGCTTGCCGGCGGACACTCCGCTGGCCGCCGTCGTCGCGGGCGTCAGCGGTTACGAAGGACGACTCGTCGGCGCGGCGCCGCGGTTTGCGACGCCCCACTTCCTCTTGATGCACGACGCGCCGGCGGCGCACGCCGGTGCACTGGCCGGTCGCGACGGCGTGACCGTCGTCGCAGGAAGCGGCTCGGTGGTCTACGCGACCGCCGCCGGAAGCGCGCTCACGCTCGGCGGATGGGGCTTCGTTTTCGGCGACGAGGGCAGCGCGTTTTGGCTCGTCAGGCAGGCGCTGGCAGAGCTGATGCGCGCGCAGGACGGGCGTGAGGCCGACGCCGCCGGCGATGCGGCGACGTTCTGCGCCTTCTTCGAGGAGCCGTCGCTTCGCCGGGTCGCGCGCGCATTTTATGCCGGCGGCTTGGGCCGCGACCGGCTGGCCGCAGCCGCCCCGCTGGTCCTGGAAAACCGGCGCTTCGGCGCCATCGTCGACGCCGGCACCGCGGCGCTCGCGGCGCTGGCGTCGGTTGCCGTCGGCCGCGGCGCGCCGCCAGAAATCGCCGTCACCGGCGGCTTGCTGCAAAACGCCGGCTATCGCGACCGGCTCGCGACGGCGCTGCGGGAACGGGTGCCGGGTGCGGTCGTCGTGGAACCGCGGTACGATCCGGCCGAGGGTGCGCTGCTGCTCGCTTACCGCGCGGCCGGACTGCCGGTTCCGGAGCTGCGGCGATGAATCTCGACGCGCTGCGCGGCGGTTTGATCGTCTCCGTACAAGCGTGGCCGAATTCGGCGATCGACGATCCTTACGTCATCGCCGCGATGGCGCGCGCCGCGCAAGAGAGCGGCGCGGTCGCCGTGCGCGTGCAAGGCGTCGCGAATCTGCGCGCCGCGCGAGCGCGCGTCGAGCTGCCCGTGATCGGGCTGATCAAGCGCGAGTATCCCGGATTCGACCCGTACGTTACGCCGACGCTCGACGAGGTCGAGGCGGTCCTCGCCGCCGGGGCCGAGATCGTCGCCTTCGATGCGACCGCTCGCCCGCGCCCGGCAAAGACCGGCGTTGCGACGATTGTCGAGAGCGTTCACGCCGCCGGGCGGATCGCGATGGCCGACTGCGCGACCTTCGAAGATGCGCTGCGAGCGTGGGCCGCGGGAGCCGACGCCGTCGCGACGACGCTGTGCGGCTACACGCCCGAAACGGCTGCCGAGACGCTGCCTGCGCTCAATCTCGTTGCACGTCTGCGGCGCGCGTGCGACGATGGCGCGGGCGGCTTGGTGGTCTGCGAAGGCGGCGTCCACCATCCTTCGCAGCTCCGAGCGGCGCTGGATGCGGGTGCCGACGCCGTGGTGGTCGGAACCGCCATCACGAACGTCGACTGGCTCGTGCGCCAGTTTGCAGGTTCTGCCAATGCGGAGCCACTAAGAGAACGGGACTGATCGGAGCACGGGAGAGAGCTTTCCTTGGTTGAGAACAGAGCGCAGCCTACCGGACTCGGCCGCGGTTTCTGGACCGCTACGGCGGTTTTGGGCCTGCTGTCGGTCGCCGCGATCGTCTTCTGGTACACGGCGCCGGTTTACACGTGGCTCAAGCTGCCGGTCGCGATCGAGACGGCCGCGCGCGTCGACGAGCTCTCGACCTTCATGTTCGCGAGCGGCTCGGCGCTCTACATCTTCGTGGTCGGCTACATCGTCTATTTTGCGATCGCGTTTCGCGCGCGCAAAGACGACCCGCCCGAAGCGGTCGGCGTCCAAGTCCACGACAACCACAAGCTCGAGTTCTGGTGGACCCTCGTCCCGGCGCTGTTCGTGATCTTGCTTTCGGTCGAGAGCGTTCGCATTTGGTATCAGATCATGCCGATCAGCAGCGAGCCGAACAACCTGGTGGTCGAATCGATCGGCCACCAGTTCTACTGGTCGTTCCGGTATCCGCAGATCAACGGCGAGATCGCCGGCGACATGCATCTGCCGATCGGCGTGCCGGTCACGCTCAATCTCACGTCGGCCGACGTCATTCATTCGTTCTGGGTGCCGGCCATGCGGCTCAAGAACGACATGGTCCCCGGCATGGTGACCGAGATCCGGCTGACGCCGACCATCACCGGCCGGTTTCCGATCGTCTGCACGCAGTTCTGCGGCGTCGGCCACAACACGATGAACGCAATGGTCGATCCGAGCAAGCAGTTCGTCGTGATCGAGAGCAAGGACGCGTTCCAGAAGTGGTATCAGGGCTGGCAGGCCAAGAACGCGCACGTGAGCAACTCGCTGGCGGCGGCGCCCGCAGCCGGCCCGGCCATCGATCTCTCCAAGGGCGACGCTTCGGCCGGTCAAAAACTGTTCGCCACGAAGTGCACGGCCTGTCATGCGCTGGGCCCGTTCACGCAAGTCGTCGTGGGGCCGGGGCTCAAAGGGCTGCTGCACGACCCGTCGCACCCGAACCTGGTGACGGGCGAGCCGGCGACGCCCGCCGACATCGCCAAGATTCTGCAAACCGGCTTCACCGGCAGCATGGGCACGATGCCGAACCAGCAGGCCAACGGCCTGTCGGATCAAGACATTGCGAACCTGGTCGCCTATTTGGCCACGTTCAAGTAAATCGGATAATCGGAGAACCACATCACCATGTCAGTTGAGCAGCACGCGGTAGCGCACGGCGGGGGAATCGCCGATCACATCCACCCCGAGCCGCACGGTTTCGTTCGCCGGTACGTCTTTTCGATCGATCACAAGATCATCGGAATTCAATACATCATTACCGGCTTCGTCTTCATGATGCTCGCCGGTTTGCTGGCCGAAGCGATCCGGACGCAGCTGCTCAACGCAAACGGCGGATTCGTCTCGCCCGCGACGTACAACGAGATCTACAGCATCCACGGCAGTACGATGGTTTGGCTGGTCATCATCCCGCTGGCCACCGGGGGATTCGGCAATCTCGTCTTTCCGGTGATGATCGGCGCGCGCGACGTGGCGTTTCCGTGGCTCAACATGCTGAGCTTTTGGATCTTTCCGGTCTCCGGCCTGATGTTGTTCTCGTCGTTCCTGATGGGCGCTCCGACCGCAGGCTGGACCGAGTATCCGCCGATTTCGCTCCAGGGCCAGGCGGGTACGTCGATGTGGGCGGCCGCCATCTTCCTGGTCGGCGTCAGCTCGACGATGACGGGCATAAATTTCGTCGTCACCATCCTCAAGATGCGCGCTCCGGGCATGACGTTTACGCGCATGCCGCTGTTCGTCTGGGGGCAGTTTGCGACCGCACCGCTGCTGATGATCGCGACGACCGCGCTCGCGGCGGCGTTGGCCGCGCTCTTCATCGAGCGCCAGTTCGGCGTGCCGTTCTACGATCCGACCAAAGGCGGCAGTCCGGTGCTGTGGCAGCACATGTTCTGGTTCTACTCCCATCCGGCCGTCTACATCATGATCTTGCCGGTCTTCGGCATCATCTCCGAAGTGCTGCCGACGTTCTCGCGCAAGCCGATCTTCGGCTACAAGATGATCGCGTTTTCGTCGATGGCGATCGCGCTCGCGGGCTTCATGGTGTGGGCTCACCACATGTTCACGTCGGGACTCGCGCCGTATCTGCAGCTCCCGTTCATGATCCTGACCTTCACGATCGCGATTCCAACCGGCGTGAAGATCTTTTCGTGGACGGCGACGCTCTGGGGCGGGAAGATCCACTACACGACGGCGATGCTCTTTGCCATCGGCTTCGTCGTGCTCTTCACCCTGGGCGGCATCACCGGCATCTTCCTGGCCGCGGTACCCTTCGATCTCCACGTACACGGCACGTACTTCGT
>DATJUC010000331.1:0-19754 GCA_035502675.1 Candidatus Acidiferrales bacterium | reverse complement strand
CTCGACTACGACGGGTTCTCGATCTGTCATCATGCTGTGCGCTCCTTTCACTCGATTCACTCAACGTGACCGATGCTTCTTTCCCAGCCGCCCGGCCGAGCCAAACGGACGCCTATGTGGAATCTCGCAGGTTTGACGCTCTGCCTCGCGGTTTCGGCGATCGCGTTCGTACGAAGCCGCGCGCAAGGGGGCTTCTACGACGCGGAAGTCTACGCCATGACGCCGGCGGCGCACCGCCGCTATGCCTGGGTCAGCCTAGCGTTCGGCCTCTTTTTCGCAATTGCGTGGCTGCGCGATTTCTCCACCGCAGGGGTCTACGCGCTGGCGGTGTACGCGCTCATCGTCATCGTCTACGCGACCTCGTTTCTGCGCGGCGCCCACGAAGACGAAGGAGATGGGTCGTGAACGCTGCCGCCGAGTTCCGCTTCTCGCCTCGCCCCAACCGTGCCGGCGAAATCGATTGGATGGCGTGGGGCGAAGGCGCGTTCGCGCGCGCGCGCGCCGAGGACAAACCGATTCTGCTCGCGATTTCGGCGGTTTGGTGCCATTGGTGCCACGTCATGGACGAAACCTCGTATTCCGACGAGGACGTCATCGACGCGATCAATCGCCGATTCGTCGCGGTGCGCGTCGACAACGACCGCCGTCCCGACGTGAACGCGCGCTACAATATGGGCGGTTGGCCGACGACCGCGTTTCTCGCACCCGACGGCAGCACGCTCACCGGCGCGACGTATCTCCCGCCCGCCCAAATGCGCCGCGCCTTGATCGAGATCGCCGACTTCTACGCGGCCAACAAGGCGCAGGTTGCCGAGCGGGCGTCGACCGCGCGTCCCCACCCGGCGTACCGCCCGGCCGAGCGCGCAGACTTGTCCGAGAGCGCGATCGCCGGGCTCGTCGAGGAACTGGCCGGCGGATACGACCGCGAGTACGGCGGATTCGGCGACGCGCCGAAGTTTCCGCAGCCGGAGATGCTCGATTTTCTCTTTGCGGAGTGGCGTTTCGGCGGCGACGAGCGCTTGCGCGCGATGGTCGTCGAAACGATGCTAGCGATGTCGCGCGGCGGCACCTACGATCGCGTCGAGGGCGGATTCTTCCGGTATTCGACGACGCGCGACTGGAGCGTCCCGCATTTCGAGAAGATGGCCGAGGATCACGCCGGCCTGATTCGTTTGCTCGCGCGGCTGGTATCGGTCTCGCCCGCACCGGCGCTGCGTGAAACGCTCGTGTCGTCGGTGCGTTACGTGCTCGCGACGCTCTACGACGGCAGCACCGGCTTCTTCGCCGGCAGCCAGGACGCCGACGAGGAATATTTCGCGCTGCCTTTGGAAGAGCGCCGCGCGCGTAAGGCGCCGTACGTCGACCGCACGTCGTACACCAACTGGACCTGCGCCCTGGCCGGCAGCCTCCTCTTCGCGTCGCGAGCGCTCGACGACGACGCGCTGCAGGAGCGCGCGCTGCGAACGCTCGACAACGTGGCCGAACGGCTGACCGACGCGAACGGCTTGCTCTATCACGTCGCGGCCCCCGGCGAGGCACCGGCCGTGCGCGGATTACTGACCGACCAGGTTGCCTATCTTCGCGCGCTGCTCGATGCTCACGAGACCGCCGGCGAGCCGCGCTTTCTCGACCGGGCGGTCTCGATGGCGAGTCAAATCGTCGAGCGGTTCGAAGCCGAAGACGGAGGCTTCTACGACCGAGTCGCGCTCGAGTCGACGCTCGGGCGCCTGGATCTCCCCGACCGTCCGATCGGCGACAACGGGATTCTCGCCGAGTCGCTGTTGCGGCTGAGCGCGCTCGCCGGGGACGAGCGCTGGCGCTCGCACGCCGAGCGCACGCTGCTGCTTTACGCGCGCACCTACGCGTCTGCAGGCTCGTTCGCGGCGCCCTACGCGCGAGCGCTGCGGCGCTTCCTCGCTCCCGAGATCGTCGTCCGCGTGGTCGCGACGCCGGATGCCGGCGCCGATTTCCGGGAGGCCGCCGCACGCCTGCCGTCGCCCTTCGTCAAAGTTCGGACGCTGCGCCCGCCACAGGCCGAGAGCGCCGGCCTGCCCTCGTCGCCGGCTCCGGCCGCCTCCGTCTGCCGCGGAACGGTCTGCGGCGAGCCCGTAACCGCGGCCGCGGCGCTGCGGACCGCCTACGACGCAGCCGGCTGAAACAGGGGCAGCCCTACGCGCGTATGGAGGGGTGGAGGAACGTCATGACCCCGTACGCCCAGATGCTGGCCGTCCAGCTCCGTCCCGAAGCCCAACCCACGTACGCGTATGAATATCACCGGTATTCGAAGGACCCGACGCTCGCCTTCGTCCTGACCCTGCTGCTCGGTATCGTCGGCGGCGAGTCGTACTACCTCGGAAATTACGTGCGCGGCGTTTTGATGTCGTTTGCGCTGCTCAGCGGCGTCGGATTGATCGTCACCATTCCGCTGTGGATCGTTCGCTGCTTTACCATCCAGAACGAGTGCGAAGGCTACAACGACTACGTCGCGTACCTGCTGGCCCTGCGGTATTGGCCGCAGCGCACCGAGAGCACCGAGCAGCCGCCCGCGCCGCCGGAGTCGCCGATGCCGACGACGCGTACCCGCCCGAACGTCGGCGGTCTGCCGATGACCGTGGTGCGCCGCTAAGACGTCCTCACGAACGTATTCCAGAACCAGCAGCCCCACAGTCCGGCCGCGACCGAGTACGCGATCAGCGCGTAGCCCCACCTCGGAAAGCGATCGCGAACGCCGAGCATCATCAACGCGATCAGAAACGGTTCGAAATCGAGCGCGTGACGCATGCCGAACTGATCGTAGCCGTCGACGTAGTACAACAGGTTCGGGATTGCCGTCAGCAGGCTCGCGGCCCACATCGCGATCGTCCAGCGCCGCGGGGTGCGGGCCAGAAACGCCAGCACCAGCGCCGGCGAGGTCCAGGTCAGCGCGGTTCCGAGCTGCGACGGAACGAGATAGGGAAATTGCGGTTGCCACTGCGGCCATTGCACGAATAACGACCACAGCTGCATGGGCAGGTACTCTAGCCGAAATGGCGATCCGGCCGGCAGGCCGGCGGAATCCTGATGGTACCAAAGCGTGTAACCCAGATCGTTCCACGTTCCCCAGCGCGCGTAGTTGTACCACGCCCAAAGCGCCGCGACCGGCAGCAAGACGGCCGCGATTCCGGCGAGCTGGGCGCTTCGGCGCGGCCGCCGGCCGGGACCGGCGACGTCCAGACACAGATAGGCGTAGACCGGCACCGCCGCGATCAGGCTGAAGCGGGATTCGAACGCGCACGCCGCCCACAGCATCACCAGCCACGCTCGGCGCTTTCCGGCCAGTTCGGCCAGCGCGAGCATCGTAAAGCAGACGCTCGAAACGTGAGCGATGAACCAGACGTCGCCCAGCATCGCGCACCACAGCAGATCGGTCCCGGCCAACAGAAACGCGCAGATCCAGGCGTTGCGCTCGGCGCTCAAGCCCAGCCGTTCGCCGAGCTCCCACGCGGCCCCGACCGCGACGCCGGCCAGGAGCATCGCGAGCAGCGTTTGATTGGCGTGCAACCCGAAGAACGCGACCGCCGGCAGCAGCAGTACGGCCGGCATCGGCGCCTCGATGATGTAGTACCGCCCGTCGTGAAACGGCAGCGCGTCGATGTAGTTGCCGGGAATCGACACCCAAGCGTGACCGTGCAGCCAGGCGTCGGCGAGGATCACGTAGTTGTCGTAAGGCGTCGGAATGCGGTGCGAAACGACGGCCGTGACGACGAACGCGACGAGCCCCGCGACGTAAGCGTTGCGCAATCGCATGGCGCGCTTAGATCGGCGGCAGCGTCATATGCGGCAGCGGCTTGGGCGGCACGAACGCCGAGGCCGGCAAGCTGACCGGGAAGCGATAGTCGCTCCACGTGATTCGCTCGCGCGCCGGCTTGCCGCCGACGTTCGCCTGGGCGGTCGCCAGCGTCGGCACCCAATACTTCGAGGCCCGAGCGTAATCGACTTCGCCCGTGCCCGTCGCGTCGCCCGCGGCGGTATGGAAGTGCAGAGCGCGCGGAAGAAACGTGATCCCGTCGACCGTGAGTCGATCGACGTATGCCGCGGACGCGTGAATCAACGGCGTCGCTTGGTACACGTAGTCGCGATGACGCCCGTCCTTGACGGTGCCGAGAAACAACAGTTCGTAGTCGGCGGTTCGCGGCGCGACGCGAGCGATCGCATAGGGATCCTCGCGCCGCTCGAAGCGAACGACCTTGCGCGTCAGCGTGACGCCGTCCGAAGCCAGCGTTTCGTCGCGAACGTCGAGGCCGCGGCGATAGAGCGTGTGGCGCTCGTCGATGTCGTTCGGACCGGCTTGGGAAATCGCGTAGTTGAAGACGACGACGTCGGGCTGCGCGACGGCGGCCAGCGCGAGCGCGTAGCGCTGCAGCACGACTTGCGAATCCAAGTCTTTCGGCGCGTCGGTAACCGGAGGCGCGGCCGCGAGCAGCATGGCGCCGCCGAGCAGTACGGTCGCACGCCGAATCACGCCAGCACCGCGTCGCGAATCGCGCGTACGGCGGCTTGAGCGCCGTCCGGATCCTTGCCGCCGCCTTGCGCCTGCGCGGGCTGTCCGCCGCCCTTTCCGCCCACCAGCGGAGCGGCCAGCTTGACGAGATTTCCCGCATGCACGCCGTCTTTGACGAGATCGTCGCTGGCCGACACCAGCAGGCTCACGCTTCCGTCGTCGACTCCGGCTAGGGCGATGACCCCGGACGGCAAGCGCGAGCGAATCGCATGCGTGAGGTGCCGCAGCGCTTCGCCGTTGGCCTCGTGAACGACCGCTCCGACGAACGCGCGATCGCCTCGGCGTTCGGCGTTGGCGACGTAGGCTTGGGCGTCGGCCGCGGCCAGACGCGCTTTGAGCTGTCCGAGCGACGTTTGCAAATCGCGGACGTCCCGCTGCAGCTTCGCGATACGCTCTCCCAGCTCGTCGGGCGTCGTCGCGAGCGAGCTGGACAGCGAGCCGACGAGATCGCTTTGCTTGGCGACGTGATCCTCGGCGGCTTGCGAAACGCACGACTCGATGCGGCGAATGCCGCTCCCGACCGAGAACTCCGAGAGAATCACGAACATCCCCAGCTCGCCGGTCGAGTGCGAGTGCGTTCCGCCGCAAAACTCGATCGACGGTCCGGCTTGCACCACGCGAATGTGCTCGCCGTACTTCTCGCCGGCCATCCAAATCGCCCCGGTCTTCTTGGCTTCGTCGGGTGACATCACGCGCGTCACCAAATGCGAATCGTCGCGAATCATCTCGTTGACGCGGTGCGCGACGGCGCGCTTTTGCTCGGGCGTCAGCGCACCCCCCGGCCATCGAAAGTCGAAGCGCATGCGGTCGATGCCGACCCACGAGCCGGCCTGCGCGACCTCGTCGCCGAGCTCGTCTTTGAGCGCGCGCTGCAGCAGGTGCGCCGACGTGTGATGCCGGCGAATCTCGCGCCGCCACCAGTCGTAGACGGCAGTATGGACGGCGTCGCCGGCGGCAAAAGATCCGGACGTTACGATGCCGTGATGGGCGATCGCCTCGCCGGCGTACTGAGTGTCGCGCACTTCGAAAGTCCCGTTGGGTCCGGTGACGATGCCGCGATCGCCGATCTGCCCGCCGCGCTCGGCATAGAACGACGAACGATCGAGAATCAACACGCCCTCTTGGCCCGCTTCGAGTTCGAAAACGCTGGTCCGGTCGCGCGTTATTCCGACCACGCTGCCGTCGCCTTCGAGACCTTCGTAACCGGTGAACTCGCTCTTGACGGCGGGGACGTCGGCCACCGTAACCGCCGCGCGCTTCTCGGCGGCGTCGCGGCGCGCGCGCTCGCGCTGCGCTTCCATCAGCTCCTCGAAGGCCACGCTGTCGACCGCGGCGCCGTGTTCGCCCGCAATCTCACGCGTCAGCTCGATCGGAAAGCCGTAGGTGTCGTGCAGGAGGAACGCATCCTCGCCGCTGACCAGCCGAGTGCAATTCGCGATCGCGTCCTCGACCAGCCGGTCGAGCATCGCCATGCCGCGCTCGAGAGTGCGGTCGAAGGTCTGCTCTTCGACGCGCAGCGCGGCGGCGATCCGCTCGGCGTTCTGGCGCAGCTCCGGATAGCCGCTTTCGAGCGACTTGACCACCGCGGGAACCATCCCGGCCAGAAAGCCGTTGGGATAGGCCAGCAGCTTGCCGTTGCGAATCGCGCGGCGAATCAAGAACCGCAGCACGTAGCCGCGATCGTTGTTGGACGGGTAGACGCCGTCGTTGATCAGGAAGGTCGCGGCGCGCAGGTGGTCGGCCACGATGTTCTGCCGAACGCGGCGTTCCGGCGCTGCGAGCAAGCAGCTCTCGCCGGCCGGCGGCTGCGCGGCGACGAGATCGGTAAAAAGGTCGGTATCGTACATCGACGCCAAGCCGTTGCAGATGGCGAGCACGCGCTCGAATCCCGCACCGGTATCGATCGCCTTGCGCGGAAGCTCGGTGAGCTTGCCGTCGGAGCTGCGGTTATACTGCTGGAACACGACGTTCCAGAACTCCACGAAGCGGTCTCCCCGGTTCGGTCCGGTGTCGCCGGGGCCTGCGGCGTGTTCGGGCCCCAGATCGTAGAACAGCTCGGTGCACGGTCCGCAGGGGCCGGTCGGACCCATCGTCCAAAAGTTGTCCTCGTCGAAGCGCGTCACGCGCGATCTCTCGAGACCGATCTCGTCGATCCAAATGCGCTCGGCTTCGTCGTCGCCGGTGTGCACGGTGACGTGAATGCGCGCCGGATCGAGCCGCAGCACGCGCGTGGAGAACTCCCACGCAAAGGCGATCGCCTCGCGCTTGTAATAGTCGCCGAAACTGAAGTTGCCGAGCATCTCCAAGAACGTCCCGTGGCGGCCAGTGCGGCCGACGTTCTCGATGTCGCTCTTGGCGCCGGCCACGCGCAGGCAGCGCTGCACGGTCACGGCCCGCGGCGCGGGCGGCGGCTGCTCGCCCAGGAAGACCGGGACGAACTGCTCCATGCCGGCGATCGTGAAGAGCGTCGTCGACAGCTCGTGCGGAACGAGGCTGGCCGACGGGAGCAGTTTATGGCCCTTGGATTCGAAAAACTCGATCCACGCGCGGCGAAGTTCTTGGCTTTTCATGACGGTCAAGCGGAAATGTTAGCCTTCGGCGAAGTCGCGCCTCCGGGGCAGGCCGGACGAGCGCCCGGTTGTGCTACTCGGCCAGGACGACGCGCAGCTTTTCGAGGGCCTTGGCCTGCAGGCGCGAGACGTGCATCTGCGAGACGTTGAGGCGCTTGGCGATCTCGGTCTGCGAGACCGATTCGTAGAAGCGCAGGTAGATGATCACCCTCTCCCGGCCGGTGAGTACGTGAAACGCTCGCTCGAGGTTGGCCCGGTCTTCCAGCAGCTCGAGCCCGGCGTCGTTATGGCCCACGGTATCCGCCAGCGTTTGGGATTTCTTGTCGGTCTCGCCGGAGACTTCGCTGTCCAGCGAGAGCAGGTTATAGGCCTGGCCGAGCTCCTGAGCTTCGAGAATCTCTTCCTCGCCGGCCCCGAGGTGTTCGGCGAGCTCGGCGACCGTCGGACTGCGCCCCAGCTCGATCGCGAGCTTGTCGCCGGCGCGGTTGACGGCGAGGTTGAGCTCTTGCAGGCGCCGCGGCACCTTGACGGCCCAGCCTTTGTCGCGAAAATAGCGCTTGATCTCACCGACGATCGTCGGCGTCGCGTAAGTCGTGAACTCGACGCCGCGCTCGAGTTCGAAACGATCGATCGCCTTGAGCAGGCCGACCGTCCCGACTTGAACGAGATCGTCGAGCGGCTCGCCGCGATTCGCGAACTTCACCGCCAGGAAGCGAACGAGATTCAAGTGCGCGACGACCAACTCGCCGCGCAGCCGTTCGTGTTCGGGGTCCGGATCGTCGGCACGGCCGGCGGCGCGGGCTCGCGCTTCGGTGAATTGCGCGAAAAGAGCGCGCGTCCGTTCGCGATCCGGACGCGAATCGTCTCGTTCGGACACTGCTAATGGTTACCGTGCAGCCTCTTGACCATAACCAGGTCGGTCCCGGTCTCCGGATCCACGTCGTACGTGACTTCGTCCATCAGCGTACGAATAAGAAACACGCCGAGACCGGCGATGCGCGCTTCGTCCAAGTCGATCGAGCGCGCCCGGTCGCCGACGTGGCGGCCGGCGTCGCGCACGCGGATGCGCAGTGCGTCGAGCGACGTCTCGCAGGTGAGCGCGATCGCCTCGCCGTGGTTGGCGTGCTGGATGACGGCGGTGCACGCTTCCGCAACCGCCAGCTTCACGTCCTCGATGTCTTCGATGGAAAACCGCAGACGATTGGCGACGGCCGCGACGGCAAGGCGCGCCAGCGCGACCCACTCGGCGCGGCAAGGGATCCGAAGCTCGACCAAGTCTTCGGCGGTGATTTCCACCGGCTGATTCACACCAAAGCCTTCATCGCGGCGTCTTCGCTCTCGAAGATGCCGAAAATCTTGACCAGGCCGGTGATGTCGAAGATCTTCTTGATCTGCGGATTGGTGCAGACCAGGTTCACCGAGCCGCCGTGCTCGCGAACCCGCTTGAGCCCGCCGATCAACACGCCTAAGCCGGTCGAATCGATGTAGCGCACCTTTTCGAGATTGATGACGAGGTGATACACGCCGCGATCGATGATCTCTCCGATCGCATCCTTGACCTTGGGCGAGGTATACACGTCGATCTCGCCGCTCAAGTCGACGACGTAACAGTCGCCCGGTGCTTCGCGGACGTTAACCTTGATGTCCAAAATTCATCCTCCGGCTTGGCGTTCCAGATCCTGGCGCGCGCGATCGGCGCTCTCCTGACCTTCGCTCACGGCCGCATCGATGTTGCTCCGAGCGTTCTCGACGACTTGCCGTCCGCGTTCGTAGAGTTCTGAAGCGTTCGACTGCCATTGCGTCGTGACGTCTCCGACTTTGCCGCGCAAATCGCCGGTCGCGTCTTTCGCGAAGTTTCCGGCCTCGCGCGCCTTCCCTACGACCATGTCGCGAGCGTCCTCTTGGACGAGCAACACGGCGGCAACGCCTCCAACGATCGCACCGATGACGAAACCGGCGAGGAAGCCGCCGCCCCCGCCTTTGCCGCTACTCATGTCGAAAGTCTTCTCCTAGCTTAGGCTTGGTCTGTTGAGTTCTTTCCCGTTACGAGTCGTCGCAAACCAGCGCTGACGCCGCTCAGGGTAGCGCCGAAGTTCACGATTGCGGGAGAGAGCGCGTTCTTGGTGAGGTCGGCCGTCTGGGTCACGCTGTCGGCAACCCCCTCGAGGGAACCGACCACGCCCGCAAGCCGGGCGAGGGTCTGATCGGCGGTGCCCGCTATGCCGTCGACGTGGCTCAGCGTATCGGCAACCGGGCTCCCGAGATTTTCCAGCTGACGATCGACCCCGTCGAGGGTTACGTTGAGCCGGCCCATCGTGGCGGCAAAAGCCCGCATGCCGATGAAGATCCCGACCCCGAAGAGCAGCACGCCGATTCCGACCAGGATGTCGAGAACCAGGGCACCGATTTCTGTCGTCGTCACGCCCTCAAGTATCTCCTTAGCCGCTATATCCCCTCTAATACCCGAATATCACGCACCACCTTCGGCAGGACTCGCACGGTCGCGTCGATTTCCGCTTCGGTCGTCGCAGGACCCAGCGAAAACCGGAGCGTCGAACGCTGCCACCGCTCCGGCACGCGCAGCGCCGCGATCACGTGACTGGCTTCGAGAACGCCCGACGTGCACGCGCTGCCGGCCGACACCGCAATCCCTTCCAGATCGAGCCGCATCAATAGTGCGTCCGACGCAATACCGCCGAACGCGACGCTCGCGACGTGCGGCAGACGCGGCGCCGGCCGGCCATGGATGCGGACGTCGTCGATTCCGGCCAGGATGCCGGCCTCCAGGCGGTCGCGCAGGCGAGCTGCGTACGGTGCCCGTACCGGCCGCTCGGCGATCGCCAGTTCCAGGGCCCGGGCTAATCCCGCGATGCCGGTCACGTTTTCCGTTCCCGAACGAAGGCCCAACTCTTGGCCGCCGCCGTACGTCAGCGGCGCGACCGCGACGCCTTCGCGCACGTACAGCGCTCCGACGCCCTTGGGACCAAAGAACTTGTGCGCCGAGATCGACAGCAAGTCGACGCCGAGCGCGCGCGGCTCGAGCGGCAGCCAGCACGGCGTTTGGATCGCGTCGGTGTGGAACAGCGCACCGCGCTCGCGCGCGATCGCGGCCAGCTCCGCAATCGGCGCGATCGTGCCGATCTCGTTGTTCGCGTACATGACCGATGCGAGCAGCGTTTGGGCGTCGCACGCCCGCGCGAATCGCGCCGGATCGACGCGGCCGTCGGGCTCCACCGGCACGACGGCGACGTCGAAGCCTTCGTCGCGCAGCCGCTCGACCGCGTGCAGCACGGCGTGGTGCTCGATCGCGGTCGTCACCACGCGCCCTTTGCGCCCCAGCGCGCGCACCGCGCCGACGACGGCAAGGTTGTCGGACTCGGTTCCGCTGCCCGTGAAGACGATTTCTTTTCGAGCGACGCCGAGCGCGCCGGCGACCCGCTCCCGCGCGTCGTCGAGCACGGCGCGAGCCTGCCGTCCTTCGGCGTGGAGCGAGCTGGGGTTGTACTGTGCCGCCGCCGCGGCAGCGCGCATCGCCTCGGCGACTTCGGGCCGAAGCGGCGTGGTGGCGGCGTGGTCGAGATAAATTCGCGAGTTCGGTGCGGATTTCACAGTACGCTCCCAGCGTGTCCCCCTACCATAACGTTGTGCGAAGCTCCAACGCACACTCCGAGAAGTAGCAACGGGAAGGAAAGACGGTCCGAGGAATCCTCGGGCCGTCTTTTAATGCCCTGCCGAGGAGGGAGAACCTTGGCGCCGCGCGATCGTAACCCTAGTCTCTTTGAGGAAGCCGGGCCGGCGCGCGAGCCGCTCGCCTCCCGCATGCGTCCTCGAAGCATCGACGAGTTCGTCGGACAGGAAGAGGTCGTGGGACCCGGCCGTCCGTTGCGTGCCGCGATCGCTAACGACGCGGTCCCGTCGATGATTCTCTGGGGACCGCCCGGCACCGGCAAGACGACTCTCGCCGAAATCGTCGCCAACGCGACTCGCTCGCATTTCGTCTCGCTCTCGGCGGTCAGCGCCGGCGTCGCCGACCTGCGCGCCGTCGTCGCCGAAGCGCAGGCGCATCGCCGGGTCGGGACGCCGACCGTGCTGTTCGTCGACGAGATCCATCGCTTCAACAAGGCGCAGCAAGACGCGATCTTGCCTTACGTCGAGGACGGCACCATCGCCTTGATCGGTGCGACCACCGAGAACCCGTCGTTCGAAGTCAACTCGGCGCTGCTCTCGCGCGCGCGGGTCTTTGCTTTTTCGGCGCTGACCGACGAGCAAGTCGGCGCGCTGGTCGACCGGGCGCTGAAGGACCGCGAGCGCGGCCTGGGCGGGCTCGGCGTCGAGCTCGACGACGACGCGCGCGCGGCCATCGTCGGATTAGCCAACGGCGACGCGCGCTCGGCGCTCAACGCGCTCGAGTTCGCGGCGGCGTCGGCGCCGTCGCTCGGCGGCACCCGCCGCATCGACCGGGAGCTGGTCAAGGACGCGATGCAGCGCCGCGTCACCAGTTACGACAAAGGCGGCGACCAGCACTACGATACGATCAGCGCTTTCATCAAATCGGTGCGCGCCAGCGATCCGGATGCCGCGATCTACTGGCTGGCGCGCATGATCGAAGGCGGTGAAGACCCGCTCTTCATCGCGCGGCGGCTGGTCATTCTGGCGTCCGAAGACGTCGGATTGGCCGATTCGCGCGGGCTCTCGGTCGCAATCGCCGCCCAGCAAGCCGTTCACTTCATCGGCATGCCGGAGGGCTTCTACCCGCTGGCCCACGCGACGCTCTATCTCGCCAACGCGCCCAAGAGCAACAGCGTCGGACGTGCGTACGGTGCGGCACTGGAGGACGTGCGCGAGACCCGCAACGATCCCGTGCCGCTGCATCTGCGCAACGCGGCGACCGGTCTGATGCGCCGGCTCGGCTACGGTAAGGAGTATCACTACGCGCACGACGACTATGGCGTCACGCAGTTCAATCTGCCGGAAAACCTCCGCGGCCGACGGTATTACGAACCCGGCACGCGAGGCGAAGAACGACGCTCGCCCGACCAGCCCGAGCCCTAGGGCGTCGGTACCGGCTGCGTCACCGGATTCTTCGGAACGCGCAGCGGCTTGGGAGTCGCCAGTCCGCGATGGAGCTGCCCCGGGAACTGGATCGTGACGTCTCCCTCGGCGTGCGCCTTTCCGGTAATCGTGTTGTAGACGACGCTCTGCGCGTCGAGCTTGTGCGCGCCTTGTACGATGTGCACGTTGCCTTGCAGGTAGAGATCGTGGGTGGCATCGTTGAGCGTTCCGGTGTCTGAGTCGACGGTGGTGTCGTTCTGCACGTAATGCACGTTGCCGATGGCTTTGTAGATCTTGGCTTGGCCGTCGATCTCGGCTTTGTCGGCGGTGAGCGTGGACGGTCCGCTCGACGGCGGCGACCCGGGACCGGCCAATCCGCCGTAGGTGCCGCTATCGTCGTGCATCACGACGTGACCGGTCAGCGTAACGCGCTGCTTCTTGTAGTTGCCGTTGGCTTTGTCGGCGGTTACGTCGCCGCCGACGCGGGTCATGACGACCTTCCGCGGCGTGCTGAAATCGCCGGTCTTGAAGTTCGCGTCGACGGCGTCGGCATGAACCGTCCACACGCCGAACGTCGCGACGGCGGCCGGCCCGCTCGCGCTCGGAGCGGGCGACGGCACGCGGCCGGAGGCGCGCGGCGACGGCGACGGCGTCCGCGGCACCGGCTTCGCGGGCGCGGGCGTCGCGGCAATCAGCAGCGCCGCCAAGAGCGGCCGTATCGTCATCGTTGCGTGCGCACCTTTACCGAAGGACGTTCGATCGGTCCCAGGAGTTCCGACAGCCGGGCCGCCGAGACCGCTCCCTCGCGCAAAAGTCGCGGGTGCGAGCCGGTAATGTCGACGATCGACGATTCGCGGTCGTACCGCGTCGGTCCGCGCTCGATCAGCAAATCGGCCGGCGGCAGCATCGAGCGATCCTCATTACCAGAGTATCGCGGGCCGGCCTTGGGGTTTGCCGTGGTTCCCGCCAACGGACCGCAGCGCTCCAGCAGCGCGCGCGCGAACGCGTCGTCGGGAACGCGAAACGCCATCGTTTGCAGCCCCGCGCTCAGCTCGTCGCTTACGAACGTCGGCTTGCGTATCAGCAGAATCACCGGCGCCGGCAAAAGCCGCTTTACCGCCAGGTTCGCCAGCGGATTGTCGTGCGCGTACTCCAAGAATTCGGCCGCAGAGGCGACGTGCATGGTGAGCGGCTGGTTGTCGGAACGACCCTTGGCAGCGTAGATGCGGTCGACGGCTTCGGACTCGTACGGATCGCAAGCGATGCCGTAGCTCGTGTCGTTCGGGAAGATGACCGTGCCTCCGTCGTAGACGACGCGAGCCGCTTCTTCGAGCACCTCGTCCGAAGGCACGATTCGAGCGTCGATGGTACGCGTCACACGTGCACGCGCGCTCCCGTTCCCAGCGCCACGCACGACAGCGGATCGTCGGCAACGATCGCCGGAACGCCGGTAACTTCCGAGAGCAGCTTGTCGAGTCCGCGCAGCAGCGCGCCGCCGCCGGTGAGAATCACGCCGCGGTCGATGATGTCGGCGGCCAGCTCCGGCGGCGTCTTCTCGAGCACCGCTTTGACCGCTTCGACGATCGCTCCGACCGGTTCGGAGAGCGCCTCGCGAATCTCTTCGCTGGTAATCTTTACCGTCTTGGGCAGTCCGTTGATCAGATCGCGACCGCGAATCTCCATCGCCAGCTCTTGTTCCAGCTTATACGCCGAACCAATCTTGATCTTGATCTCTTCAGCCGTGCGCTCGCCGATCATCAGGTTGTAAACGCGGCGAATGTAACGAACGATCGCCTCGTCGAGCTTGTTGCCCGCGACGCGCAGCGACTGCGACACGACGATGCCGCCCAGCGAAATGACGGCGACGTCGGAGGTGCCGCCGCCGATGTCGACGACCATGCTTCCCGACGGACCGTCGATCGGCAGACCGGCACCGATCGCCGCCGCCATCGGCTCTTCGACGATGTCGACGTCGCGCGCGCCGGCCAGCTTCGCGGCATCCTTGACGGCGCGCTCTTCGACGCTGGTGATCTCGGCCGGAACGCAGATCGTGACGTGCGGCTTCGGCTTGACGATGGAGGCCCACCACGAACGATCCTTCATCACCTTCTTGATGAAATAGGAAAGCATCGCTTCGGTCACTTCGAAGTCCGCGATCACGCCGTCGCGCAGCGGGCGAATCGCTTGAATGTGCGCGGGCGTCTTGCCGAGCATCTGCCGCGCCTCTTCACCCACCGCCAGCACGCGCCCGGTGTTCATGTCCTTGGCGACGACGGAAGGCTCGCGAAGCACGATGCCTTTACCCTTCACGTGCACCAGCACGTTGGCCGTCCCGAGGTCGATCCCGATATCCAAAAAAAAAGACTCCTGTTGGTCGAAGAGGTTAGCCCGCGGCGGAAACGCGCGGGTATTCGCTGGTTTCGAAGAAATCGTTCGGCTCGACCAGCGGGGTGACGCCGCTGCTGCGCTGCACCTGTCCGCCCAGCTCGGCGAGCAGCTCTTCGAGCCGCTCGTAACCGCGATCGATGTATTCCAGGCCGATGATCTCGGTCTCGCCCGCAGCCGCCAAACCGGCGACCACCAGTCCCGCACCGGCGCGAATGTCGGGAGCTTCCACGGGCGCGCCCGAAAGCTGATCGACGCCCTTGATCACGGCGGCGTTGCTCTCCATCGTGACCTTGACGTCGGCGCCCATGCGTGCCAGCTCGTTGACGTACGAAAAGCGCGCGTTGAAGATCGATTCTTCGACGACGCTGGTGCCCGGCACGGTGCACAGAAACGCGACCATTTGGGGCTGCAAATCGGTTGGGAATCCCGGATAGGGCGCGGTGAGCACGTCGGTTCCGCCGGTGATGCCGTCGGCTTTCACGCGGATCCAATCCTCACCCGTCACGACCACGACGCCGCACTCGACGAACTTGTCGAGCGCACCGCGCAGGTGCTCGGGATTGCAGCCGGTCACCGTGACGTCGCCGCGCGTAACGGCGCCGGCGAGCAACAGCGTGCCGGTCACGATGCGATCGGGAATGATCTCGTACTCGGTTCCGTGCAGCTCTTTCACGCCTTCGATCGAAAGCGTGTCGGTACCCTCGCCGGTGATGCGCGCGCCCATCGACTTGAGGAAGCGCGCGAGATCGACGACCTCGGGTTCCATCGCGACGTTGGCGATCGTCGTCACGCCGTCGGCCAGAACGGCGGCCAGCATCGCGTTTTTGGTCGCGCCGACGCTGGGCATTCGGAACTCGACGTCGGCACCGCGCAGACGGTCGTGCGCGCACTCGGCGATCAGGTATCCGTGTGCGTTGCGGACGTCGCATCCGAGCGCGACGAAGGCCTGCTCGTGCATGTCGGTCGCGCGCGTTCCGAGCACGCAGCCGCCCGGCAACGGCACCTCGGCGCGGCCGAAGCGTCCCAAGAGCGAGCCGACCACGTCGAAGGACGCCGCCAGCTTGCGTACGAGCGCGTAGGGCGCGCGATACGACGCGACGTTGCTGGCGTCGATCGTGACGGTGTTGTCGCCCTCGTAACGGATGCGAGCGCCCAGCGCTTCGAGGAGCGACCACATGACCGAGACGTCGGTGATGCGCGGTACGCGGTGGAGCGTGACCGTGCCGCTGGAAAGCAGCGCGGCGGCCATGATCGGCAGCGCGGCGTTTTTCGCGCCGTGCGTTGCGACCGAGCCCTCGAGACGCGCTCCGCCACGGACCCGCAGCGTGGTTTCCAGTCGATCGAGCATATCGTGCCGGCAAGGGGTTCGCGAGGCGGCCTGGACCGCCCCGCTTCGCGATCTAGTGACCGGTTAGCCGCAGCTTGGCGTTGGCGAAGTCGATCTCGGCCTGATCCCGCGCGTACGCCTGCGGGTCTCCGGCCGCGGCCTTTTGGCGTTCGGTCGCCGCGTGCAGCTCTTCCCGCGTCTTGGCGACGTCGACGTCCTCGAATCGCAGGGCCTCGTCGACCAACACCGTGACGCGGTCCGGGAGCGCCTGCATGAAGCCTTCACCGGTCGCCATTTCGAGCCGCGTGACGGCACCGTCGGCGACCACGTTGGCGCGCAGCAACCCGGGCCGCAGCGCCGCCAAGAAGGGCGCGTGCTTGGGAAGGATGCCCTCTTCGCCTTCGGTCGTCACCGCGATGACGAGTTCGGCTTGGCCGTCGAACGCGACGCTCGTCGGCGTGATCAGCTTGAAGGGAACGGTGCTCGCCATCGCCGCGCTAGGCCCCCGCGCTCATCTTCTCGGCGGCGGCCTTCACCTCGTCGATCGTACCGGCGTAGAAGAACGCGCCCTCCGGCAAATCGTCCACCTTGCCTTCGAGGATCTCCTTGAACGATGCGACCGTGTCGGTAAGCTTGACGTACTTGCCTTCGCGCCCGGTAAACTGTTCGGCGACGAAGAACGGCTGGGAGAAGAAGCGCTGAATGCGGCGAGCGCGCCCGACGATGATTTTGTCGTCGTCCGAGAGTTCTTCGACGCCGAGGATGGCGATGATGTCCTGCAAGTCCTTGTAGCGCTGTAAGACCTCTTGGACGCCGCGAGCGACCCGATAGTGCTCCTCGCCGATGATCTGCGGATCGAGGATGCGCGACGTCGACGCAAGCGGATCGACGGCCGGGTAGATGCCCAGCTCCGAGATCGGCCGCGAGAGTGCCGTCGTCGCATCGAGATGCGCGAACGTGACCGCGACCGCCGGATCGGTGTAGTCGTCCGCGGGAACGTAGACCGCTTGCACCGAGGTGATCGATCCCTTGCGGGTCGACGTGATGCGTTCTTGCAAAACGCCCATGTCGGTACCGAGCGTCGGCTGATAGCCGACGGCCGAGGGCATGCGTCCCATCAAAGCGGAGACTTCCGAGCCCGCCTGCAGATAGCGGAAGATGTTGTCCATGAACAACAACACGTCGGCGCCGAGTTCGTCGCGGAAGTACTCGGCCATCGTGACGCCGGTCTGCGCGACGCGGAAGCGCACGCCCGGCGGTTCGTCCATCTGGCCGAAGACGAGCGTCGTCTGCGCCAGCACGCCCGACTCTTTCATTTCCATCCACAAGTCGTTGCCTTCGCGCGTCCGCTCGCCCACGCCGGTAAAGACGGAGAAGCCCTTATGGACTTGCGCGATGTTGCGGATCAGCTCCTGAATGAGGACGGTCTTACCGACGCCGGCACCCCCGAAGAGACCGACCTTGCCGCCGCGCGTGTACGGCGCCATGAGATCGACGACCTTGATGCCCGTTTCGAAGACGCGCGGCGTCGGATCTTGATACTTGAACTCGGGCGCGGGCCGATGGATCGGCCACATCGCCGCGGCTTTGACCGGCTCGTCGGTATCGATGGCCTTGCCGAGAACGTTGAAGATTCGTCCCAGCGTTCCCTCACCGACGGGCACTTCGATTTGTCCCCCTTCGGCCGTCACCGCCGCACCGCGCACCAGACCGTCGGTGGATCCCATCGCCAAGCAGCGAACGCGGTTGTCGCCGAGCTCGTCCTGGACTTCCAGCGTGAGCTCGCGCGGCTCCATCGCCGTTCCGCCCAAGTCGACCGACTGAGAGCTGCCGTTGTTCGACGCGCGACTATCCTCGTTCACGCGAACGCGCAACGCGTCGTTGATCTTGGGCAGCGTTTCGGGAGAGAACTCGACGTCGACGACGTTGCCGAGCACTTGAACGACCTTACCGGTAGCAGCCATTTTGTCCGATCTTTCCTCTAGACTTTTCCGTTAGCGTTTGAATGACGAGCGCCGGTGCGCGCGGTGCCGATCACTCGACCCCCAACGCTTCCGCCCCGCCTACGATCTCGAGCAGCTCCTTGGTGATCGCGGCTTGCCGCGCGTTGTTCATCTGGATGGTGAGCTCGTCGATCAGCTTGCTCGCGTTCTCCGTCGCATTGTTCATCGCCATGAGCTGGGCGGCATAGAACGCCGCGTCGGTTTCCAGCATGGCCGAGAAGAGGGTGAACTCGAGATATTTCGGCAGCAGACGCGACAAGACGAACTCGGGGGACGGCGCGAACTCGATCGCGCCGCGCGGCCCGCCGGCGGCCTCGCCGTCGGAGTCCGGCGACGAAAGCATCGTCTCGCGCCGAATCGGAACGATCGAGCGGACCTCGGGCTTCTGCGACAGCATCGAGATCAGCCGCGACGACACCAGCACGATCTCGGAGATCGTGCCCGCGTCGAAATCCCGCGTTACCCGGTGCGCGACCTCGCGCGCGGTGCCGAGCTTCTCGCCGCTGCCGAGCGGCCAGTTTGCAAAATCGGCGACGCCGAGCCGGCGCACGTGATTGCGGGCCTTGTTGCCGACGGCGTACCAGATCGCACCGCCGCGCTGGGCGGCGACGCCGTCGGCCGCGCGCGACACGTTCGAGTTGAAAGCGCCGGCCAGCCCTTTGTCGGCGGTCATCACGATCACGCCGGCCGGCGCGCCCGCCTTTCCCGGCTTGGCGAACGGATGATCGATCGACGAGACCGCGTTCATCAAGTCCCGCAGCATCTCGGCGATCGTGTCCGCGTACGGACGCGCCCGCTTTTGGGCCTGCTCGGCACGCCGAATCTTCGCCGCGGCGACTTGCTTCATCGCTTTGGTGATCTGCTGGGTATTCTTGAGCGACCGAATCCGGTCGCGCAGGTCGCGGACGCTGGCCATCGGTCAGACGGTCTTTTCGAACTTCGCCAGCGCTTCGTCGAGCTTTTTCTTGGTGTCGTCGGAAAGCTGACCGGTCTCCGCGATCGTCTCGAGCACGCCGGGGTAGTTGGCGTGCATGAAATCGACGTAGGCCGCGCTCCACGCCTGCAGGCGCGCGGTCGGCAAATCCTTGACGTATCCGGCGTTGGCGGCGTACAGGATGGCGACTTGTTCGGCCATCGGCTGCGGTTCGTACTGCGGCTGCTTGAGCAGCTCGGTCATCCGCTCGCCGCGCAGCAGTTGAGCCTGCGTCGCTTTGTCGAGATCGCTGGAGAGCTTGGCGAACGCGGCCAAGTCGCGATACTGCGCCAGCTCGAGCTTGAGCTGCCCGGCCAGCGACTTCATCGCCTTGGTCTGCGCGGCGCCGCCGACGCGGGAGACGGAGAGACCGATGTCGATCGCCGGCCGGATGCCTTGGAAGAACAGCTGCGGCGTCAGGTAGATCTGGCCGTCCGTGATCGAGATTACGTTGGTCGGAATGTAGGCCGAGAAGTCGCCGGCCTGAGTTTCGATGATCGGGAGGGCGGTCATCGAGCCGCCTCCCAACTCGTCGGAAAGCTTGGCCGCACGCTCCAGCAGCCGGGAATGCAGGTAGAACACGTCGCCCGGATAGGCTTCGCGGCCCGGCGGGCGGCGCAGCAGCAGCGACATCTCGCGGTAGGATTGCGCGTGCTTGGTGAGGTCGTCGTAGACGATGAGGACGTCTTTGCCGGCGTACATCAGCTCTTCGGCCATCGCGCAGCCGGCAAACGGCGCCATCCACCGCAGCGCCGCGGCTTCGGACGGACTGACCGCGACGATCGTGGTGTACGCCATCGCGCCCTTTTGCTCGAGCACTTGCGAAAGCGCCGCCACCGTCGAGTTCTTCTGCCCGATCGCGACGTAGATGCAATAAACGCCGGCGCCCTTTTGGTTCAGG
>DATJUC010000330.1:0-4050 GCA_035502675.1 Candidatus Acidiferrales bacterium | reverse complement strand
CACAGCCGCGCTTGCCGCGCGAACGGCAGCAGGAGCAACTGACGCGCGATCTCGAGATAGATCCCAAGGTCTACTATCCGCCGGACGTCTATCGCGAACCGCTCACCAAACTCACGGATCCCGAGCTGGTGGATCTCGTCCAGATGGCGCAAGCGCTGGGCATCGACTTGAATAAGTTCAAGCCGTAGTGCCGCCCGTCGAGGACGCCGGGCGCGTCGTTCCGCTGTCGATCCTAACCGGGTTTCTCGGGGCCGGTAAAACGACGTTGCTGAACCGCATCTTGGGGGGTTCTCACGGACTGCGAGTCGGCGTTCTCGTCAATGACTTCGGCTCGGTCAATATCGACGCAGAACTCGTGGTCGGCGTCGAGGACGATCAGACGATCAGCCTTGCCAACGGCTGCGTTTGTTGCCAGATTCGCGACGACTTGGTGAGCTCGGTCGAGGCGTTGCTGAACCGCCCCGAGGCAATCGAGTACATCGTGCTTGAAGCGAGCGGGGTTGCCGATCCTGCGGGAGTCTTCATGACTTTTAACGACGCCGGCCTGCGCGATCGAATAAGGCTCGACGGCGTCACCTGCGTGATCGATGCCGAACAAGTCTTCGCGCACCCTGAATACCCTCCCCTCATCGACCTCAAGCTTCGTCAGGTCGGTTTTGCGGATATGGTGATCCTCAACAAAGTCACGCTCGCCGGTCCCGAGCAGGTGGGGCGGGTGCAGCAGTGGCTCGACGAGCACTTTAACCGCCTGCGCATCGTCGAAACCGATTTCTGCGAGGTGCCGATTGAGATTCTGCTCGGCGGTGGCCGGTTCGATCCGGCTGGGGCCATGCACGCCCACGAATGCACCGATCATTCGGCGGTATTCGATACCTGGAGCTACTCAACCGATGCGCCGCTCTCACTCGAGTCGTTGCGCCCGGCACTGCGTACGTTGCCTGGATCCGTCTACCGCGCCAAGGGCGTCGTGTACGCGGCCGACGCTCCGGAGCGACGCGCCGTGCTGCACGTCGTAGGAAGGCGCGTGGACATCGCACTGCACGACCGGTGGGGTGCGCGCAAGCCTCACACGCAGATTGTCGCGATCGGGCGAGCCGGCAGCTTAAACCCTAGCGAATTGGAGGCGACGTTCTCGGCATGCGTCGCCACGTCGAATCGTGCTTCCGGCGAGATGCAAAAAGCCAACTAGAAATACGTGAGACATTGCCGTGAGTCCGGCGATGCAAAAACCGCCTGGCGGCGTTCCACGCCCGACTGGACCCAACAGAATGGCAAACGATCCCCCGGATAAGCCGCGAGATCGCGCTTGAAATATGGTGGAGGCAAGGAGACTCGAACTCCTGACCCTTACGCTGCCAGCGTAATGCTCTACCAGCTGAGCTATGCCCCCGCGACCGGCCCCTATTCCAGACGGTAGGGGTATGCTCCTAGGATACGAAAACAGGCCCCGCGCGTGGGGATGTAGCTCAGCTGGTAGAGCATCTGCTTTGCAAGCAGAGGGTCAGCGGTTCGAGCCCGCTCATCTCCACCAACCGGCACGCCGCTTGAGTCAGCGTGAGAAGGTCCACTGACCGAGGAGCCGCAGCGTGAGGTTGGGAGTGTCCGGCGCGGCGACGAGATTTCTTTCGTACTCGAAGATCGCGGTGAAGGGTCGCGGACCGTTCAACGCTTTTTCGATGCGAAATCCGACCGGTACGCCGATCCACTGATTGCGGACCCAGTCGTACGTGAAGCTCATGGTCGAGAGCCCAACGCTCCAGCCGTTGACGAGCCCGTAGGTGACGTTAGGATCGACTTTCGTTTGTCCGACGCCGGTTCGCCAGCTCGGGCCGGCCACCGAAAAGAAGCTCTGGGTGAACAGGCCCAGCGTCCACGGACCGCTTTGCGTTTGGTAGCCGACCGCCGGGCCGAGCGAGTATTTGCCCGTTCCGAGCGAGTCGTCCTGACCGGTTGGAACGCGAATCGTGACGCCCTCGAGCCAGCGTCCGCCGGCGGCGTAGCGCACCGCGAGTCCGAATAGCTGAAGGTCCCCGGCTCCCGTCACCGAGTTTGCCGGCGACGAGGTGACGAGCGGGAGTTTGATGCGTAACACGTATTGACCGCCGTCGATCGCCAACGGAAGTTGACCGCGCAGATTGAGCTGCGTGCTCGATCCGGTCGTGGCGTCATAGGTTGGCGAGACTTCTTCCTCGGCGGAAAAGTACGGCGCGAGCGGCGCCGGGCTGGGCGTCTGGTCCGGCGACGGCGTGGCCGGCGCGTCGCAGCGCCCGGGTCCGGCCGGCAGAAACGCGATTGCCGCGCCTAGGGCCGCGGCAGCGACAAACCGGACGGCGCCGGAGGACTGGCGGGTTCGAGACTCTACGGGTGGCAGCAACCCGACCAGCATAGCCGCAAGCGGCCGGCCCGGCTATCCTCGTCTTGCACCCGGGGTGCAGTTCCAGGCCGCGCGTCAGCGCGCCGTCGAGGCCAGTACCCGGTCGATCTGGTGTTGGACCTGTGCCTGCGTCAAGCCGTGCGCGTGGGCGTCCTGCAGAATCTCCTCGATCTGCCTGCTTTGCGTGGGCGTCAGCGCCGAGTCGTTCATGCGGCCTCCGGGATCGTTCGCTTTGTGTTTCGGCAGCGTGCCGCCGGGCGGCGGCAAAGCTTGCGTCAAGTATCTGCCCCAAAACCGTATCGTTCTGGTCACGGCTCGATCCAAACGGTTATACTGGCGAAGTGAGCGTCTCGGCTTTGTCGTTATTGAACGCCTACGATCCGACCGATCCGTCGAGCATCGACTCGGCGCTGACCGGAGCGGGTCTTTCGGATAGCTATTACACCCAAGGCGTCAACGGGACGAGCGCCTACGATCCCGGAACGCAGTCGCCGACTGCCGCCGATCCGGCCACCGCCGGGCCGACGCCGGCGAGTGCGTCCTCGGGCCAGAACGTTTACCAGCAGTCGCTCGAGTCGCTCCAGGCGTGGTCGGCGCAGACCTTGATCCAGGCGGCGCTGTCCGGCGGTGCTTCGAACGCGAACTCCTCGAGCGCGAGCTCGCTGGCCGGCGTTCTCGAAAACGCGGCCGAGCAGCAGCAGGCGACGCAGGCCGCGCAGCAGCAGGCGGCGCTCTCGGCGGCGCAAGCGGCGATGGCCGCCGGAACCAACGTCGACGCTTCGGCCTGAGTCCAGCGGTTCCTGAAGCGGCAGCCCACAACGCGTTGGGCGTCCGACTGCAGCAGTCGGGCGATCTGGACGGTGCGTTGCGCGAATACGCGCGAGCGCTGGAGTTGGCGCCGGACTTCGTCGAGGCGCACAACAATCTCGGGACGCTGCTCGGAGCTCGGGGCCGCAGCGACGAGGCGATTCGGCATCTGCAGCGCGCGGTCGAGCTGCGCCCGCAGCAGCCGGCCGTGCACGCCAATCTCGGCATCGCGCTGTATCTGGCCGGACGCCACGGCGAAGCCGAAACGGCTTTGAGCCAAGCGATCACCGGCACCGGCAACGACGCGGCGCCGCTCGGCTATCTCGGAGAAATCGCCATGGAGTGCGGCGCATTGGCGCGCGCGCGGACGTATTACGAACGGGCCCTCGCCCTCGCTCCGAACACTGGCTGGCTCTACCGAAGATGGGCGGAAACGGCCAAAGTTCGACCGGACGACCCCACCTTCGTGGCGATGTGCGGTATTGATCTCGATGGTTTGCCGAGCGACGACCGCGCGCAACTGCATTTCGCGCTCGGCAAAGCGTACGACGACCTCGACGATTACGCCAGGGCATTCAAACATTTCCACGCCGGCAACGCGCTGCGGCGTTCGACCCTCGCCTACGACGAAGCGGCCACGCTGGCCGCGCTGGAGCGCATTCGCAGTGCGTTTTCGCGCGAACTTCTCACCGCTAAAAGCGGCGCCGGCGATGCCTCGCGGGCCCCCGTGTTCGTCGTCGGCATGCCGCGCTCGGGATCGACGCTGGTCGAGCAGATGCTGGCCGCGCATCCGGACGTCGCGAGCGGCGGCGAGCTCGACGACGTGCGCGACATCGTCCTCGCCGAATCGCAGCGGCGCGAAATGGATT
>DATJUC010000329.1:0-11255 GCA_035502675.1 Candidatus Acidiferrales bacterium | reverse complement strand
CGCTTTCTTGTCGCGGCCGATCGCGTCTGCGACCGAGGGTTCGAGCGCCGGAAACGGCGCCCAGGTGACGTTTGCCGGTTGAAAATCCGGCGTCGCCGTGTTTTGCAGGTGCGAAACGACGGCGCCGAACGCGCTTTCCTGCGGAAAGTCGACCGGCGGAAGCCCGAGGATTTCGCGAGCGGCGTGGATGCCCGCCATAGCTCCGCACGCCGCGGCCTCGACGTAGCCCTCGGCGCCCGTGATCTGGCCCGCAAAATAGAGCTGCGGCAAGGTTCGCAGCTTCAGCCGCGGATCGAGCAGTCGCGGCGAGTCGACGAACGTATTGCGGTGCATCACGCCCAGCCTCAGCCACTCGGCGCGCTGCAGTCCGGGCAGCTTCCCGAAGGCCGTCTTCTGCGCCGGCCACGCGAGCCGGGTTTGAAAGCCGACCAGGTTGTAAGCGGTTGCCGCCACGTTCTCTTTGCGCAGCTGCACCACGGCGTACGGCGTCTTGCCGGTTCGCGGATCGCGCAGCCCGACCGGCTTGAGCGGACCGAATCGCAACACGTCGTCGCCCCGGTCGGCCATTTCTTCGATCGGCAGGCATCCTTCGAAGTACCGCGTCGGCTCGAACGCTTTGGGATCGTGCCGCTCGAGCGTTCGCAGATCCGCGACCAGCCCGGCGTACGCATCCCGGTCCAGCGGGATGTTGAGATAGTCGTCGCCGTCGCCTTTGTCGTAGCGCGATTTGCGATACATCGGCGTCTCGTCGATCGAGTCGGCCGCCACGATCGGCGAGGCCGCGTCGAAGTAGTGCAGCCGCTTGCCCACGATCGCGTCGAGCGATGCCAAGAGATCGTCGCTGGGCAGCGGCCCGCAGGCCACGATGCAGGGCCGGTCCGTGGGGATTTCTCGCACCTCGGCGCGGTGCAGCGCGACGTTGGGCTCTCCGGCGATCCGCGCCTCGACCGCCGCCGCGAAGCGTTCCCGGTCGACGGCCAGTGCGCCGCCCGCCGGAACGGCCGATTCGCGCGCGGATCGAATCACGATCGAGTCGAGCAGCGCGAGTTCCTCTTTGAGCAATCCGACCGCATTTTCGAGCGCGGCGCCGCGCAGCGAATTACTGCACACCAGCTCCGCCAGCGCGCCGCCGGAATGCGCCGGTCCGCTCTTGGTCGGCCGCATCTCGTAGAGATCGACGCCGACGCCGCAGCGCGCCGCTTGCCACGCGGCTTCGCAGCCCGCGAGTCCGCCGCCGATGACGGTCAGGCGCGCGCTCGGGACGGCGCGGGGCGCAGGCACGCGTCTACGCCTCGACGGGTTCGCGGCTCTCCTCGAGGCCGTGCGCCTGCGCCAGCGACGAGACGTCGTGACCCCGGTCGGCCGAGCATTCGAGGCGAACGTTGCCGCCGCGCCGCGACTTGGCGACGACGTACGATCCGCAGACCGGACAAGGCTCGGGAACGACCCGGTCCCAGGAAACGAAGTCGCATTTCGGATAGTTGGCGCATCCGTAAAACGTGCGGCCCTTGCGCGACTTGCGCTCGACGATCGCGCCGCCGTCCTTGGGACATTTCGCGCCCGTGTCTTTGACGATCGGTTTG
Organism: Candidatus Acidiferrales bacterium; assembly: GCA_035502675.1. Classification (GTDB taxonomy): domain Bacteria; phylum Vulcanimicrobiota; class Vulcanimicrobiia; order Vulcanimicrobiales; family Vulcanimicrobiaceae; genus DATJUC01. Next base: position 9,672 of record DATJUC010000329.1, on the reverse strand, counting down.
GTGGTCTTGCACTCGGGATAGCCCGAGCACGAGATGAACTTGCCGAAACGGCCGGTCTTGATCACCATCGGGCGTCCGCAGTTCGGGCAAACTTCGTCGGTCGGCTCGTCGCGCAGCTCGAGGCGCGGAAGGCGCTCTTCGGCCAGTTCCAGCTCGCCCGCGAAGGGGCCGTAGAAGCGGCGCAGCAGCGCCACCCAATCCTCGCTGCCCTCGGCGACCTTGTCCAAGTCGCCTTCCATGGTGGCCGTGAAGTCGAGGTTGACGATCTTGGGAAAGTGCTCGACCAGCAGGTCGTTCACCGCCGTGCCGATCTCGGTGGGGAAGAAACGGCGCTCCTGCTGGTTCACGTAACCGCGCGCCTGAATCGTGTCGACGATCGTCGAGTAGGTCGACGGGCGGCCCACGCCGTTGTCTTCCAGCGCTTTGACGAGCGTCGCTTCGGTGTAGCGCGGCGGCGGTTCGGTGAAGTGCTGCTTGGGATCGAGGCGGCGGCAATCCAGCGCTTCGCCGTCGCGAAGCTCGGGCAGACGCACCCGCCCCTTTCCTTTAGTTGTGTCGGCGGCCGCGTCTTCGTCGCGGCCCTCTTCGTAGATCTTGGTGAAGCCGGCAAAGCGCATGACGGTGCCGGTCGCGCGAAACACGTAGTCCGCCGCTTCGACGTCGACGGTCGTCTGGTCGAAGACCGCGGCGGCCATTTGCGAGGCGACGAACCGCTCCCAGATCAGCGTATAGAGGCGCAGCTCGTCGCGTTTGAGATGCGCGGCCGCTTTCTCGGGCGTCCGGAAAACCGACGTCGGGCGAATCGCTTCGTGCGCGTCCTGCGCCCCCTCGCGCACCTTGTGCTGCCGGCCGCCGTGATAGCTCTCCCCGAACGTGCCGGCGACGAACTCGCGGGCCGCCTCGCGGGCCTGGTCGCTGATACGCGTCGAGTCGGTTCGCATGTAGGTGATGAGACCGACCGTGCCCTCGGAGCCGCCTAGGTCGACGCCTTCGTAAAGGGCTTGTGCGATTTGCATCGCCCGGCGGACGCGCATCCGCAGCTTGCGCGACGCTTCCTGTTGCAGCGTCGAGGTCGTAAACGGCGCCGGGGCGTTGCGCTTCACTTCCCGTTTCTTGATCGAACCGATCCGGTAGCTCGCGCCGTCGAGCGCGGCCAAGACGGCATCGGCCGAGGCCTTGTTGCCGATCTCGAGTTTCTCGCCGCGATACGACAGCAGCTCGGCCGGGAAGGTCATCTCCGGATCGCCGCCGCTTTCCAGAAACTGAGCCAGCAGCGCCGTGATCGTCCAATACTCCCTGGGAACGAAGGCCGAGATCTCGCGCTCGCGGTCGACGATCAGCTTGACGGCGACCGATTGAACCCGTCCGGCGGAGAGGCCCCCGCGAACCTTGGCCCACAGCAGCGGCGATATTTTATAGCCGACCAGCCGGTCGAGAATGCGGCGCGCCTGTTGCGCGTTGACGCGATCCATGTCGATGCGGTGCGGATCGCGCAGCGCCGCCAGGGCGGCGTCTTTGGTGATCTCGTGCAGCTCGATTCTTTTGGGCTCCGTCAGTTTCAGAAGCTCGGCCAAGTGCCAGGCGATGGCCTCACCCTCGCGATCGGGGTCGGTCGCCAGGTAGACGTCGGTGGCGCTCTTGACCGCGCTCTTGAGCTCCTTGATCACGTCGCCCTTGCCCTTGATCGTGAGATAGCGCGGCGCGAAATCGTGCTCGACGTCGACCCCGAGCGTGCTTTTGGGCAGATCGCGCACGTGTCCGACGGACGCTTTCACGGCGTACCGCGCCGGCAGAAACTTCTTGATCGTACGCGCCTTCGTCGGAGACTCGACGATGATCAGGGGCTTTTTCACGGGCCCTAGTATACCGCCGAGGTCAAGATGGGGGCAACGGAACGCGCGCGCGCGTGACGCGTGCGCGCGCGAATTTGCATCCTTCTCTAAAATCCTTTATGATGCGCTCAAAGCGCCGACGAAGCGCTGTCCAATACACGCTAATCGTCCCCCGGGGGACGAGGAGGAATGAATGGACTCCGATTCCATGATGAACGGCGGAACGATGGCTGAAGAAAAGCCTCGCCGGAAAGGCCGCCGTAAAGCACGTAAGACCGTGCGCAAGGCCGCTGGTGCCGCCCGTAAAGCCGTCCGTAAGGGCGGCCGCAAGAAAAAGGCTGCTGGCAGAAAGGTAGCCCGCAAAGTCCGCAAGGCGACTCGCAAGGGCGGCCGCAAGAAGAAAGCGGCGGGGAGAAAGGTGGCTCGCAAGGTGCGCAAAGCGACGCGCAAGGGCGCTCGCAAGAAAAAAGCCGCCGTCCGTAAAGCGGGACGTAAGGCCCGCAAGACGACGCGCAAAGCCACCCGCAAAAAGAAGTAGCGTTTCCGAGTCCAAGAATCTGGGCGGCCGCAGATGCGGCCGCCCAGCTTTTTTAGACGACGACCGGGCCGGCGGTCAGGTCCGGCGCGCGCCCCCCGTGCTCTTCCACCCAGTGGCACGCGGCGAAATGTCCGGGCGCGTACTCCGCGAACGCGGGCTCTTCTTTCGTGCAGCGGTCGAACGCCACCGGGCAGCGCGTATGGAAGCGGCAGCCGGACGGCGGATTCACCGGCGACGGGATATCGCCGGTCAAAACGATGCGCTTGCGGCGCTTCTCGAGCACCGGGTCCGGAATCGGAATCGCCGAAAGCAGCGCCTGAGTGTAGGGCATGAGCGGGTTGTGGTAGAGCTCGTCGCGATCGGCCAGCTCGACGATTTTCCCGACGTACATGACCGCCACGCGCGTCGAGATGTGGCGTACGACCGAGAGGTCGTGCGCGATGAAGAGATACGTCAGGCCGAGCTGCGACTGCAGGTCTTCGAGCAGGTTGATAACCTGGGCTTGAATCGAGACGTCCAGCGCCGAGACCGGCTCGTCGCAGACGATGAACTCCGGGTCGACGGCGAGCGCCCGCGCGATGCCGATCCGCTGGCGCTGGCCGCCCGAGAACTCGTGCGGATAGCGATTCGCGTGATAGGGCCGCAACCCGACGAGCCGCAGCAGCTCGAGGATCCGGTCGCGCGCCTTTTGCCCGGTTGCGATTCCGTGGATGCGCAGCGGCTCGGCGATCGCGTCGCCGACGGTCATGCGCGGATTGAGCGACGCGTACGGGTCTTGAAAGATGATCTGCATCGCACGGCGCAGCCGTCGCGTCTGAGCGCCGCGCAGCGCCGTGACGTCCTGACCGTCGTAGCGAATTTTGCCCTTGGTTTCGGGCAGCAGCCGCAGCAGCAGCCGCCCGACGGTCGTCTTGCCCGAGCCGGATTCGCCGACCAGACCGAGCGTTTCGCCGCGCCGGATCGAGAAGCTGACGCCGTCGACCGCGCGAACGTCGGCAACGTGGCGCGACGTCAGGCCGGCGTGGATCGGAAAGTATTTGTAAAGATCTTCGACTTCGAGCAGCGCTGCGGTCTCGGTCATCGAGCGATTACCGGCATCGTCGGCACGTCGATCGGGCGCTGATCCTTGGCCCGCTCGTCGTAGAGGAAGCAGCGCGCGACGTGGCCTTCACCGAAATCGTAGAGCGGGACGGGCTCCTCGCAGATCGGCATGCGGTAAGCGCAGCGCGGCGCAAACGCACAACCCGGGGGCAGGCGCAGCAGATTCGGCGGCTGGCCCTTGATCGGCAAAAGCCGGCGCTGCGCGCCCTCGTCCAGGCGCGGCAGCGACGCCAGCAGTCCTTGCGTATACGGCATGCGGGGGTCGGCAAAAATCTGGTCGGCCGTTCCGTATTCGACCATGTTGCCGCCATACATCACCAGAACGTTGCGGCAGACCTCGGCGACGACTCCGAGATCGTGCGTGATCATGATGATCGCCGCGCCGGTCTCGCGCTGCAGCTCGTTCATCAGCTCGAGGACCTGCGCTTGAATCGTGACGTCCAGCGCCGTGGTCGGTTCGTCCGCGATGAGCAGCTGCGGGTTGCACGAAAGCGCCATCGCGATCATCACGCGCTGGCGCATGCCGCCCGAAAACTGATGCGGATAGTCGCCCAGCCGCGCTTGCGGCGACGGTATGCGGACCTTGGCGAGCATCTCGACGGCGCGCTCGCGCGACGCGCGCTTGTCGAGGCCCAGGTGCAGCCGGACGGCTTCGGCGATCTGCTCGCCGATCGTCAGCACGGGATTGAGCGAGGTCATCGGATCCTGGAAGATCATCGCGATCCGGTGACCGCGGATCCTGCGCATCTCGCCTTCGCTCTTCTTCTGCAGCTCCTCGCCGTCGAACTCGATGCGGTCGGCGGTCACGCTCGCGTTTTTGGCAAGCAATCGCATGATCGAGAGCGCGGTTACCGATTTTCCGGATCCCGACTCGCCGACGATGCCGAGCGTTTCACCGGCTAGGAGAGAGAAGGAGAGACCGTTGACTGCCGTCACCGGACCATCTTCGGTCCGAAAGGTGGTTCGAAGATTGCGGACGTCGAGGAGCGCCACCGAGCTCTCTAGATTCCCGTGAGCGATAGGATGAAGGCGCTCACCACGAACACTACGGCGACGAAGCCGGTGATCCGTTTGAGCTGCTCTTCGGCGCCGAGGCGCCCGCGATACGTCGACTCGACGCGGCCGCCGATCGATCCCGTCAAGCCTTCTTGTTTCGTCGTTTGCACGGCCAGCAGTAATACCAGCCCGATCGCCGAGACGACGAAGATGGCCGCGATTCCGTGCGTCAGCCACGGCGCGTGCGCGGCGATCGTCGTTTGCACGGGAGCCGGCGTCGGCGCGACCGGGGGGACCGTCAAAGCGCCCGACGGCAGCGCGTGCGGCGCTCCCGAAGCGAGCGCGTTGGGCGCGGCCGGCAACGCCGGCGCCGCCGCCGACGGAGGCGCGACCTTAGAAGCCGCCGTGACGGCGAAGAGTAACGGAGTCAAAATGGTTTCCTTATGCCGGCCAAACCGGCAGCACGATAGGGTCGTAATCCGAAGCGGAATCTACGACCGGCGGGGCGCAGCGGCCTGCCCCACGCGCAGGAGTCGGACCCTTCCTGCCATTAGTAGCGACGAGATGCAGCACCGCAGGGCGGCGGCGGAGTCGTAAGTTGCACGACGCCGGCGCTACGGTCGTTCCGCTCAAGAACCGCCGGGTCTGGCGCGATCTCGCACGCATTCTTTCGACGATCTTCAATCCGTTTCTGACCGCTCTCGCGCTGTTCGTCATTCTCGCGCACGTCGGTGCCCGCGACACGCTCGATTTCTGGCGCCTGCTTTTTCTCTCGACCTTCTTCACCTCGATCGGCCCGATGCTGTACGTCTTTTGGCTCTACGCCAGCGACCGTATTTCGGACTTGGACATGTCGGTGAGGCAAGAGCGCGAGATGGTCTTCTCGGTCTTCGTGGTCTTCTATCTCGCCGGCGCCGCGGCGCTGTGGCTGGCGCACGCCCCGCGGCTCCTGATCGCGGCGATGCTGGGCTACTTCGCGTCGACGCTGGTCGTCGGGTACATCACGCGATATTGGAAGATCAGCACCCACGCCGTCGGTATCACCGCGCCGCTGGTCGCACTGACGCTGCTGTACGGGCGCCAGCCGCTTCCGTTTCTGGTCCTGATTCCGATGGTGTGCTGGGCGCGCGTCTACCTCAAAGCGCACACGTTGGCGCAAGTCCTGGCGGGCGCCGCGCTCGGCACGCTCTCGGTCGCGGTCTTCTTCTACGTCTTCCACGTCGGAGCGCTCTGATCGGTCACGCGTTCTTTCTGGCGTGCCCGGCGCAGTAGCGGCGAAACCAGGCGGCGGCCAGTCGCGCCACTTCTTCGAGCGCTCCGCGCTCGGTAAAGAGGTGCGTCGCGCCCGGTATCACGACGAGCTGGCGCGGAGCGCGCATCATCGAGGCGGCTCGGCGGTTGAGCTCGAGCACGACGGCGTCGGCACCGCCGACGATCAATAGCGTCGGTGCCGTCACGTGCTCCAAGCGTTTGCCCGCGAGATCCGGGCGCCCGCCGCGCGAGACGACTGCCGCGATTTCGCCCGGCAGCCGCGAGGCGGCGATCAGCGCGGCGGCGGCGCCCGTGCTCGCGCCGAAATATCCCAGACTCAAATGCTGCAAGGCCGGCTGAACGCCGGCCCAACGCGTTGCCGCAACGAGCCGTTCGGCCAAGAGATCGACGTCGAACCGAAGCTCGGCTGATTGACGATCCAGGGCCTCCTCCTGGGTTGTGAGCAGGTCGAGCAACAGCGTCGCGATGCCTTCGCGGTGCAGCACGTCGGCGACGTAACGATTGCGCGGGCTGTGCCGCCCGCTGCCGCTGCCGTGCGCGAACAGCACCAGTCCGGCGGCCGTTTTGGGAACGCCCAAAAACGCGGGCAGCGTGACGCCCCCGGCGGTGATGCCGGCTTCGGAAACCTCGGCGACCGAGTCGGGATCGGCTCGACGCATTCGCAAACCTCCTTTGCCGGCACGATGGTACTCGCAAAATGAGAAGGCGTCGCGAAGCGCACGCGCGCGTTCGCGAGCCCGGTTGGGCCCGCGTCTCGAAGATCTGCCGCTGCAGCCGAAGCTAGTGGGGAGACTCGGCCGGCTCGATTGCCGTTGCCGCCGGAACGGGCGGCTTTGCAGGTTCGACGGACGGATCCGATTCGTCCATGATCCGGCAGACGTTAGCCCGAAACACCCCGGCGTCGCCGGTAGTGACGTAGCGCGTCGACCCCGTTTCGCCGGTCCATTCGTGCGCGGCCGCCAGCGCGTGCGCGCGTTCGGCCTGCATGACCGCCGGATCGACGAGCGTCACGGCGCGTCCCAGCGACGCCGAGAAATGCTCGGCCAGCAGCGGGTAATGAGTGCATCCGTAGATGACGGCGTCGAGGCCGCGCGGCAACTCGTCGCAGACGGCGGCTACGGCCGCTCGCGGCGCATCGCCGTACAGCGCGCCCGCCTCGACCAGCGGAACCAGCGCGGGCGCGGCGACTTCCCAAACCTCCGCGCCCGGAACCGCCGAGCGCAGCGTCCGGCCGTACGAGCCGGCCGCGACCGTGGCGGCGGTGGCGACCACGCCGATCCGGCGAAAACCCGCGCGTTGGACGGCGGTCGCAGCCGAGTCGATGAGATCCAGCACGTGCGCGCGCGTCGACGGCCAGCCGTAACGCTCGGCAATCGCGCACGAGGTATTGCAGCCGATCACGATGATCTCGGCGCCGCGCGCGTCGAGCCACGCGAGATTGGCGGCCAGCAGACGGTGCAGCTCGCTGGGATCGCGGTCGCCGTACGGAACGTGCGCCTGATCGGCGAAAAACAGAACGTCGGCTCCGGGGAGCCGCTCGCGGACGCGTTTGACGACGGTCAGGCCGCCCAGACCCGAATCGAAGACGCCGATCACGGACGCGCGTTCACTGCGCCGGCTGGTTGGGAACGGGATAGGCTTGCGCGTAGTCGCCGATGCCGTCGGCGATCTCTTGCGCCACTTTCTGACGCCACGCTTCCGAGGAGAGCAAGTCGTAATCGTGCGGGTTGGTAAGGAACGCCGTCTCGATCAAGACCGCGGGCATGAGCGCGTGCAGCGTGACGTACAGATGCGACTTGACGATGCCGTCGTCTTTCGTCCCGTCCCCGTCGAGCTGCGATTCGATCGCTCGTGCCAGCGCAAAATCGCTCGGTTTGCTCACGTAGCAGGTCGTTCCGTAGGGCCCGGAGTTGACGTACGCATTGGCGTGGATGCTCACCAGCATGCGCGCTCCGGCGTTGTTGGCGATGTCGTCGCGCGCCTGCAGTTCGTCGTGCGCGGAATCGTCGGGCTTGTAGACGTCGACGTCGCTGTCGCGCGTCATGCGCACCTGCCAGCCGCGGGCGACCAGCAGGTCGCGCAGCTTGCGCGCGATGTCGAGATTCACGTCCTTTTCCGACAGATCGCCGTGCTGAGAGCCGGCATCGCTGCCGCCATGACCCGGGTCGATGACGATCAGCCGCGGATTTGTCGGAACGTAGGACGGTCCGCGCGGTCCGAACTTCCAGCCGGAGTCGTCGCCCGGCGGCGCGTATTCGCCGGCCGGCGCCGGCGTCACCAACGCCGTTTCTTCGCCGGTCGAGACGATCGTTCCGACGCTCCCGCTGCCGGCGCGCGGCGCGTCGGCGACGTCGTTACGGCCCACGTCGACGGTCAAACCGCTGGTGCCCGGCGAAACCTCGAGCGCCTTCGGGCCAGAGAGCGAGAGCGCCACGCGCACCGTCGACGGATCGATCTGGCGCACCCGCAGCGCGCCCAGCGGATCGGGCTCGGTTTGGTCGATCGGAGGCCCTTGCAACTGGGCATTCTTTACGTCGACCCAAAAGCGGTTGTCGGGATCGCGCAGCCGGTGCCACTCGAACGACGCGTTCCCCGAGACCGCGACCGAGATCGCGTAACCGTCTGCGTCCGGCGTCACGCTGACGCCGGTGACCTGCGCCGGACCGGCCGGAGCCGCCGGTGCCGCGGTTTGCTGCTGGAACGCAGGCGTCATCGTCGCCGGCGCGCTCGGTCCGGATGGCTGACTCGGCGCCTGCGCGACCGAAGCCGGCGGCGAAGAACCGCTCGCGGCAAACGAGAGCACGACGTCGCGATCGTCGTTGCTGCGCGGCGGGTCGTGGGTCGCTCCCGGAGCCAGATTGACGGTCACCAGCGTCTTCGGATCGCGAATCGTTCCGCTTTGCGCGACTTGCACGGTACGGACGCCGCCGGTGCCGACGGCTCGAACCCCGGGCAGCGTCGTGCCGACGCCGTCGAACTCGTAGACGACTTGCTGCGGCGTCTCTGCGACGACGCGCGGACGCAATGGCGCTCCGCCGTGGGCGACGACGTCGACGCTTTGCCCGGAAGCGCGCACGTCGAGCCACGCCAGCTGGGGTTGGAGCACGGCGGTCGAGCCGTCCCGTCGCAGCGCCAGATCCAGCGACCGTAAGACTTCGTCGAGCGGCAGGTAGACCTGGCCGCCGCTTTCGTACGGCGCAAAGCGCGCCTGCAGGCTGACCGGACCGACGTCGTAGCGGCGGTCGCCGACGGCAAAGCTCACGACGACAGGAACGGACGTCGTGATCAGCACGTAGCGATCGCCGGGCTTCCAGGTGACGACCGCGCCGACGTCGCGCAGCAGCGACGCCAGCCCGGGATCCTGCACGCCGACGGCGACGCCCTGCGCGGACGAGGAGATTTGCGTAAAACGAATCGTCTGCTGTTGATAGGTTGCCAGCAGCGGCGGGTCGGCGGACGCCGGTGACGGCAGCACCGCCGCCGTCAGCATCGATGCGAGCGCGAGCGCGCTACCAGTCCGAACGATGGAGCGGTTCGTCGAGTTCAAGGTGTCCCCCCGGAAGAGTCGGCAACGTCTCGCCCGCCACGGTGACGCGCACCGCGTCGATGCCGGGCACGCCGGTGACCGTATAGACGAGCGCTTTGAACTCGCCGTTCTCACCGAACGACCCGCCCGGCTGCCGTTCCACGTCTTTCGACAAGTCGACGATCGCCGTCGACCCGGTCACGCGCGCGTCGAGTACGCGCGTTCCGGGCGGAAAGCGAATGGCTTGTACGTTGCTGGGCGGCCCGGCGACGGCCTCGACGGCGGCGTAGAACGCGACGTTGCGCCGATGCTCGCCGGCGTTTTCACCGGGCAGTTGCGGACGTAAAGAGACGCTCGTGCTTCCGAGCGTCGTGCCGTCCAACTTCGTGTAGTAAACCGTCAAGCTT
>DATJUC010000328.1:0-9325 GCA_035502675.1 Candidatus Acidiferrales bacterium | reverse complement strand
CAGTGGGGTCGCAATCGCCATCGTCGTCTGCGGCAGCTGGGCCACGTTCCCCAGCGGCGGCGCGTACGGAATGCCGATGACCTTGTCGGGAACGGGCAGCGCGGGATACTTGGCGTCCGGCGGATAGAATTGAAGGTACGCGGTCCCGTACAGGATCCCGGTGTAGTTGGGCGGGCAATAACAGTTGCCCAGCGAGATTTGTCCTTGGTTGGCCGACCCGAAGATCGCGGAGAGATCGGTGACGTCGCGCTCGGTGTGCCAGCGCGGCGCGAGCTGCGGCGACGGTTCGGCGGTCGTTCCGAAGAACGCTACTGCGCCGCCGACCCAGATAATTGCGGTTCGATCGAACTGGACGCCCTTCGACGTGCTGACGTTGAAATTCAGCACCACCTTGGCCCACGGGCGCGGGCACGACGAAGGAGGCGTGTAGGAAAACGTCTGCGGACTAAAGTTCTCGAAGGCGAGATGACTGAAGAGCGTGACCGTGCACGGCGACGTATCGGGCCGCGGGACGGGCATGTCGGCGGTCACCGTGTTACCGGAACCGACGACTTTGAACGGCATCGCTCGTTCGGAAAGCATCGCCTTGTGCGGACCGACGGCCGCGGCGGACTGCACCGCTTCGGACGGTGCCGAGCCGGCCGGAATTGCGGCGCCGTGGCAAGCCGCGACCAGGGAACAGGATAGCAGCGCCGTCGCGCCGCGGGCCATCGCATCGCGCGAAAATCTCATCTCCAGCGAACTCCTCCTGGCTAGCGCTCGATTCCGTGGGCGTTGAGGGCCGCGATCGCGGCAACGACGACCGCAACGATCAGAATCGAAAGTAGAACGGGAACGCGGCTCGAGCCCTGGCGCCGGCGATCCGCCTCGTCGAGACGGACGGGATGACGCTCGCCTTCACGCATGGTGACGACGTTCGAGCAGCGAAGCCTTCGGCCCCATGTCGTTCGTATATACCATGTACCGCGTCGGCAAAACCGTCGCGCCGAAGCGCCAGATTCTCAAAGATATTTCGCTGAGCTTCTTTCCGGGCGCCAAGATCGGCATCCTCGGGCTCAACGGAGCCGGCAAGTCGACGGTGCTCAGGATCATGGCGGGCGTCGACACCGAGATCGACGGCGAAGCCAAGGCGATGGCGGGTTTGACGATCGGCTACCTCGAGCAAGAGCCGAAGCTCGATCCCGACAAGACCGTGCGCGAAACCGTTGAGGAAGGGCTTTCGAGCGCGCTCGCGGCGCGGGCGCGGCTGGACGAAGTTTTTGCCGCCTACGGCGAGCCGGGTGCCGATTTCGAAGCGCTGGCCGAGGAACAGGCAAAGCTCGAGGCGATTCTCTTTGCCGAAGGCGCACAAGACATGGAAGCGCAGCTGGAGATCGCGGCCGACGCGCTGCGCTTGCCGCCGTGGGACGCGAAGATCGGGCCGCTCTCGGGGGGCGAGAGGCGGCGCGTCGCGCTCTGCCGGCTGCTCCTCTCCAACCCCGGCATGCTGCTGCTCGACGAGCCGACCAACCATCTCGACGCCGAGAGCGTCGAATGGCTCGAGCAGTTTCTGGCGCGGTTTCCGGGGACGGTCGTCGCCGTGACGCACGATCGTTACTTCCTCGACAACGCTGCCGAGTGGATCCTGGAGCTCGATCGCGGGCGCGGCATTCCCTGGAAGGGCAACTACAGCTCGTGGCTCGACCAGAAACAGGAGCGGCTGGCCCAAGAAGAAGCCGCCGAGTCGGCACGCCGGAAGTCCCTCAAGCGCGAGCTGGAGTGGGTGCGCTCGGGCGTGAGCGGGCGGCGGTCGAAGAGTAAAAGCCGGCTCGCACGCTTCGAAGAGCTTTCGAGCTACGAATATCAGAAGCGCAACGAAACGCAAGAGATCTTCATTCCGGTCGCCGAGCGGCTCGGCGACCGAGTGATCGAGTTCTCCGGCGTGAGTAAAGCGTTCGGCGAACGGCTTTTGATGGAGAACGTCGACTTCACGGTCCCGGCGGGTGCCATCGTCGGCATCATCGGACCCAACGGCGCGGGCAAAACCACGCTCTTCCGAATGATCGCCGGCACCCAGCTGCCCGACGCCGGAGAGATCCGGATCGGTCCGAGCGTGAAGCTCGCGGTGGTGGAGCAAACCCGCGAGGGCCTCGACGACGATAAAACCGTTTTCGACAACGTGGGGGGCGGTCTCGATCTCGTTACCGTCGGGAGATTTCAAATGCCGGCGCGCGCCTATCTCGGGCGCTTCAACTTCAAGGGTGCCGATCAGCAAAAGCTCGCCGGCGTGCTCTCGGGCGGCGAGCGGGGGCGCCTGCATCTGGCCAAGGCGCTGCTGAGCGGTGCGAACGTATTGCTGCTCGACGAGCCGTCCAACGATCTCGACGTCGAAACGCTGCGCGCGCTCGAGGACGCGCTCCTGGAGTTCGCCGGGACGGTGCTGGTGACGAGCCACGACCGCTGGTTCCTCGACCGGATTGCGACCCACATCCTCGCGTTCGAAGGCGACAGCCGCGTGCATTTCTTCGAGGGCAACTATCAGGAGTACGAAGCCGATAAACGCCAGCGCCTGGGCGAAGAAGCGGCGCGCCCGCATCGCATTCGCTTTCGCCCCTTGACGGTGCGCTAGGATTGTGAATCGCGCCGTTTCACTGGTTCTGCCGTTGCTCGCCCTCGGAGCAGCCGGAAGCACGTACCTGCCGCGGGCCTCGCACGTGACCGTCGTCGTGATGGAAAATCGCGCCTACGACGGAATCGTCGGGAACCCGGACGCTCCGTTCGTCAACGGGGTCCTGATTCCGCAGGGCGCGTTGCTGACCAGGAGCAGCGCCGTGACGCATCCCAGCCAACCGAACTATCTCGCCCTCTTTTCCGGCTCGACGCACGGCGTCGACGGCGACGCTTGTCCGGTGCGATTCGACGCGCCCAACGTCGCGTCGTTGCTGGCTGCGGCTGGCCGGAGCTTCGTCGGACTGGCCGAATCGATGCCCTACGACGGCTTCACCGGCTGCACCAGCGACGACGTCTACGGACGCAAGCACGACCCGTGGGTCGATTTCTCAAACGTCCCGCCGTCGGCGAATCGGGTCTATCGGAGGTTTCCGCCGGCAGACGCTCCGGCCCTCATGTGGATCACGCCCAACATGTGCCACGACATGCACGATTGCAGCACGCGTACCGGCGACGCGTGGCTGGCCAAGAACTTGCCGCCGATCCTGGCATGGGACCGGAGTCACGACGGCCTCCTGATCGTCACCTGGGACGAGGCCGAACCCGATGCCGGCGGCAATCGAATCCCGACCATCCTGGCAGGGCCGATGGTGCGTGCCGGCTCGCGCACCGATCGGCCCGTCGACCATTACGGCGTTTTGCGCACGATCGAGACGATTTTCGGTCTTTCGTGCATCGATCGCGAGTGCCGCGCCAAACCGATAGAAGGAATCTGGAAGTGAATAGTGTGCCGGCGTTGGCGGCGATCGCGCTTTTGGGCGCCGCGCCGAGCGCGCCCCCCAGCATGGCGCAAGTTCTGCAAGCGTCGTATGCGGTGCGCGATCTCGGAAACGTCGAACTCTCTTCCGACGGCAGCGCGGTCGTGTATCGCGAGGCGATCGAAAGCGCCGAACCGGCGACCGTCGTGGTGCGCCGTTCCCGGGTCTTCGTGCAGCGGCTTGGCCAAGCGCCGGTTCGCATTACCGCCGGCGACGGCGGCGATTTCAACGAAACCGAACCGCGCTGGTCGCCGGACGGCCGCAATATCGCGTTTCTTTCCGACGCTCGGACCCGCGGACAACTCCAGCTCTACGTCTGCGACGCGCAAGGCCGCGGGCCGCGCCGCGCCGGAACGCTGGCGGGCAACGTGCAGGGCTTGCGCTGGGCGCCGGACGGTCGAAGCGTCTCGGTTCTCTATATCGCGTCGGCACACCGGCAGGCCGGAGCCCTCGCACCCGGTGCGCGCGACGTAGGCGTCATCGGCAGCGTCGTCGACGAACAGCGGATCGCGCTCGTCGACGTCGCTACGGGATCGATGCGCCCGATCACCCCGCCGGACGACTACGTTTACGAGTACGATTGGGCGCCCGACGGCCGTCGGATCGCCTTCACCTACGCGCGAGGGAACGGCGACAACAACTGGTGGATTGCCAAGCTCGCAACCATCGGAAGCGACGGCGCCGGCATGCGCGACGTGCTGGCTCCGCACTTTCAAATCGACGCACCGCGCTGGTCTCCCGACGGCCGGAAGATCGCGCTGATCGGCGGCTTGATGAGCGACTTCGGCGCGACCGGCGGAGACTTGTACGTCGTCGACCCGGGCACCGGCGCCGCGCGCGACGTCACGCCGTCGGACGCGTTGTCCGTTCAATCGCTGCAATGGATCGCGCCGAATCGCATCGATTTCGTCGCGCACGTGCGCGGCGCGATGCATCTGATGAAGCTCGATCTGGATGGCGGATCTCCGGCACCGCTGACCGACCGGCCGGAGTCGGTGCTCTCGTGGTCGGCCGCCCGCGGCGGAGGGGTCGTCGCGATCGTCCGGCAATCGTTCGACGATCCGCCCGAAGTGTGGGCGGGACCGCCGTCGGCCTTGACCGCGCTGACCAACGTCAACGCCGGCGCGACGCGTTATTGGGGCAAAGCGCGTTCGCTCGAGTGGAAGAGCGACCCGTATACCGTACAGGGATGGCTGATCTATCCGCTCGACTTCGATCCGAACCGCACCTATCCGATGGTCACGATCGTGCACGGCGGTCCGTCGTCGCAGAGCGTTCCCGTCTACGGAAACCGGACGATCGCCGCGCTCTCGAGCCGCGGCTACTTCGTCTTCGAACCGAACCCGCGCGGAAGTTACGGTGCGGGTGAAGCGTATACGGCTGCCAACGTCAAGGATTTCGGCTACGGCGACTGGCGCGACGATCTGGCCGGCATCGACGCCGCGATCGCCGCGGCTCCGATCGACGGGCAGCGACTGGGACTCTATGGCTGGAGCTACGGCGGCTACATGGCGATGTGGGCGGAGACGCAGACCGATCGTTTCAAGGCAATCGTCGGCGGCGCCGGCATCGTGAACTGGCAATCGTATTACGGGCAAAACAAGATCGACCAGTGGATGATCCCATTTTTCGGTGCGTCCGTCTACGACGATCCTGCCGTCTACGCGAAGAGCTCGCCGATCACGTTCGTCAAACGATCCAAGACGCCGGTGCTGATCCTGCAAGGCGAGTACGACGAAGAAGTACCCGCGCCGCAGGCGTTCGAATTTTACAACGCGATGCAGGCGCTGGGCGTACCCAGCCGGCTGGTGGTGTACGCCGACGAAGGGCATAGCCCGCAGAAAACCGCCGACCAAATCGACATCTTGACGCGTATCGTCGGCTGGTTCGACCGGTACCTCAAGTAGATGAAACGCGGGCGTCGTAACGTATGATCCGAGTCACGCGCGGCCGGCTGATCCGAACCGGAATCGCCGGTGCGATCGTGCTCGGACTCGGCGGCTGCGTACGTCCGCGGGTGGAGAAGCCGTTTTCGGACGACGGCTATACGTACCGGCAGTTGACGTCCGGCGATCGCGACGTAATCGCCGCACTTGCCGGAGCGATGCTGAGCGGCGCGCTACCGGGCGATTCCGCGGCGCACGGCAGGTCCATCGTGGAAGTCGTCCGCGGGGTCGACGTCGCGATCGACGGCCTGCAGCCCGACGTCCAAGGCGAAGTGCACCAACTTTTCGGGTTACTGCAGTTTCCGCTCACGCGAGCCTTGGCGGCGGGGGTGTGGACGTCGTGGTCGGACGCGAGCCCGGCCGATCTCGCCGCATTCTTGAATCGATGGCGCTTTAGCGGGCTGCTGCTCTTTCGCAGCGGATATCAAGCGTTGCACCAGCTCGTGATGGCATCGTGGTACGGCAACGCCGCGTCGTGGGCGCGAATCGGATATCCAGGGCCTCCGAAAATCACATGATATCCGATCCGATCGCCGAGGGTCTAGGCCGCGGATGGAAGGTCTACGACGCGTCGGCGCTCGACCGCGACCTCGAGCTCGAAGCCGACGTCGTAATCGTCGGCACGGGAGCGGGAGGCGGGACGGCCGCCGAAATCCTCAGCAACGCCGGCCTGCGCGTCGTCATGATCGAAGAGGGGCCGCTCAAGAGCTCGCGCGATTTTCACATGCTCGAACGCGAAGCGTATCCGGAGCTTTATCAAGATTCCGCAGCCAGACAAACCAAAGACAAAGCGATCACGATCCTGCAAGGGCGCAACGTCGGCGGCTCCACCACCGTGAACTGGACGAGCAGCTTTCGAACGCCGCCGGAGACGCTGGCGTACTGGCGCTCGCGCTTCGGGCTGGAGGCCTTCACCCCCGAACTGCTGGCCCCGTGGTTCGAGATCATGGAACGGCGCCTCGGAATCCACCCGTGGCCGTTGCCGCCCAACGAGAATAATGCGGCCTTGGCACGCGGCGCCGCCAAACTCGGAATCCGGACGGCGGTCGTGCCGCGCAACGTCAAAGGCTGCTGGAATCTCGGCTATTGCGGGCTGGGGTGCCCGACCAACGCCAAGCAGTCGATGCTCGTGACCACCATTCCGGCTGCGCTCGATCGCGGCGCGATCCTGGTGCATCACGCCCGTGCCGAATACTTTTCATTCGACGGCGACGAGGTCTCGGGCCTGACCTGCAGCGCGCTGGACGCGCGCTCGCTGCAAAATCGCCCGTACACGATCGAGGTTCGCGCGCGGGCCTACGTCTCGAGCGCGGGAGCGATCGGTTCGCCGGCCTTACTGCTGCGCAGCCGCACGCCCAATCCACACCGGCGACTAGGCACGCGAACGTTCTTGCATCCGGTGGTGCTCTCGGCGGCCGAGATGCCGGGCGACGTCGACGCTTTCGCGGGCGCGCCGCAGTCGATCTACTCGGATCACTTTTTGCGGACGCAGAAGATCGACGGCCCGATCGGATACAAGCTGGAGGTTCCGCCGATTCATCCCTTGCTGACCGCCGTGACGACGCCCGGTTTCGGAGCGCAAGGGGCGGCGGCGATGGGCGATCTGCGCAAGACGCAAGTAATCATCGCGCTGATGCGCGACGGCTTCAACGAACAGAGTCCCGGTGGCGAGGTGCAGCTGCGCCATCGCCACATGCCCGAGCTGCAATATCCGATCACGCCGTTCGTATGGGAGGGCATGCGGCGCGCCTACGCGACGATGGCCGAAATTCAGTTCGCTGCCGGCGCGCTTCGCGTCGCACCGGTGCACGAGTCGGCGCCGTACGTCTCCTCGTGGAATCAGGCGAAGGCGCAGATCGCATCGCTGCCGATGGAGCCGCTGCTGGCGCGCGTGGTCAGCGCGCACGTGATGGGCGGTTGCGCCATGGGGGCGGACGAACGGCAGGCGGTCGTCAACGGCGCCGGGCGCCACCACGTCGCCGGCAATCTCTTCGTCTTCGACGGCTCGATCTTTCCGACGAGCTTGGGTGCGAATCCCCAACTGTCGATCTACGGGATCGTGGCGCGCATGGCCAACGCGCTCGCCGTGGAACTCACGGGCAAGCCGATCGAGCATCGCCTCTCGTGAACGCGCGGCGTCCGCTGGTTGCCGATCTCGCGATCTTGCGTTTGGCGTTGCGCGGTCTGCGCGCGGTCGGGGCGCCGCCGAAGCCGACGCCGCTCACCTACGGCGGCGAAAGCTTTCTACCGGCGATCGTAGCCATCGTCGTTCTTGCCGCGATTCCGGACGCACTCGTTCGGCATCTGCTGGTGCCTCGAGCGTATCTCGCGTGGAACCTCGTCGCCGACGCCGCGGTCGTCGCCGGCGTGGCGTGGATCTGCGGGCTGTACGGATCCATGGCCGAACTGCCTCATCGCGTCGACGACGAGGCGATCGAGTTGCATCTGGGCCTGGCCGCTAGCGCGAGCTGCGCGCCTTCGAACTTGCGGTCGGCGGAAGCGATCGGCCGCATCAAGCGAGTGCAGTTGCGCCGCCGCGACCCTTGCGCCGGCGTGTTGACGGCGCCGGGGAGCGCAGCCGTGCGCGTCGATTTCGTCGAACCGGTCGCGCTGCTGACGTATCCGTACGTGTTCGATCGGCAGGTGACCGCAGTCTACGTGGCGGCCGATCGGCCTGCGGAATTGGCCGCCGCCTTGGAAGGCGCCCGCGACAGGGCACTCGCCTCGGGGTAGCCAAGCGGCGGGCATGGAACACGCGCTCATCCGTATCGCCGAGACGGCGGCATGGTTTTTCGTCATCGTCTTCATTTTCGCGCTCATCGGCGTTTACGCCACGATCCATTGGATCGTATCGCTCGCGATGCGCGGAGGACGTGCCGTCGAGAGCGGCGTCGAGTCGATCGAACGTAAGCTCTAGAACAAGATCGTTTGATACTCCCCGACGCGCTCGAAGCCGACGCGCTCGTAGAGCGCGATCGCGAGGGCGTTGAAGTCGTTCACGTAGAGCGATAGCGTCGGCGAGACTTCCAGCAGCCGATCGCAGATCGCACTCAACGACGCCGTCGCCAAGCCCTTCCCGCGCAGCTCGGGCGGAGTCCAAATTCCTTGAAGCTGCGCCGTTTTCCGGCACCACGGGCCGATGTTGCAAAAGAAGCACAGGCGCCCGTACGACTCACCCACCCACCAGAGCTTGCGCTCGATCATTTGGCGGACGTTGGCGGCGAAATCGGCCGTATTGCGGCGCGGATCGTATTCGAGTTCGTGCTCGATCATGCTCGCCGACGAATCGGCAACCGCCGGCCATTCGTCCAAGCGCGCGTGGCGCACGGTCACGGCGCGCGGGTACGGCCGCAGTCGAGCACGATCGATCGCCATGACGAGCTGCCGGTCGCGAACGAGCCGCGGCGGTGCGTGCCAGCTTTCGACGCGCTTCCAAAACGAGCCGACGGTCTCGCGAGGTCCGACGATCATGCGCTCGCCGCGATGGCGGTTGGCATGCGCCGCAAATGCATCCAGCGTCGTCTCCTCGGCGGCGAGCGCGAGTTGCCGCCCGAAATAGCCGACGCCGGCCACGGCGCCGCCCTGGTCGAGCGCCACGACGATCCGCGACCGCGTTCCCGGGGCGAAGTCGTAGAGGACGAGATACGTCATGAACACGTTTTCGTAGGGAGCTCGCGATAAATACGCAATCGCGGCGGGTTCGGTGGCGCGTGAGATGCGCTCGAGGCGCACGGCTAGGTCAACGGAACCAGCAGCACCGGTTTGCTCGTCGGCTGTTTGCTGCCGCCTTCCGGCTCGATGCTGACGGCCACCGCGGAGGTCGCTCCCGCATCGACCGGCAACTCGAGAACGGCGACGCCGCGGGCGTCGGGGACGAAGGTCGCTTGCGGCGTCATCTTCTTCGCGCCTTTG
>DATJUC010000327.1:0-8164 GCA_035502675.1 Candidatus Acidiferrales bacterium | reverse complement strand
ATCTAACCAAAGGATTTTCTAGCAAAAATGCTCCGCTTGGAATGAACTTTGACCCGCGTGGCCGACTGTGGTTCGCTGCGGCGGGTCGAACACTCTCAACTAATGGCATCTTCTATATGAACTCAACCACCTGGATGCCCGAAAAGGTCAACGCCAAAAACCTGTCTGAGACATCAGCGATAACCTTTACGCCCAATGGCGACGCTTTTGTTGCCAACGGTTACCCCGAGTTTGAATACACTGCATATCATGCCGGATCGCTCACACCCTACAAGGTGTACGGCCTAGATGGACTTCCTGGTGGTGCGGGCTACGATCCACGCGGCACCCTCTGGCTAACAAACATTCCAAGCCCAAGTAACGGCGAAAAATGCTGGTGTGCGGGACAGCTGGACTTGCAAGCTGATAGAATCGTTGGTTACGCGAGAAAGGATCTTACCGGGCCATCGTTCGCCGTTGTCGGACCGATTTTTAGATCGCCGTGAGTCTGGCTCAACGCCAACTGACTGAGCGAATTCTGCCGACCAAGGAGAAAACGAGAGCGGCGTAACCGCTATGCTAAGCTGAACCGAATTTACAGCAGATTTGGGACTTGACTCGACTTAGAGCGCGAAATACGAAGCACTTCGTAATGGGATAAGATTTTTTTTGATGCACGAAAGTACTTAGCCTGCGGCCTTTTTTCGGGCGCTCTGTCTCCTATCCCGTTAAGCGGCGGTACCGTGGCATTTTTTGAACTTCTTTCCGCTTCCGCACGGGCAGAGTTCGTTGCGGCCGACTTTCGGTTGGTCGCGCTGCATCGGCTTCGCTGGCTCTTCGTCGTCCTTGTTGGTGTGAAGCCTC
The DNA here is from genome assembly GCA_035502675.1 of Candidatus Acidiferrales bacterium. GTDB lineage: Bacteria > Vulcanimicrobiota > Vulcanimicrobiia > Vulcanimicrobiales > Vulcanimicrobiaceae > DATJUC01. The sequence continues at coordinate 7,321 of DATJUC010000327.1, read as the reverse complement.
GTCGGCGGACGGCGGTTTGCGCCGGGAACCGGGCCGAGGAGCTGCTCGACCTGTTCGGGTGCGAGCCGGCCTTGCGGCGGCGGCTCCGCCGCAGGCTGCGGGACCATCGCGCTCGACGGAATCGGCGCGAACTGTGGACCGGACGCCGGCTGCGTCGGTGAGACCGTGCCTTCCGGCGGCGCGTGCTCGATTACGACGCGGAACACGCCCTTGATCGCTTCGTCGGCGATATTGTTCTTGAGCGACTCGAAGATTTCGAACGCCTCTTTTTCGTACTCGACGCGGGGATCTTTCTGACCGTAACCTCGCAGGCCTATGCCGGTCTTGAGGTGATCCATCACGTAGAGATGGTCGACCCATTGACGGTCGATGATCGGCAGCAGTAAGTACCGCTGTTCCACGACGCGCAGGATCTCCGGCGTGACTTCGGCTTCCTTCGCCTCGTACGCCTCGACGGCTTTCTCGCGCAAAATGCGCCGAATCTCTTCGCGGTCTTTCCCGTCGAGATCGGCAACCGAGACGGCACGCTTTACCGGGAAGATTTGGTCGAGCTCGTTGAGCATCTCTTCGAGATCCCATTCGCCGGGGTGCGCGTTCTCGGGCGCGTTGTGCTCGACGGCTTCGTGAACCTTGGCCTCGAGCGTTTGGAGCAAGAACGTGCGCGAATCGAACCGCCCTTCCAGAATGGCCCGGCGGTCACCGTAGATGATGGTGCGCTGCTTGTTCATCACGTCGTCGTATTCGAGGACGTGCTTACGAATCTCGTAGTTGTGGTTCTCGACCTTGCTCTGCGCGCGTTCGATCGATTTCGTGACGAGCCCCGACTCGATCGGCTGCTCGTCGGTGAAACCGACGCGATCCATGATATTGGTCATCCGATCGCCGCCGAACAGCCGCATCACTTCGTCTTCGAGCGAAATGTAAAAGCGCGTCGATCCGGGGTCGCCCTGACGGCCGGAACGCCCGCGCAGCTGGTTGTCGATGCGTCGCGATTCGTGCCGCTCCGTACCGATGATGTGCAGGCCGCCGTTGGTGGCGACGCCCTCGCCGAGCTTGATGTCGGTGCCGCGGCCGGCCATGTTGGTGGCGATCGTTACTTGGCCCTCTTGGCCGGCGTCTTTGACGATCTCGGCCTCTTGCTCGTGATATTTCGCGTTGAGCACGTTGCACTCGACGCCTTTGCGCCGCAGCATCGCCGCCAGCAACTCGCTCTTCTCGATCGAGCGCGTACCTACCAAAACCGGCCGCCCCTTGCCGTGTTCGGCGATGATCTCGTCGACGACCGCTTCGAACTTGGCCTTCTCGGATTTGTAAACGATGTCGGAGTTGTCTTTGCGAACCATCGGCATGTTGGTCGGCACCACGACGACGTCGAGACCGTAGATGTCGCGAAACTCGCGTTCCTCGGTCTTCGCGGTGCCCGTCATGCCGGCCAAGTGCTCGTAGAGCCGGAAAAGGTTTTGGAAGGTGATCGTCGCGAGCGTTTGGTCCTCGCCGCGAACCTTGATGCCTTCCTTCGCCTCGATCGCCTGGTGGATGCCGTCGGAATACCGCCGTCCGTACATCAAGCGCCCGGTAAATTCGTCGACGATGACGACGTCGCCGTCTTTGACGATGTACTGCTGGTCGCGATGGAACAGGTTATGCGCTTTGAGCGCGGCGTTAAGCTGGTGCGCCAGCTCGATGTTTCTTTGATCGTACAGGTTGGTTATGCCGAGCATCTTCTCGACCTTGGCGACGCCCGGCTCCATGATCGGAACCGCGTGCGCCTTCTCGTCGACCGTGAAGTCCTCACCCTTCTTCAACCGCGGAATGATCTGCGCGAACTTGTCGTAGAGCTCGGTCGACTCTTGCGACGGACCGCTGATGATCAGCGGCGTGCGCGCCTCGTCGACCAAAATCGAGTCGACTTCGTCGACGAGCGCGAAGTAGAGCTCGCGCTGGACCAAATCCTCGACTTGCCACGCCATGTTGTCGCGCAGGTAGTCGAATCCGACCTCGTTGTTCGTGACGTAGGTGACGTCGCAGTTGTACGCTTCGCGGCGCTGCGCCGAATCGAGGCCGTGCTGGATGATGCCGACGCGCAGACCGAGGAACTCGTAGAGCGGTCCCATCCATTCGGCGTCGCGTCGCGCCAGATAGTCGTTGACCGTCACGACGTGAACGCCGCGGCCCTCGAGCGCGCGGGCATAGACGGGAAGGGTCGCAACCAGCGTCTTCCCCTCGCCGGTCTTCATCTCGGCGATGCGACCCTCGAAGAGCACTTGACCGCCCATGATCTGGACGTCGAAGTGACGCATTCCCAGCGTCCGCTTTCCGGCTTCGCGTACGACCGCGAAGACCTCGGGAAGCATCGTGTCGAGCGACTCGCCTTCTTCTAAACGCGAGCGGAACTCGGGCGTCTTCGCCTTGAGTTCCTCGTCCGAAAGCGCCGACATCGCGGCTTCCAGCGCGTTGACCGCGACCGCCGTGCGGCGTACGCGAGCGACTTCTCGCTCGTTTCCGTCGAAAAGCGTCTTTAGAAATGCCATGGCGTCCTTGATTCTCTCCGGGGCTTGAGAAACGGTAATCATTCGGGCGCGTCCCGGGGGCGCGCCTGCTGGGTTCGGCCGTCGTGCTAGGTTGCGGCCACCAGCGGCAGGGACACTGTAAACGTGCTGCCCTCTCGCTCTATAGAACGCACGCCCAGCGTGCCGCGATGCACCTCGACGATCTTTTTTGCCACGTACAGGCCGATGCCCGACCCGGCGATGCCCTGCCGGCGGGCGTTGCTGGCGCGGCCGAAGCGCGTAAACAGCATCGACAGCTCTTCGGCAGGAATGCCGATCCCGTGGTCCTCCACGTCGATGGCGGCGCGCTTGCCCTCGACGCGCACGCCGATGCGAACCGTGCCCCTCGAGTACTTGAGCGCGTTGGAGACCAGATTGTCGATGACGTGCCGAAAGCGCTGAGGGTCCAATTCGACCGGTACGACGTCGTCGGGCGTCTCCAGCACCACCCTCGGGTTCTCGCCGGCGTCCTCTTCCACGCATTCGGCCACAAACGCACCGAGGTCGACGATGGTCCGCGCCATCGAGAATCCCTCGGCTTGCGTTTGCGCCAAGACGAGCGCGTCGTCGGAGAGCTGCACCAGGCGTTGCGTCTGCGCCAGGACGGCTTCGACTTGCTCGCGGCCCGAGGTCTCGCTTTCGAGCAGCAGCTCGCAGTACCCGTGAATGATCGTCAGCGGACCTTTGAAATCGTGCGCCAGCATGGCGAGCAGATCGTCCTTGAACTCGCTCGACTCCTGGAGCGCGTGGTTGGCGTGCACGATCGCTTCGTACAAGTCGATGTTTCGCAGTGCCAGGGCAAGCAGCGCACCGAGTTCCTGCAGCAGCCGCAGGTCTTCTCGCCCGAAGCGTTCGCGCTCGCGGTTGCCGACCAGCAGAAACGCGTCGATCGTGTTGCCTTCCTCGTCGGCGGCGGTGCGCGAGAGCGGGATCACCACATAGCCCGGACCGTCGATCAGCCGTTGTACGCGGCGCTCGTCGCTGACGAGTCCGGTCATCCGCTCGACCCGATGGGCTCGGTCGAAGCCGCTGGTGGCGACGAGATCGTCCACGAACTCGCCGTACGAACCCGCCATGGCGTACGACTCCCCGTTCCAACTGAGCACGCAGGCGCCGTCGGCATGCACCAGCGTCGACGCCAGGCGGCACATGACGGCCGCCAGCGGTCCGAGCGCGCGGTGGCTCAAGATCGTTCGCGCCGCCTCGGCCAGCGTTTGACGCTCCTGCGCTCGGCGCAGCTCGCGTTCGTAGGCGTGCGCGTTGGCCAGTGAAATCTCGAGATGCGACCCAAGCGTTCGGAAGAACGTCGCGCGCTCTTCTTGCGACCATTCCAGCTCGGTGTCGGTGGTCCGAATCACGAGCATCCCCCACAGCGCGCCGTCGAGCCGCAACGGCACCATGATGCCGCCGAAGCCTTCGAACAGCGCGCCGCGAACCGCGCGCGGCAAAAGGGCCGCGTCGCTCGGCTCGTCGACGGCCAAGAACGGCTCGAGGTATTGGCGGTCGACGCGCTCCTCGAAGGTCGGCGAGCGCTGCTCGCGCATTCGCAATGCGCGGCGCACCAGCGCGTCGCCTTCCAACCGGTAGATCGCGCAGTCGACCGGCAGCTCGTGGGAGACCGTCACGACGAACACCAGCATGACTTCGTCGACGTATTGCGTGTCGCGCAGGATCCGCACGACGCGCTCGAGCGATTCGGCTTGCGTGCGCCGCGCGCGCTCCCGTTCGTAGAGTCTGGCGTTCGAAAGCGCGAGCCCGACGTGAAACGCCAGCGAACGCAGCGCCGCGAGGTCGGCTTCCTCGAACGCGTGCGGACGGTCGAACGAAAGCACGAGCGCATCCTCGACGCGCCCGTCGACCACGAACGGCAGGGCCAGCGCGCACTGCGCCGTCGTCCCGAAGGCCTCGCTGCCTTCGATGCCGTCGCGTCGGACGGTCAATCCGCCGAAGACTTTTCGCAAGTCGGCGTCGAGCGGAATCGTGCCGCTCGGCAGCGGCGCGCCGCCTTGAGCGGCGACGGCGGCGACCGAGACGCGCTCGCTTTCCGGCACGCGCTGATACACGATACAGCGATCGGCGCCGAATGCCGCGCGCACGCCTTCGACGATCCCAAACAGGACGTCGCGGCGATCCAGCGACTTGTGCAGCCGCTCGTTCACCATCGCGAGGAGACGGCTATCGCGCGACTGCCGCCGCGCGGCCGCCAGCGCGCGGTCGATTTCGACCAGCTCGGTAGCCAGCTCGCAGAAGCCCGCCAACCCCTCCAACATCGCCGCGTCGGGCCGCCGATCGACCGCGACGGTCACCACGCCCAGCGTTCGGTTCGAAGCCGCCAGCGGCACCAGCACGACGTCGGATTTGCCCGCCATCGGGCTCATCCCGGCAAGCGCGCGCTGCCGTTTCTTGTCGAGAAAAACCGCTCCGGCTTCACCGAAGCGCGAGATCGCGTGCAGAAACAAACGGCGCAGCTCGAGCGAGTCGTCGCGTAGCGCGAAGCCTTGCGCACCCGGGGGATCGGTTGCGGTCACCGTGACGTCGTCGGCAAAGAGCAGCGTGGTCGCGGCGGCGGCATCGACGGAGGCGCGCGCCCCCTCGGCGACGGCTTGAGCCTTCGCCTGCTGCGTTGGGGCGTCGATCAGGCGCTTGAGCGCCGTTACACCCGACTCGCGCGCGGGAACCGAGGGCCTCGCTTACGGCACGAGACCGACACCCGTCACGGCGCCTGCCGACTTGTAATACGCGGTAGGCGGCTGCGAGTAGGTCGGAACTCTGAGGACCGCACCGATCGGAAAGACGAGAATGATGCCGCCGCTCCCCGACGTCGGCGAATCGGCCACGTAAATCAAGCCGTTCGTCGAGTCGATCTTGACGTCGGTCGGAGCGTTGAGCATCGTCGAGCACCCCGCCTTCGAAGAGGTCGAGTGGATCTCGTGCGCCGGCGGCACGCTGATGATACCGCCCGGCCGCACTTGGGCGGCGGTATAGATGAAGATCGAAGCGCCGCACGTCCTTCCCGGAGTGCCTTGGTCGGAGATGTAGACGTTGCCGTTCGAATCGATCGCCACCGAGGTCGGCGTCGTCAGCGGCGTCCCGCGGCCGCCGATCGTGAAGTCCGCCTTGACGTTGATCGGCGTCGGCGTCGGCGAGGGCGTCGGAGACGCCGTCGGAGATCCAGTAGGCGTCGGCGTAGGCGACGGCGTCGGCGTCGGTTTGGGCGTCGGGGTCGGCTTGGGTGTGGGCGACGGCGTCGGCACCGTGAACCGCTCGACGTCGGCGCCCTGCACGTTGGCGACGTAGATGTGGTTGCTGGCGTCCATGTCGAGCCCGCCCGGAACGTTCAGATTGGCCCTCGGACCGGCAATCGATTGGTACGGGGCGGTGCCGCCTTCGGTGAAGAGCTGAAGCGAGCTTGGATATTTGTTGGTCGGCGTGACCGAGGAAATCACCATCATCAACGTCTGCGGCGACGCGGACGGCGAGGGCGAAACGAACGGCGTGATCGCGATGCCGCGCGGACGCCCGGTGAGCGCCTGCGAGGTTAGGGGAAGGACGTTGCCGGTCGCGAGCGCCGCGATCTCCACCAGCAGCGACTTCTGCGTGCTGGGATTATAGTTGGTGACCCACAGATCGTTGTAGCGATCGAAGGCGAGGTACTGCGGACCGTTGAGCGTGGTGCTGGATCCGCCGATCTGATACTTCGCGCCGGTGCCGCTGGTTTGACCCTGCGTGTAAATGCTGATCGCATTTTGGTTGCTGTTGGTCGCGTAGAGCGTCAGCGACGGAAAATTCGGGCCGACGTTGACGCCGGTCGTATCGCCGAAGTTGCTACACGCCGCGACGCCGATGGCGGCGGCCAGCACGAGGAAACCTACGGTAAGCCTAGGCAGCACTACTCTCCCCTTCGTTGGAATCGGTCCCAGGTTCCCTCAGCGCACGGAGTTTCCTGGATGGACGGCGCCCCCGTGACTCCAGACGACCCAAACGACGAGGGCCAGCAGCGCGACCACGACGGCCGTCACGACAAACGTCGTAACGCGGCGCCGCACGTAAGCCGGGCGGCTCGATTCCGTGTCGATGATCTGGCGCGGCACCGTCAGACCGGCCGTCGCAGCGGATGGTTGATATCGTGCGCCGGGACTTCGTCGAGCAGCTGCCCTACGGTCACGAACGTGTAGCCCGCGTGGCGGAAGCGGTCGACCACCTCGGGCAGCGCCTCGATCGTCGCCAGTTTTCCGCTGTGCAGCAGCACGATCTCCGGCGCGGTGGCGTGAACCAGCAGATGACGCTCGATTTGCGGGACCGTCAGCGTGCGCCAGTCACCGCTATCGTCGGTCCACAAGACGACCGTGTACCCTAAGCCTTGAACCACGCGCAGCGTCCGTTCGGTGTACCGGCCGTGCGGCGGACGCATGTACTCGCGCACCGCCGGGTCGTGGGTCAGCTTCCAAAGCGCGTCGCGGCCTTCCAGCACCTCGTCGCGCACCTGCGCGTTGCTCTCCTCGTCGAGATCGGGGTGCGTGTACGTGTGATCGGCGACTTCGTCACCGTCGGCTTCGATGCGCTTGGTGATCTCCGGCCACTCGATGGCGTCGCGACCGATCAAGAAAAAGGTCGCCGGGACGTGCAGATCCTTGAGCTCGTCGAGCAGGATCGGCGTGTAGATCGGGTACGGGCCGTCGTCGAACGTAAGTGCGATCAAGCGCGGCCGGTTCGACCGGTCGCCCGCGGCCGTCTCGTGCGTAACGCGATAGACGCGCGCGATCGGGTCGTCG
>DATJUC010000326.1:0-6142 GCA_035502675.1 Candidatus Acidiferrales bacterium | reverse complement strand
GCCCGGCACAGCGAGCGCGTCAACGACGACGCTCAGCTCGCTTCGGCTAAAACCAACTACGAGCAGACGCGCTTGCAAGCCGAGCTGGACGTGCGCCAAAGCTATCGGGCGGCGCAGACCGCGCAGTCGCAGCTCGGATTCGCGCGCGACGAGTCGGTCTACGGCACCGAGGCCGCACGGATCGCGCAGCTGCAGTACAAGGCCGGCGTCAAGACGATCTACGACGTCCTCCAGGCGCAGGAGTCGGCCGTTTCGGCGCAAGACGATTACGTCAACGCCCGCGTTAATTACGTCGATGCCGTGGTCAAGCTGCGCGTTTCGCTCGGAACGTATACCGCGCAGACCGCGGTAGCCGATCTCCAGTAGGGAAGACGCTCGCCGATGAATGCTCGTACGCGTAACCTTCTGATCGTCGCCGTCGCGCTGGCGGCACTGGTCGCCGTGGCCGTCGTCGCCTCGGGCGGCCGCACGCGCAAGCCGGTCACCGTTCCGTTGAAGCGGCTCGCCTACGCGCCCTTTACGGTCAAGCTGCCGGAGAACGGCGTCGTGATGCGGCGCCTGACCGCCACGATCCCGGTGCTGGTATCGGGGAACATCGATCGGATGTACGTTCGGGCCGGCAGTTCGGTCGAAGCCGGGCAGTTGCTGGCCACCATTTACAACCCCTCGGTCCGCTACGATGCCGAGTCGGCTCGCGCCGACTACGTCTCGGCGGTTGCCAACGTCTCCGCGGCGCGGACGCAAGAAGATAACGCCAAGGTCGGATACCAGGCACAAGTCGACACCTCGAAGTCGGCGATGGACGAAGCCAAGCGCATCTACGACGCCGACGTCGTCCTCTACGACAACAAAGCGATTCCGCGGCAGCAGCTCGACGAGGACAAGGCCAAATACGACCAAAACCGCGTCGCCTACGAGCAGGCGGTCGAGCAGAACAAACTCGGAGCCATCTCCGGGTATAACGGCAGCAGCGTGCAAGTCGCCGTGACCGCCGCCGAAAAGGCGCGCATCGTCAACCAGCAAGACGCCGAGCAGGCCGGCTATTTGCAAGTTCGGGCGCCGTTCTCGGGCGTGATTCAGAGCGTGACGGCGCAGCCCAACGATCCGCTGCGCCCGCTGCAGCCCGGAGACCCCGTGACGTCGGGGCAGGCGCTCTTCACCATCGCCGGCGACGACGGCTATACCGTCAAGGCGGAGGTCGACGAACAAGACGCGATCGACGTGCGCGCCGGTTTGCCGGTGCTCGTTACCGGCGAGGATTTTCCGGGACGAACGATTCGCGGCCGCGTCGAGTCGATGGCGCCGGTCGCGACCAAGTCGACCGACGCTTCCAGTACGGCGATGCAGGTGCTGACGACGATCGCACTCGATTCGTCGCCGGCCTTCCTGCGCGACGGGATGAGCGCCGACGTCGACATCCTGACGACCGACATTCCGCACGCGCTGTCCGTTCCCAACGATGCGATCGTGCGGCAAAACGGCGTGCCGTACGTCTACGTGGTCGAGAACCGCGTCGCAACGCGGCGGCGGATCGTCACCGGAAAGACGGCCGACACGCAGACGCTCGTTCGATCCGGACTGGCCGCCGGCGAGACCGTGGTCGCCAAGGTCCCTCCGGGATTCAAGAGCGGCACGCCGGTGGTCGCCGCCAGTCCCTCCCCGCTGCCGAGTTCGTGAGCACGCTCTTCGCGTATCTCGAGGAAGCGCTGGCGTCGATCTGGCGCAATCGCACGCGCTCGATCCTGACGATGCTCGGGATGATCATCGGCAGCGCTTCGATCATCGCGGTCTTCGGCATCAGCCGCGCCGCGACCAGCGGCATCACCGGAACGTTTTCGTCGTTCGGCGTTTTGCCGGTGGTCGTTTCCGTCGACGGCTCGCAACCCGATCCCACCATCGCTGCGATCCAGTACCGCGACGCCGCAACCGTACTCGCCGACGTCGGCGGATCGATTGCCAGCATCTTGCCGAGCTGGCAGCGCGACTACCAGGTCGCCTACCGCAACCGGCACGGCTTCGAAACGGTGCAGGTCGACGGCAGCTATCATACCGATTCGCTTCAGATGGCCGAGGGCCGCAAGATCGATCAAGACGACGTCGATTCGGCCGCCCAAGTCTGCGTGCTCACCGGCAGCCTGGCGCTCAAGTATTTCGGAGACGCGCGGGCGGTCGGAAAGGATCTTCGCGTCAACGGGTTTCGCTGCCAAGTCGTCGGCGTGTACGCCAACGTCAAAGGCTCGTTCATGAACTCGCTTTTCAACAGCGACTCGGTGGTCATGCCCTATACGACGTTCTATCGCGACTTCTCGCCGGGCGACGTCGACCAGCTGTTGATCTATCCGGCCGATCAGACGCAGGCCGACGACGTCGGCAAAGCGGTCGTGCGTGCGTTGCAGCACATCCACGGCGACCGGGCCGAATACACGGTGCAAAACGCCGCATCGCTGGTCTCGGGCTTCGGCAAGGCGCTCAACATCGTCGCCGTAGGACTTTCGGCCATCGGCGGGGTTGCGCTGGTCGTGGCCGGCATCGGCATTATGAACATCATGCTGGTTTCGGTGACCGAACGGACCCGCGAGATCGGTATTCGCAAGGCGATCGGGGCCAGCCGTCGCAACATCGTCCTGCAGTTCATCATGGAGGCGATCGTACTCTCCGTCATCGGCGGCGGTATCGGCATGGTTCTCGGGCTGATCGCGACCGTGGGCGCCGCTTCGATGTTGAGCAAGCAGCTCGGCGAAGTCATCATTCCCTACGTCTTGATCGTGAGCATCGCCGTGGGCTTCTCGATTGCGGTCGGCATGATCTTCGGAACGTATCCCGCGCTGCGCGCGGCCAGCCTCGACCCGATCGAGGCGCTGCGGTCCTAGCGCGATGATTTACCTGGAAGAAGCGGTCTCGGTGCTGCTCGCCAACAAGGTGCGCTCGCTGCTGACCATCGTCGGACTGATCATCGGCGTCGCCGCCGTCATCGCCATCCAAGTACTGGGCGGCGGCATGGCCGGCGCGATCGACGGTCTGCTGGGGGGCATGTCGGACAACTCGTTCATCATCTTTCCGAACCAGCAGCAATCCAACGCGCAGGCAGCGGCATTCAAGCTCAGCGACATGCAGACGCTCAAGGATCGCGTTCCGCTCTTGCTCGACGCCGTTCCGGTCGCTTTCCTTTCGGAGCTAGTGCGGCACGGACACGACGAGGGCCGGTTTACGCTCTCGCCCGAAAGCGCGATTCCCTACGACAACTTGCCGGCCCAGTACGGGCGCCACATCGACGCCGACGACGTCGCCGAAGCCGCCAACGTCGCCGTCCTCAAGCACGACGCTTATATCCGGCTTTTTCCCAACGGCGGCGACCCGACCGGCGAGAGCATCTACGCCGGGCCGAACCGCTTCCTGATCGTCGGCGTATTGGAGGCGCCGAAGCAGGGCATCATCAACGCCAGCTTTGCCGGCGAGGTCGCAATCCCGTGGACCACCTACGTCCAGCGCTTCCTGCACGGGAACACGCTGTTCGCCGCGCGCTTCGTCGTCGCCAATCCGGCGACGATTCCGCAAGCCGAGGCCGACACGATCGCCGCCATTCGAAGTCTGCGCGGCAAGCCGGACCTCGTGTATCAGAGCTTCGACAAGTCGCAGTTCACCAAGGGAATCGACGGCGTCTTCGACGCGCTCACCTTCATCGTCGCACTGATCGGAGCCGTCTCCCTGCTGGTCGCCGGCATCGGGATCATGAACATCATGCTGGTTTCGGTCGCCGAGCGGACGCGCGAGATCGGCGTTCGAAAAGCGATCGGTGCGCGCCGCTCGCAGGTTCTCTGGCAGTTCTTCATCGAGGCCCTGGTCTTGTGCGGTGCCGGATGCGCGATCGGATGGGCACTCGGGATGGGCATCGGCGCGATCGTCAACGACGTCGGCATCGTACGGTTGAGCGGCACGGTGCCGCCGCTGCCGTGGCTGGGAACGCTGGCGATCGCGGCCGGCTTTGCGGTCGTCGTCACGCTGGCCTTCGGCACCTACCCGGCATACCGCGCGGCGGGCTTGGACCCGATCGAGGCGCTGCGCTATGAATGACCCCACGCTCGCCATCCGGCTGCGCGACATCCGCAAGACCTACGAAAGCGGCGCGATGAAAGTGCCGGTGCTGCACGGTATCACGCTCGACGTCGTCCGCGGCGAGTACGTGGCGGTCATGGGACCGTCGGGATCCGGAAAGTCGACGCTGATGAATCTCATCGGCTGCCTCGACCGTCCCACCAGCGGAGTGTACGTTCTCGACGGCGTCGACGTTTCGAAGCTCGACGACAACGCGTTGGCGGCGATTCGCCTGCAGAAACTCGGGTTCGTGTTCCAGGGCTTCAATCTGCTGGCACGCACCGACGCGCTGAAAAACGTCGCGCTTCCGCTCTTCTATGCCGGCGTCCCGGCTCGCGAGCGCGCCGTCCGCGCGGCTGCCGCGCTGGAGGACGTCGGCTTGGGCGACCGCGGCCATCATCAGCCCAGCCAGCTATCGGGAGGGCAGCAGCAGCGGGTCGCGATCGCCCGCGCGCTGATCAACGATCCGGCCGTGCTGCTTGCCGACGAGCCGACCGGCAACCTGGATTCGAAGACGAGCGACGACATCATGGCGCTCTTCGACAAGCTGCATGCCGGCGGCCGCACCATCATCATGGTCACGCACGACGAGGCCATCGCGCGCAACGCCCGCCGCATCGTGCGGCTCCTGGACGGCCTGGTGGTGGCCGACGTGGCGGTGGGGGCTACCGCCTAGCCGCGGACGCGGCCGCCACGGGCTGTGACTTTTTTGCGTTCTCGAGGTAGATAAGCCCAGTAACACGCCATCGAATCGGTTGGAGAATGACAAACAATCGCCTAATGCCCACCCTGATCGTGGGGCTGGTGGGAGCCGTCGTCGGCAGTTTCCTCATGTTCCTCTACGCGAGCTCGCATTTGGGCGGGGCCGCCGGCCCCGACCGCACGCCGCCCGCGGTTGCGGCGGCGCCGCTCACGGGCGTGAGCGATCAGGATCGCATCGTCAGCGCGGTCAAGCGGACGAAAGCGTCGGTCGTCGCGATCGTGGAAGACATCAACGGTCAGCAGTACATTCCTGCCGATCCGTTCTTTCAGCAGTTTTTCGGCCAGCAGGGCGGGGGCGGTATCGTCCAGCCGTATAAGGGCCAGGCCTCCGGTTCGGGATTCGTCTACGACGCGCGCGGCGACATCGTCACCAACGCGCACGTCGTCGAACCCGAGCAAGGCGCGCACATCACCAAGCTCACCGTGGTGTTTCCGAACGGCGATCACGTGCCGGCGCACGTGGTGGCGGCCAATCTCGCCAACGACGTAGCGATCATCAAAGTCGACGATTACTCCAAGCTCCCGCCGCCGCTGCAGCTGGCCGATTCGGACCGGCTCGAGCAGGGCCAGTGGGCGATCGCGATCGGCGAGCCGCTACAGCTGCAGCAGACCGTGACGCTCGGCGTCGTCTCGGCGTTCGATCGCTCCGAGCCGATTCCGACCGAAAACGGCAGCGAGATCGATTTTAAAGGCCTCTTGCAGACGTCGGCGCCGATCAACCCGGGCAACTCGGGCGGGCCGCTGATCGACATCGACGGCCAGGTCATCGGCATCAATCAGTCGACCGTCAAATCCGCGTACGCGCAAGGCATCGGCTTCGCGATTCCGTCGAACACGGTGCGCACGGTCGTTGCCGAGCTCGAGAAGAATCCGGGCGTGCACCAAGGAACCGACACCGGTTTCCTGGGCATCGAGATGCAGAACCTGACGCCGGGATTCAAGAATCAAACCGGCTATCAGGGCGACACCGGCGTCGGCATCGAAGCCGTGGTTCCGGGCTCGCCTGCCGACCAGGCCGGCATCTCACCGGGCGACGTGATTCTCCAAGTCGACGGCAAGACGTTCAGCGACATCAACGCGCTGCACAAATACATCGGCTCCAAGAAGCCCGGCGACTCGATCAAGATCGACGTGTGGTCGCAAGGCCTCAAGAAGTTCGTCGGCGTCAAGCTCGGCGAAACGCCGGCGGCACAGCCGATATCCCAGGAACAGCAGCAAGCGCCTCCAGAACAAGAGCCGGAGCAACCGTAATACTTACTTCCGCGCTCTGGAGGACATCGATGCGAGC
>DATJUC010000325.1:0-2019 GCA_035502675.1 Candidatus Acidiferrales bacterium | reverse complement strand
GCTTGCGGAATGACCGAAACGACGGTTCCGTCGCCGCCGCCCGCGACCACGCAATCGGCGGCTGCAGCGTTGGCGCCGCGGTCGCCGCCGTCGACGACCTCGACGCCGAGCCTCGCAAGATTCGCGCGCACGTCGGCGTCGAAAAGGCGGCCGCGTCGCGAGTTGCGGTTCACGCAGAGCAGCGCACGCATGCGGTCGCTAGCGCGAGCTCCGGCGCTCGGCAAGCCAAAGGGAAAGCGCCCGCACTCCCGACCAGAGAGCGATCCCGGCGAAGACGAGCGTGCCGCCGATCATGGCGACGTATCCGAGCGCGATGGCCATTTCCGTGCCGCTGTCGACGTAACCGACGGCCCTGGAAGCCGCACTGAGATCGGTGAAAACGGCGTGAAAGACGACCCAGACCAGCAGCGCGCACGGCGCGCAAATCGCGAAAATCGTGACGTGCCGAGTGATCTCCGCGCGACGGTCCATGTACGATGCTGCCGCGCCGGGGAGGCGCAACCCTCTTAGCGAAGGCCGCGCCATGCAGCGACCGCACAACCCGATGCCCGAATCGCGCTACGAGGTGCTCGCGCTGTTCACCGGCTCGATGGTCGGCGCGTGTCTGATCGTCATGGGGACCGGACCGCTGCTGCCGTTCCTCGAATCGTCCTTCCACCTGGCTCAAACGCAGCTCGGCGTCGTCTTGTCGGTACAACTCGTCGGGGCGCTGGCAACGACGTGGATTGCCGGAATGCTCACCGACCGGTTCGGCGACAAGCTCGTCGTCCTGTGGACCGGTTGGTTCATGGGCCTTTCGCTGATCGCGGCGTCCGCGGTTCCCGAGTTCGGATGGCTGCTTTTTTGGCTCTTTTTGTACGGCATCGGATTTGCCGCGGTGACGCCGGCGGGGAGCCATGCGATCGTCTTCTTCTTTCGCAAGGAAGAGCGCGGATTCGCTATGGGCATTCGCCAGTGCGGAATGCCGTTGGGCGGCGTGATCGCCTCGGTTTTGCTTCCCGCGATCGCCGCGCACTTCGATTACCGTTGGGCCGTCGCCGCGGCCGGCATCGCCACCATCGTGACGTCGACGATCGCGTCCGCGCTCTATCGCGAGCCGACCGAGCTCGAAGGCCGCCGCAGCTCGGTACGCGCGATGCTCGCCGAGATGGTGGCGATGCTGCGCGACGTTCGCCTCGTCTACATCACGATCACGTCCATGGTGCTCGTCAGCGCGCAAGTCGCGGTCATGGGCTTTTTTACGCTGGCGCTCGTGCAGGAAGCGAGCTACTCGATCGCAAGGGCGGCGTTGATGTTCACGATCGCCACCGCCGGAGCGATTGCCGGACGGCTTTCGTGGGGCTGGTCGAGCGATCACGTCTTTCGCGGCAGCCGGGCCGTTCCGCTCGCCTTGGTGTGCATCGTTTCGGCGGTGACTTTGCTGCTGATCGCGTACGTAACGCCGGCGACGCCGGCGTGGTGGGTGGTCGCACTGGCATTCTTCGCCGGATTTTCGACGATCGGCTGGTTCGGGCTGGTGGTCGTCGCACTGGCCGAAATCGGCGGCGACGAGCACGCCGGCAGCGCGCTCGGTGCCGGCCTGACGTGGTGTTTCGCGGCTTCGGTGGCAGCGCCGATGATCTTCGGCGCCATCGTCGAGACGCGCGGTTATCCGTTTGCGTGGCTATCGACGGCGGCGTTGCTCGCGTTCGGCGTCGCGCCGGCGCTGCTCGCCAGTCGCGTCGCGCACCAGTTCGCCCGGAGCGCGCGCGCTGCGTGAGCCGGCGCTTTCGCAACGCCATCGTCCGGCCTCCCGGCCGCTCTTTCGCGAACGGGCTGACGACGGCTTCGCTCGGGCTTCCCGACCTTTCGCTAGCCCTCGATCAGCACGCCGCGTACTGCCGCGCGCTGGAGTCGTGCGGCGTGGCCGTCACGGTTCTTCCAGCCAGCCAAGAGTTCGCGGACGCGCCGTTCGTGGAAGATACCGCCATTGTTTCGGACGGCCGAGCGTTGACGACGATACCCGGCGCGCCGAGCCGG
>DATJUC010000324.1:0-11459 GCA_035502675.1 Candidatus Acidiferrales bacterium | reverse complement strand
TGATGCAGATTTCGCCCGCCTACGCGTACGAGAAAGCGCCGGATCAGGAGCACTTCCTAGGCGTCGAGCGTACTCGAGAAATCTTCCGTCAGGCCTTCGCCGGCGGCAAGCGCAAGAAATGGCGGCTGAACCACAGTCCGGTCTATCTCGATTTTCTCGAAGGCAAGGTCGATTTCGAGTGCACGCCGTGGGGGATCCCGTGCTACACGGTCTTCGGGTGGCAGCGGCCGTGTTACCTCATGAGCAAAGAAGGCTACGCCAAGACCTATAAGGAGCTGATCGACGAGACGGATTGGTCGAAGTACGGCCGCGGGAAGCACGAGTCGTGCACCAACTGTATGGCGCACTGCGGCTACGAACCGACCGCCGTTATCAAGACGACCGGCTCGATCAAGGAATCGATTCGCGCCGCGTTTGGCAACTGACCGCGTCTTTCTCACCGGCGGTACCGGCTTCGTCGGGGCGCACGTAGCGCGCGCTCTCCTGGAAGCCGGCTACTCCGTTCGAGCGATGGTGCGCGCGGGCCGCTCGGTTCCGGGCGCCGAGTGCGTGGCCGGCGACCTGCGCGAAACCGGCAAGCTGGCGCGATCGCTCGAGGGGTGCCGATATCTGGTTCACGCCGCAGCTCTCTACTCGTTCGCGCCGCGGGACCGCGCGCGGATCGACGCCGTCAACGTCGTCGGTACCCAGGGTCTGACGGTCGCCGCGCACCTGGCGGGCGTCGAGCGCATCGTCCTGACGTCGAGCTCCGCGACGATCGGCCACGCGCGGCCGGACGGATCGCCGGCCGACGAAACCTGTTACCCGGACGAACGGCGCACGGTTCGCGGCGAATACCATCACTCCAAGCTCCTGCAAGAGCGCGCCGCCTTCGCCGGACGCGTGCCGGTCGTCGCGGTTCTGCCGACGGCACCGGTCGGCCCGGGCGATTGGAAGCCCACGCCGACCGGCAAACTGGTTCTCGATTTTGCGCGCGGCCGCATCGCGATGAAAGCGCCCGGAAACGGCGGGCTGAATTTGGTCGCGGTCGAGGACGTCGCGCGCGCCCACGTCGCCGCGCTCATGCGCGGACGGACGGGCGAACGCTACGCAATCGGAGGAGAGAATCTGTCGATGGATGCGATCTGGCAGATGCTCTCGGAAATCACCGGCAAACCGATGCCGCGCCGGCGTGCGCCGTTTGCGCTCGCGCTTGGGGCGGCGTATGCCGACGAACTGCGCTGTCGCCTCGACGCCGAGGCGATTCCGGCGGTGCCGCTCGAGGGAGTTCGGATGTCGCGCGAGCGCATGTACGCCGATTCGTCGAAAGCGCGGCGGGAACTCGGGCACCAGCCGTCGAGCGTGCGCGAAGCGCTGGCACGAGCCGTCGCGTGGTACCGCAGCCGCCCGGGCGGCATTTTCGGAGACGGCCGCCGGGCGTGACGGCGGCTCGTTGAAGACGTCCTCCATCACGGTTGCCTGCGCGACCGGCATAGAAGCGGGCGCAGCTCGGCGAGAGCTCGGCGCGGCCTTTCGCGTCGTAAAAACCGGGATCGCGTTGCGGGCGCTGCGCGAAGATCTCGGACCGGTCGTGGTGAGCTGCGGATTGGCTGGGGGGCTGCGGCACGATCTCCCGACCGGCACCGTCGTGATCCCGCGCGAAGTCGAGGGCCTGGACGGGTCGAGGTTCGCGTGCGACGGCGAAATCGGCGACGCGCTCGCACGCGCGGCGGAGTCTCTCGGATGTGCCGTCGTGCGCGAACCGCTGGCGACGACCCCCGTTGTGGTTCGCGGCCGCCGGCGCGACGCGCTGGCCGCACGCGGCTATGCCGCGGTCGACATGGAAACGGGTTTGATCCGTGCCGCTCGCGTCGCCGCGATTCGCGTCATCCTCGATACGCCGCAGCGCGAGCTGAACGGCGATTGGCTCCGGCCGTTGCGAACCGGGATCGACCCGCGTAACTGGGGCGAGCTGCTGTGGCTCGCGCGCGAAGCTCCGGCATGCGCCCGCCTCGCCGCTCGGGTGATCGGGGCAGCCTCCCTTCGCGAGGAGTAGACCGTGCGCGGATTGTACGGTCAATGGCAATGATTAGGAGCGATCCGGGATTTCGTAACCGCGGGACCGCCGTCGTCGCGTGGGCGATCGGCCTGTCGGTCATCGTTGCGGCGTTCGTAACGGCCGGCTGGCACGTGCGCGAGACGGTCTCGACGTCGTTCGATCAGGCCCGGCAGATGCAGTCCGCGCGGACGCTCGTCTTTGATGCGACGAAGGGGCAGCTCGACGAGGAGACCGGCGTGCGCGGCTACGTCGCGACGCGGGACCCTGCATTTTTGCAGCCGTACCGAGCGGCCCGGCAGACGCTGCCGCAGACGCTGACGCGGCTCCGCCAAGCCGTCGACTCGCTGCAATTGACGGCGGCGTCCAGCGCGGCCGCGGATGCATCGGAGGCCAACGCCGCCTGGCTTCGCGAAGTCGCGCGCCCGCTGATCCGGCGTCCGCAAGTCAACACGATCCAGCTCGAAAATCGCGGCAAGTCGCTGGTGGACCGTTTCCGTGCCGACGTGGACGCCGTCGAATCGGCAGTCGAAGTGCGAGCGGCCGAAATCCAGCGCGACTTCGAGCGAAGCCTGCTCGAGCTCGGCGTGCTGGTGACGACCGCGGCGGCCGTCTTGTTCGTCGCCACCATCGTGTTTTTGGCCCTGCAGGTGCGGGCTTGGGAGGCATTCGACCGCGAGCGCCGCCGGTTGGACGAAAGCCGATTGCGCGAACGAGGGTTGCGAGCGGCCTACGATGCCGAAAAGCGCATCGCCGATACGCTGCAGCAGGCCTTCGCGCAACGCCAGCTGCCGGTGCTGCCGGCGGTGGCGTTCAGCGGAACCTACGTGCCCGCAACCGAGGAAACCAAAGTCGGCGGCGATTGGTACGACGCCTTCGAGATCGGTGACGAGCGCGTGCTCTTCACGATCGGCGACATCGCCGGACACGGGCTGGACGCCGCCGTCGCGATGAGCGCCGTCCGCAACGAGGTGCTTTCCGCGGCGCTAGTCGATTCCGACGGTGCTTCGATCCTCGCGCGCGTCAACCGAAAGATCGTCGAGCACGGCATCGCCCCGATGGTGACGGCCGTGATCGGCGTCGCCGACGCCAGGCGGTTCGAGTTCTCATACGCGACCGCCGGCCATCCGCCGCCGCTGCTGCTGGAGCCCGGACGCGCGCCCCGCCAGCTCCAATGTTCGGGCCTGCCGCTCGGTATTTCGCGCAAGAGCGGCTACGCGACCAGCACCGTTCAAAGCGTTCCGGGAGGCATGCTGGTGCTCTACACCGACGGCGTCATCGAACATTCGCGTAACGTGATCGAAGGCGAACGCGAGCTGATCGAAGCCGTCGCCGGCGTCGCGGACGCCGAGAACCCGGCGGCCTCGATCTTCCGCAAGATCTTCGACGAGCGCTCGGTCGGCGACGACGTGGCGATTCTGACGATTGGGTTTCCCTCCACCCGCTCGACCGGCGCGACCTCCTCCGAAGTGCGCGTGGCCGCTGCGGTCTCGAAGTCGGCGACGGTCGCGCGTACGGTCGCGCCGGCGCGCGGTTTGAGGCGAGCGTCGTGAACCCGCGGATTGACGTCGGAGTGATTCGCTTGACCGGCGAGCTCGACGTGGCCCGCAAGCGAGAGTTGCGCGACGTGCTGCAGCTCGATTCCGCGGCTCGCGCCGTGCTTCTGGACTTGAGCGAGGTGACGTACGCCGACTCGACCGCCCTAACGCAGCTGCTGCAATTCAACGAGACGGCCCGCGAAAACGGCGTCCCGGTTGCGATCGTCGCGGCCGCTCCGCAGTTCGTGAGATTGATCCAGTACGCCGGACTCTTCGAGGCGTTCTCGGTCTTCCCGGACCGCGCCGGCGCCCTCGACCATTTGAAAGAAGCCTCGACGTGAACCGCGGCGAGCTGCGGCTGAGCCGTCACGCGCACCGCGAGGCGCCCGCGATCATGCGCCACACGCTGGCCGCGTTTCTGACCGGAGTCGGCGTCGGCCCGGACGAGCAAATCGATATCGTCACCGCCGTCGGCGAAGCGCTTGCCAACGCGGTGGAGCACGCGTACGGCCAGGGCGCGGCCGGCGAGCTCGAGATGCGCGCCAGCACTTCGGGCGACAGCGAGCTCACGGTAACCGTCGCCGACCGCGGGCAGTTCGCGCGGCCGCACGGTCGAACCGATCGCGGCTTCGGGCTGCGCATCATTCGGGCGATCGCGCGATCCGTGGACGTCGAAGCCCGCGCCGGCGGCACCGTCGTCAGCATGCTCTTCGACGCTTCCCCCGCGCTCTGACGAGAAACAAAAAGGGCGCTCCTGCGACCTCGTGCGGGGAAAAACCCTCGTACGATGGTATAGCTTAACGATGGTTTTGGAACGGATCGACTCACCTGCCGACGTCAAGCGCTTGTCGCGCGAGGAGATCGACGTCGTCGCGAGCGAGATTCGCGATCTGCTGGTTCGCACGTGTGCGGTCAACGGCGGGCACTTGGCTCCGAACCTCGGAGTCGTCGAGCTGACGCTTGCGTTGCACCGCGTTCTGGATCTGCCGGCCGACCGATTGGTCTGGGACGTCAGCCATCAGGTCTACGTGCACAAGATTTTGACCGGCCGGCGCGATCGTTTTTCTACGATTCGCAAAGGCGGGGGCCTCTCCGGCTTTGCGATGCGGTCCGAATCCGAATACGATCCGTTCGGCGCCGGGCATGCCAGCACGTCGGTGTCGGCGGCGCTCGGCATGGCGCACGCGCGCGATCTGGCGGGCGGTGACGAGCGAGTGGTCGCCGTTATCGGCGACGGCGCGCTCACGGGCGGATTGGCATACGAAGCGCTCAACAACGCCGGCGGCTTAGGCAGCCAGTTTACCGTCATCCTCAACGACAACGAGATGTCGATCGCGCCCAACGTCGGATCGATCGCGGCGTATCTCTCGGTTCTGCGCACGAAACCGCTCGCGAACTTGGCGCGCCGTACCGGAAAGATCGTGCTCGATCACATTCCGCTCGGCGGCGCCGCCAAGAAAGCGATCGAATCGGCCGAAATGGGCGCGATGCGCTTCATTTCGCCGACCGAGAAGGCCGCCGTCATATTCGAGGAGCTGGGTTTTCGGTATATCGGTCCCATCGACGGACACAACTACGATGCGCTGGTCGACGCGCTGGGAACCGCCACCGCTTTCGAACGGCCGGTGGTGCTCCACGTCCGTACCGTCAAAGGCAAGGGCTACGAACCGGCCGAGCGCGACTCGCGGACGTTTCACGGCGTGGGTGCCAACGCGTTCGAGCCGAGCGACGGCAGCAAAAAGAGTTCGGCGGGAGCGCGACCGAAGTTCCAAGACGTTTTCGGCGACGCGATGATCGAGGTGGCCGAAAAGGATCCTCGCGTCGTGGGGATCACTGCGGCGATGCCCGACGGCACCGGTCTGTCCAAGTTCGGTAAGCGGTTTCCCGACCGGTACTTCGACGTCGGAATCGCCGAAGCGCACGCGGTTTGCTTTGCCGCCGGGCTGGCGTCGAGCGGGTACCGGCCCGTCTGCGCGATCTATTCGACCTTTCTGCAGCGTGCCTACGACCAGATCGTGCACGACGTCGTCGTACAGAACCTGCCGGTGGTTTTTTGCATGGACCGCGCCGGTTTCGTCGGCGACGACGGGCCGACGCACATGGGGCTCTACGACATCGCATATCTGCGCACGCTGCCGAACGTCACGCTCATGGCGCCGCGAAACGAGGCCGAGCTGCTGCCGATGCTCGAACACGCCCTCTCGCTCAACGCCCCGGCGGCGATCCGGTATCCGCGCGGATCGAGCAGCGGAAAGCACGACCAGCCGCCCGCGCCGATCGTGCAGGGGAAGGGCGAGGTGCTCCGCCGCGGACGCGGCGTAGCACTGCTGGCGTACGGCAATACGGCCGATCTCGCCTTGGATGCCTACGATCTGCTTCGCGAAAACGGCGGGTCTCTGCCGACGGTCGTCAACGCGCGCTTCGCGAAGCCGCTCGACGAGGCGCTGCTGCTGGAACTCGATCGCGATCACGATCGCGTCGTGACGCTGGAAGAGCACTCGCTGGCGGGAGGGTTTGGTTCGGCGGTCGCGGAGTTCGTCGCCGACAAGGGACTGGAAATGCGCGTCGAGCGGATCGGAGTTCCGAGCGTCTTGGTACAGCACGACTCGCAGGACAAGCAGCGCGGGCAGTTCGGATTGAACGCGGCGGCGATTGCCGCTCGCATCGCAACGCTGGGCGCCCCGAGCGCGGTGGCGGAAGGCGTCTAACCGAGCGGTCAGCGCGTGTAGAACCGTCGCGAGGTTGGTAACTCTCCGACGAACGGAGGTTACGATGAAAACGAGCGACAACCGGTTCGAGACCGGCGTCTTCCACGACCGCCACGATGCGGAACAAGCGGTCAAGCTACTGCACGAGCTGGGCTATCGTGACGACGAGATCAGCGTCGTGATGAGCGACCGCACCAAAGCGCGCGAATTCGCCGAAGATACCGGCAGCAAAGCCGCCGAAGGAGCGACTACGGGCGGCGTCATCGGCGGAGCGATCGGCGCGATCATTGCGGGATTCACAGCGACGGGCGCGATCGTTACGATCGCGGGCACCGGCGGACTGGCGGCGCCGATCGTACTCGGACCGCTGGCGGCGATTTTAGCCGGAATGGGCGCGGGCGGCCTGGCCGGCGGCATTATCGGCGGTTTGATCGGCGCGGGAATCCCGGAAGACCGTGCGCGCGAAATCGCATCCGACGTCGAGCGCGGCGGAATTGCGATCGCGGTGCGGCCGCACGCCGAGAACCGCGAACGCGTCGACGAGATTCTCGGCGGGCGCGGGCGCGTCAGGACGGAGTCGGGAGATATTTCCGCGAGCCAACCGGCGTACGCCGACGTTCCACCGCGTCGTAACGTCTAGCGTCGCAGGCCGGCGGGAGCACGATCTCGACCAACGCTCCGCCGCCGGCGTTGTCCCCAGCCGCAATCGCCCGCCGTTGGCTTCCACCATCGTGCGGGCGATTCGCCAGTCCCAGGCCCGTGCCACCCCTCGGACGCGAGCCGTTGCCGCGGCAACGCGGCTCTCGATTCGTTCGGCCAGCGACGCGGTCTGCTCGAGCAAAACGACGCGTCCGTGTGCAGCGACGAAAGGGTGGCTTCGCCGCTGGCGCGAGCGACACGCGAAGATGATGATAGCCGACGGTCGCGCTCACCGCCAGACCGCGAACCTCACGGACTGTATTGCAGGCGCTGTACCCAATCGCCCTGGGTGTCGGACCAGACCACCCACACCTCCTTGGTCGATTCGTCGATGGCGACCGTATGGATTCCGGTGTGACCGGTGTCGACCTTTGCCACGACCTTGGGCGGCCGGCCTTTCGCGACCGCGACGACGCCGACCACGCCTTTGCCGGCACACGCGACGAGCGAGCCCGTCGCGCCGGTGCTGCACTGGTCGATGTGCACCTGCACCGGCGTGCTGCCGACCAGCGTACCGTCGGGCGCGTACGCGGACAGTACGCCGTTTTCGCCGCCCACGATAACTTGACCGGCGGCCGGAGCGAAAACCAGCGGATGGTTGTCCTTCAGTTCCGGCGTCTTGACGACTTTGACGACCTTCATGGTCGTTCCGTCGACGATTGCAAAACCGCCGCCGTTGGCTAGATTCTGATAGACCGTTCCGGTGGCGGGATCGACGGAGACCGATTCGAGATCGTCGGCCGGCATCGGGATCGTTCCGATCAGTTTCATCGTTTTGGCGTCGACTACGTAGACGTTGCCTCCGCCGCTTTGATCGGCGTAGAGCCGTTCGCGCGCGGGGTCGTAGGCCATCCCGTCGAGATTTCCCGGCACGTCGACGGTTGCGAGAACTTTCATCGCGACGGGGTCGACCTTCGAGATGTTTTGGTCGGTCCCATCGGCCGTGAAGACCAGGCCGGTCGGGGGATCGACGGCGAGGCCGTGCATCGGGCCGACGTCGACCTGACCGGCGACGGTGCCCGCGGACGTGTCGACCACCAGCAAGCGATCGCTTCGCGAGTGCGCCGCAAAGACGCGGTGTCGTGCTTCGTCGACCGTCATATAGTCGAACCCGCTGAAAACGGGAATCCGAATCGCCGGTGCGGCGGGGGCAATCGGCATGTCGAGACTCCTTCGCTCGGTTGCGTTCAGTCGTTGTCGTTTGGATTGAGGTAGACGCGCGGCATGAAACCGGGCGGCGGCGAAGACGGGGCGTTCGGCAACGGCACCGGCTGGATTCCGAGCGACTTGCAGTTCATCGGCGGCGGAAACGTTCCGACGACCGCGTCGGGAATTTCCGCTGCGGCTGCGGGGATCGGCGGCTCGCTGCCGTCGAGGCGCGCCGGATCGAACGCGCCCAGCAGGTTGGTAATCGCCGGGTTGGCGTCGCGCGGTCCTTCCGGCATGTAGGGCTTTTCGTCGGGCAGGGAGGCCAAGGCCGGCAACCCCAGCACCGTCTCGGCGAACTTCACGATCGACGCCGTGTCGCCGAGATCGTGGACGACCGCACCGCTGCGCGCGTACGGCGAGATTACCAAGAACGGCAGCCGCTGACCGTCGCCGCACGGCTTGCCATCGGGGCAGTTCTCGAACTTCGGCGGCGGGACGTGATCGTAGAATCCGCCGGGGTCGTCCCACGCAATCACGATCGCCGAATCGTTCCAGTACCGGCTGCGCGCGATGGCGTTGACGAAGGTCGCGACGAAGGCTTCGCCGACTTGGTGGTCGCTGTCGCCCGGACCCGGATGGTCGTCATCGCCGCGGTAATGGGATTGAACGTACGGATCGGGATTCGCGGGCTTCCAGCCGAACGAGTTTTGCGACGCCCCTTTGACGTAGAAGACGCCGCCGGCCGGCAGCGTACCGTCGCGCAGTTGGCTCAGCAGGAGCTTGACCTCGTGCACGTTGCGCCACATCACGTCGTTGTTGCGCATGTAGCCGAAGTATTGCGGTGCGTTGTGATGCGTTTCGTAACCCGGAAGCGCGACCGTCGGCGATACGTAGCCCTCTTGATACCAGCCCCAGGGAATCGGCGCTCGTCCGCTCGCAACCGTCGCTCCGAGATCGGCGGCGACGCCCTGCGTATCCTGGGTTACCCGCGCGTCGTCGCTGCCCGCGAGCGAGAGCATCAGGGTCGCGTACTCCTGGGGGATCTGCTTGGCGCGATCCAGCTCGGTGTACGGCCCGTAAGCCGGGTCGGTGTCGTTGACGAGCGGGACGCCCAGACCCTTATCCGTCGCCGCGACGGCCGATTGCGGATCTCGCGCCCATTGGGTCTGGCCGGCTTGCGCCGCGATCACCGCGACGTTATTTGGGGTGGACGGCCCGACGATCGCGGAGAACACGTGATCGAAGAGGACGAACGTTCCGGCGTATTTCCACAGAAACGGCAGCGTGTCGCAGTCGTAGTAGCCCATCGTCTGCATCCCGGCGATGCGCGCGGCGTCGTCGTTGCCGAACTTCTTGAAAGCGACCGTCTCTTGTACCGAGACGAAAGCGTCCATCGCGCCGCCGTCGATCTTCTTATACGTCACCAGGCGCGCCTGCGAGGGCGACTCGACGTCCGGGTCGGTCATGCGAAACGGCTCGATCCAGGTTTTTCCGATCGGATCGTACTGCCGGAACCCGTGGCTCTGCGCCTCCGGGCTCGCCAGGTTGTCGGCTCCCGGATACGTCCCGAAATAGTTGTCGAACGAGTGGTTTTCCTGATAAATCACGAAGACGTGTTTGATTCGTGCGCGGACGGCGTCGACGGTCGCATTCGGGGACGCGGCCGTGACCGGAAGTGCAAACCCCCAGGCGGCGAGCGCCGCAACGACGGCCCAGCGAAGCATCCGGACTCGAAACATCGGCGGCATTGGACTCCTTCGGTGTGGACTCAATGTGAATGCTTTTATTGTCTAGTTCGTTCATGCGCGTAATAAAGCGATCGTAACGGCGCGCTCGGTACGCTGCCGGTATGGAAGTGTTCGAGCGCACGCGTTTTCGCCTGCTCGCCGCAATGCCGGCAGCGGAGCCACGATTACCGGTCGGATCTCGACGCAGGGCGGCTTTCCGTGGCCGGGTCGGAACACTTCGGGCTGCCGTTCCGTCAGGTGTGGCTGACGGTGCGCTTCGGTCTGCCCGTCACGTCGCAAGCCCCGGGATCGATCTAAAGCGGTCGACCGCAAGGAAATCGAGGTCGTAGGGCGATCCGCCGTCGAGCACCAGGTCGCTCAGAATCTCGCCGACGACCGGACAAAACTTGAATCCGTGTCCGGAGAATCCGCACGCGATGGCGATGCTGGGGTCGTGAGGATGCCGGTCGACGACGAAGTTGCCGTCCGGCGTGAGCGTATACGTGCAGACGCGGCCGCGTGCGTATCGCGACGCGGCCGATCCGATCCACTCGTCTAGAGCGTCGCGGACGATCGTTACGTCGCCGTCGCGCACGCGGCGGTCGACGCGTTCGGGGTCGGTCAGATCGCCGAAGCCGTGCAAGGCGGCCTTGATCTGCCCGTCGATCGCCGGAAATCCGTACAGCGGCGCCGGCAGTTCGAGCCGTTCGACGAAGAACGCCGGAAACAGCCCGCGATCGAACAGCGTCGTCGAGGGTTCGAACCACAACTGCACGTTGCGTTGAACGCGTAGCGGCAAGTTCAAGGCCGCGAGCAGCTCGGCGGCCCACATGCCGGGGCAGATCACCAAGCGAGACGCCTCGACGGTCCGGCCGTCGTCAAGTGCGAGGCGATGCGTTCCGGCGTGCGTCGTCCAACGTTCCAGACGCGTTTCGAAGATCGCCGTCGCGCCGCGCGCCTCGGCGGCGTGCAGCATCGCTTCGACGGCTCGCTCCGGGAACACGATACCGCCCTGACGTTCCAGCAGCCCGATTTCCTGGGGCCGCGGATGCGTTCCGGGAAAGCGCCGTGCGAGTTGCTCGGCGTCGAAGATTTCGATCGGCAGATCGTACTCCTGCGCGGTTCGCAGCGTGCCGGCGATGGCGGTCCGCTCGGGAGCGCCGACCATCAGCACGCCGACGAGGTCGATCAGCCGCCGATCCGTTTCGGCTTCGAGTTCGTACCACAGGTCGTACGCGCGCTCCAGCAACGGGACGTAACTTGCGTTCTCGAAGTAGGCTTTGCGAATCATGCGGGTCTCACCGCACGAGGCACCGCCCGGAGCCGAACGCGGATACCGCTCGATACCGATGGCCTCAACGCCGCGACCCGCAAGGTGCGCCAAAGCCGCAGCACCCATGCCGCCCAATCCGACCACCGCGACCTCATAGCGCATCAGGCCGAGCAGCTTCGACTCGAGCTTCGCTCAGCCTCCGGTTTCGCCCAGGCGGACCAGACCCCAGCCGCGCTCGGCGCACCGCATCGAGGTGACGCTGCCGGGTGCCGGCGCGAACGCCCAAAAACGGGAGAGCGGTAAACCCAGCACCTGTGCGATCGCCACGCG
>DATJUC010000323.1:0-19465 GCA_035502675.1 Candidatus Acidiferrales bacterium | reverse complement strand
CGCAGCTCGGTGATGTACCGCGCGAGCTCGACTTGCGGAACGAAGGCTTCGACGAGATCCCAGCCGGGCCGGTCGGTGGCGGGGTTCATGCCGAGAATCTGTCCGCGTTTGCCGGTGAGCTGCTGGATGACGGTCGAGGTGTACGAGGCCGGCACCAAAACTTCGACGCGAACGATCGGCTCGAGTACCACCGGGTTACACTTGGGCAGCGCGTCGCGCACGCCCATGCCGGCTGCCGTCTTGAAGGATTGCTCGCTCGAGTCGACGTCGTGATATTGCCCGTCGTAGAGCGTTACGTGCAGGTCGGTGACCGGATGTCCGCCGGGCCCGTGGAGCAGCGCTTCGCGCACGCCTTTTTCCACCGCCGGAATGAACTGGCGCGGAACCACACCGCCGACGATCTTCTCTTCGAACGTCACGCCGCTGCCGCGCTCGCGCGGCTCGAAGCGCAGCCAAACGTCGCCGAACTGACCGTGACCGCCGGTCTGATGCTTGTATCGCGAGTGGATCTCCGTACCGTTGGTAATCGTTTGCGTGTACGGAATCGTCGGCGGCGCGATCTCGACTTCGACCTTGTACTTGCGCGCCAGCCGCTCGACGGCGATCGAGACGTGCTGTTCTCCGCCGCCCAGCAACAGGAGCTCGTGCGTGATGTCGGCACGCTGCAGCCGCAGCGACGGGTCCTCGTCGACGATGCGCGCGAGCATCTGAGAGATCTTGGCCTCGTCGATGCGCTCCTTCGGCTTGACCGCAACGGCAAAAACCGGCTCGGAGACCGACCCGCGGGGAAGCAAAACCTTATGACCGTTCGACGTCAGCGTGTCGCCGGTAGCTACGCTTTCCAGCCGCGCGAGCGCGACGATCGAGCCCGGCCCGGCTTCGGGAATTGCCTCTTGCTTCTTCCCTTGTAAGCGATAGAGACCCCCGAGCCGCACCTTCTCGCCGTCCCGCGTGACGTCGGTGAGCGTGGCGTCGGACTTGATCGTACCGGAGAGAATGCGAACGATGGAGAGTTTGCCGCTCTGCGGATTGACGAACGTCTTGACGACCGAAGCGACCACCGGAGCGCCGGGGTCGGGTGCGATCGGACGGCCTTCGGCATCGACGTGCGGTGCGTCCGCGGGAGAAGGGAACCACTTTTCGATCGCGCGCAGCAGCGCGGGTACCCCGATTCCCGAGACGGCAGAGGTGAGAAGCACCGGGACGATCTGGTCGTGCGAGCACTCGCTGCAGAGGTCGCGCTCGATCTCGTCCAGCGGCGGTTCGATTCCTTCGAGCAGTTCCTCCATCAAGTGGTCGTCGAAATCGGCCATCGCCTCGAGCAGCTCGCCGTGCGCCTGCTGCACCGCGCCGTGCGCGTCGCCCGGAATGGCTTCTTCGCGCTCGGCCATGCCGCCGCCCGGCGCCGGCGTGCGCGCTTTCATCTCGGCGAGGTCGACGTAGCCGCGAAACTGCTCCGCCGCGCCCAGCGGCCATTGCTCGGCGACGACGTGGCGTCCGTACGCGGACTGCAGTGCCGCCAGCGTTCCGGCAAAGTCCGCGCCGGGCCGGTCCATCTTGTTGATCACGAACAAGTGCGGCATCCGTTTGGCTTCCAGATAGTCGAGAATGCCTTGGGTCTGAACGACGCGCGCGGGATCGGCTTCGATGACGATCACGGCCGCGTCGACGCCCGAAAGCGCCGCCTTGGTCTCTTCGAAGAAATCGATGAATCCCGGGCAGTCCGCAATGGTGATGTCGACGTCGTCGGCGGTCGTGTGTGCGAAGCCGACCGAGGTCGACTGAACGTGCGCGACGTCTTCGGGCTCGTGATCGGTCACCGTCGTTCCGTCGGCAACTGAGCCGCGCCGGCCGATGGCTCCGGTGAGCGCGAGCAGCGCCTCGACGAGAGTGGTCTTACCGCCGTGATGGGATCCGACGAAAGCGATGTTGCGGATGCGACGGATGTCCGCCATGGGGCACTCTCCTCAGCGGCGCCTGGCCGCGGTTTTCTTTTTGGCCGCCGATCCTTTGTTCGGTGACTTCGCGGCTTTCTTGACCGCTTTTTTGGCGGCCGCCTTCGCGACCGGACGGACCGCGAGTTTTCTGGCCTTCGGCGCGTGCTTGGAGACCGACTTCTTCGGCGCCGCGAGTTTCTTGGCCGGCGCTTTTTTCTTGGCGACGGGCTTGGCCGCCGCGGCTTTACGCGCGGGCCGGGACACGGCTTTCGCCGGCTTGCGCGCTTTGGCAGCGACGGGAGCGGCAGAAGCAGCGGTCGTTTTCTTGGCCGGCGGTTTCGCCGGCTTGGCGCTCTTGACCGGCGCTGCGGCCGCTTTCGGCTTGACCGCGGGCTTACTTGCGGCAACGGCTTTCTTCGAAGCTGCAGCCTTGTTCGCGGCCGCGGCCTTATTCGCAGCCGCGGCCTTATTCGCAGCCGCGGCCTTAGCGGAAGGCGGCTTGGCTGCAGGCGGCGGCTTCACGGAGGCTTCGCGAGCGGCTTTTGCTTTGCCCGACGACGTCGACGATTCCGGAGTGCGGCGCGAGCCGGCCTTGGCGGCCGGCCGGGTTGCGTCGGCGGCGCGTTTCTTGGGTCCGGTTTCGCGCCCGGCGCGGCCGCCCTCGCGATGCGGAGCTTCGGCCTCTTCGGGCAGACCCAACTCGGCGCGGCTGAATCCGGTAATGCTGCTGCCGGGCGCCGAGGGTTCGCGGGTCTTGGCGTGCGCTTCGAGGTGCTCGCGGGTAGCGCGCAAGGCCACGCGCGCCAGCCGGCCGCCGACCGGGAACACGATCTCGTTGATCTTCGCGTCGTCGAGCAGCTTCAGAATCTCGCCGAATCCGCCGCCCTGATCCTTCGGGCTGTGCGCGTCGGAACCGATCGCAATACCGACGCCGCGCTGCTTGGCTTTGCGGATCAGCCGCGCGTTGGCGTCCAGCAATGCCTGCCTGGCCTCGTCGGACGTTTCGCGATAGAGGAACCGCGTGTTGATTTCGACGGCCAGCCCGCGCGCGTGACAGATATCGAGCAGGCGATCTTCGTAGCGTTCCAGCGTCTGGGGATCCGGCCAGCGTCCGCAGGCCGCCGGCGAATAGAAGTGACCGGCGACGTGCGCCGGCAGCTTTTCGAGATCGTCGAAGAGCTTGGCCGTGTAGAGCTCCCAGAGCTTGTCCGCCGGAACGCTCTCGTGCAGCTGCGCGAATTCGTCGTTGTCGAACGGCCACTGCCAGTCGGTCCCCTTCTCGGGGTGGTCGATGGTGACGAAATGCACCGTCCGCACGATCCCGTCCGGGCGCATCGCGTCGACGATGTTCTGCGCGTCGGGGCGGGCGCGCGGGTCGTTGTCGACCTCGGCGCCGATCGAAAAGCGCATGCCGCGGCGTAATCCGTCCGAGACCACGGCCGCGTGGGCGAGGTCGACCCCGGCCGTTTCGGCGGCGCCGTATAAGTCGCCGGCGTGGGCGAGCTTGAGCGCCCGCCGCACGGTGTTGACCGCGCCCGGGTCCTCGAACGTGAGGTAGTTGATGTGGTCGGCGACCATCATGAAGCGCGGGGCGCCGCGGCGGCACGCGTGGTAGAACCACAGGAACAGCATGCGGGGCGAATACGCAATCGGCCGCTCCTCGGCGAACGGCCGGTGCTCTCCCTTGGCGTGTCCGTGAACGTCCGGAATGACGGTTATGCGTGGGTCGCTCAGCGTTCTACTTCCTTTACTCCTCGCGGGATCCACATTTGGCGGCGGCCTTTCTCTTGGCTTGGAGGCGCCGGTTCGAAGCCGCGCTGGTCGACCCAAGGCACCACCGTTTCGACGAGAATTTCGATGCCCTTTTTCATCAGCTCGTAACTCATCGACGGGCTCATTTCGGCACCCGCCAGGATGGCCTGCGCGGGCAGCAGCGGCAGCTGGACCAGGCCGGCGATGACCGGCGGGGCGGCGCTTTCGGTCAAGCCGAGCAGCTCGTAAAGCACTTGGTTACCCAAAAACGTCCCGGCCGAATTTGAGACGTAGCCCGGAACCGCGTTGGCGTGCCACGCGTCGATCACGCGTTCGAAGGGCACGTTGGAAAGGCGGGCGTCGGGTCCGCCGCGCGAGATGACGTCGCCTTTGCGCATGACGCCGGCGCCGTCGGGATGGTCGAAATCCAGGACGTTCACGGCGACGCGTTCCAGAGCTATGGCGGTCCTTCCGGCGAACTGGCCCAGAGCGACGACGACGTCCGGATCCTCTTCCAAGAGGCTGCGCTCCAAGCGTTCGCGCAGCGTTCGGGTCTCGGCCGGCAGGACGCGAACGGAAATCGGGCGGCCTGCTATCAGGCGCCCCTCTAA
The DNA here is from genome assembly GCA_035502675.1 of Candidatus Acidiferrales bacterium. GTDB lineage: Bacteria > Vulcanimicrobiota > Vulcanimicrobiia > Vulcanimicrobiales > Vulcanimicrobiaceae > DATJUC01. Next base: position 15,165 of record DATJUC010000323.1, on the reverse strand, counting down.
GCTGCGGGCGACGAGTTCGCTGGGGTTGATCTTATCGCCGCCATATGGTTCGAAACCGGCGATAAGGACGCGCTTAGCCACCTTCGCTTAGGTTGGCTTCGCACTTAGGGTTCCCTGTAGCCCTCCATCGCGAGCAGCCGCGCTTTCATGTCGAGGCCGTAATAGTAGTTGTGCAACGCACCCGACGAGTCGACGACGCGGTGGCAAGGAAAGAGCAGCGGCAGCGGGTTTCGCGCCATGACGCGGCCGACGGCTCGCGCGGCGCGCGGTCTTCCGATCTGCGTCGCCACCCACGCGTACGAACGAACCTCGCCGGGCGGTATCTGAGCGGTAGCGCGGAGCGCAGCCTGCTCGAACGGCGTCAAATCGCTGATGTCGACGCTGGCATCGTCGACCGTCCACGTCGCGAAGAACCGGTCGAGCGTCTCGCTCAGCCACGCCGGCGCCTCGCCCATCAGGACCGGCCGCCGCAGCCGCTGCTCGACGCGCGCGCGGACCGATTCGATCGGTTCGCCGGTGTCGATGCCGATGTAGGCGATCCGGCTCTCTTTGAACCCGACGTGGATCCGGCCGATCGGGGTCGCGACCGACGCCAGAGCGATCGGCGAGCGGGTCTTCCCCTTGAGCGTGGCGATGTGCTCGACGACCTTCTTCGCAAGGTTGCAGGACGGCTCGGGCTGCGGCAAACACGAGAGGCAATAGGCGACGCCTTCGTATTCTTCGTACAGCTCTTGGCAGGGGGGACAGGCACGTAAGTGAGTCTGGACGGTTTCCTTTAGCGACCGCGTGCATTCGTCGCGGATTTCGTCCCATAACGCTTCGACGTCACGACAACGCATGCAAAGAAGCTCCTTCGGGGGAAAATCGCCCGATTTGCGGGCCTAGGATTCGGCGCAGAATGCGCACCGCACGGTGCACGTGCGACTTCACCGTTCCGATCGGCTGATGAAGAATCTCGGCGATTTCGGGATGGCTGCGGCCCTCGATGAACCGCAGCGTCGCCGCGGCGCGGAGGTGCATCGGGAGCTGGAGCAGGGCGCGCTCGACGAGCGCGACTTCGGTGTTTTGTTCGACGATGGTTTCCGGGCGCAGGGGGCCGTCGGTCGATCCGCGCAGCAGCGCGTCCGGATCGGCCAATGCGTCGAGCGCGACGTTGGCCGGGCGCTTGCTGCGCAAGCGGTTGCGCGTCACGTTGAGCGTGATCGTGTAGAGCCACGGCTGAAGGCGCAGCTCGGCCCGCTGCTCTTCGGACATCTTGCCGAGCGCGCGATAGGCGCGAACGAACGCGTCCTGTACGATCTCCTCGGCGTCCTCCCGGTTGCCCGTCATGCGCAATGCGAAGCCGTAGAGACGCCGCTGGTAGTCGTCGACGATCCGGTCGAAGCTTTGGACACTCGGCGCGGGTCCGGCAGTCGGCCGGCTGGCGCCGGCGTTCGCCGGCGGAACCCCAGAAGGCACGTACTCTCCCCGCAGGAGTGGTGCGAGCGCGCTCATACAGTGTCTCGGACCACCGCTGCTCGCCCCTGGTTTCACGGCCAGCGGGAAAAATCCTGAGGACCGCCTGCGAAGGTACCGGCTGCCGAACGGGAAACTTCTGATGCATGCCGCTTTCGCTCCGGCCCCCCGGCCGGCAAACTCGAACCGCTTCGCCCGCAGACGACGACGAAGCGGTTTTTTGTTTGTCCCTTTAGGCGAGGGGAGCCGACGCAGAGGAGAGGATCACCGATGCAGCAAGCCATCGTTCCGACCGAGATCACGTTCGATGCGTATACGATGTGCAGTTTCTTGCCGAACCTCGATTCGGCACGCGCCATTCCGCTGGCGCTCATCGGTTACCGTCAAAACGAGGATCCGTTGTTCGTGTGGCTGGTGCCTAGGGAAGGCGTCAAGTCCGAGGGTCTGACCGAGGATCCGTACTACGCAAAAGTCTTGCGCGATCCGCGGGCGTACTTTCGCAAGAAGCTCGCGAAGTACGTCGAGGAGACGGGTTGCGTGAAGCGCGGCATCGAGATGCTGATCGATTGCCACCAAAACCATTTGGCGTTCACGCCGCTCACGGAGTTTCGCGAGGTGCCGTTCCGCCATCCGTTGGAAGTGGAGTTGGTCGGAGCGTACTAACCGGCGCCGGGCTCGGCGAGACCGCGTTGGACGCGCGGATGAAGCGCTGATACACGATCCGCACCGGGATCGCGTGCTGGTCCTCGCGCAAGCCGGCGACGATGGTGAGCGTTGCGTCGAGCGCCAGCAGCATCGCGCCCTGCGTCGCGTAATACGCGCTTCCGTCCATTCGCATCCGTCCGGATATCACCGCTTCGCTGCGGTCGGGCAGCGGGCCGGTCATCGGTCCCTCGGCTTCGAACCGTACCGCAACCGCGGGCCGTCCGTCGACCGGACCGCTCGGCGCCGGCCGCAGGTACCCGCGCAGCACGGCTTCGCCGCCCAGCGGAGACGTCGCGTCGAACGGTACCGGACGCCGCAGCGCGCGGAGATCCCGCATCGTGGTCGGATCGAGCTGCACGGCGAACGGCTGATTGAGGATCGTCAGAAAATCCGGGTCTTCGTCGAGCCGGTCTTGGAACGAACCGTTCGGCATCAGCTCCTGGATGAAACGCGCGTGAACGTCGGAGGCTCCGTCGTCACCGCTGCGCCGGTAGCGCGCCTGAGCGTCGTACGTGGCCTGCTTGCCTTGTCGTTCGACGGTCAACCGCTGCGTTCCGGAGTAGACGACGCGAGAGATCGTCCCGGGCGTTCCGATCTCGTAGACGTCCTGGCCGGTCATTACGTACTGCTGATCGCTCCATGCGCTGCGTGACGTCACCAAGAGCGCGACGGCAATTAAAAGGGCAATGCTTGCCCGCGGGCTGGAAATGGCGGCTCCTGTACCTCGCGAAGAGTTCTCTCGTTTAAAATCTCAATTTCGTTTTGCCCGGTCAAGCCCCGCCGTTATCGCGGCATCGCGATAGACGACCAGCGTCAATGCTGCGAGGGGCACCGTGGCGACCGTCTGGAGCGGAACTTCGGACCAGAATTCGACGTTGGCGGCGTGCGCGTTGGTCAGGAGCAGAACGATCGACTCTTGCACGGCGAATACCAGCAGGCCCAGCGCGTAGAGCGCGACGGCGCGAGCCAGGACCTTGGGCCGGGTCACCGCGCGCGCGCTCTTGGAGATCGAGCGCGGCAGCAGCGACCAGACGGCCGGGTCGTCGTCGACGGTTGCGGCGACGTCCGCAAAAACGATCAAGATCGCCACGATGGTCGCGACGATTCCGACGATCGCCGCAGCGACGTCGTTCGACATCGTACCGGCCAAGCCGACGGACGTCAGGTACGTGCCGAGGAAATCGATCACGATGACCGCCCACGCGCGCTCCAGAAAGCGTTCCCATACCGGTCGCGCGGCCTGGGGAGTTTCGCTCGCGTCGTTGTTCGCAAAGGCGTAGACCAAGGTCGTGAGCAGCGGCAAGACCACCGGTATCGCGTAGTCGAGCGCGTGCGGAACCCGTACCGCGAACGCCGCAATCGCCTGCAGCGCTATCGCGACCGCGACGGCGGCGGCGTAGAAGGCGAAACGGGCGATGACGAGTCGGTAGGCTTGCCCGACCAGGGCGAGCAGCGAAGCGTGCGTCCTAACGCCGGGCTCCCGCTCGGCGGAGCTTGGCGACGAAGAATCGCACCTGCGCGGTTCCTTCGCACACCACGACGTCCTCGGCGTCGGAAAACGTGCGTCCGTCGATGTCGAGGGTGAAATCTCCCGCCGCGAGTCCGGCGAGCGTCCGGTGAACGCTGCGTTGGAACTTGTCGTGAGGCGCGCGCGCGCCGATGGCTTCGCGGACGGCCAACGCGAGCAGCTCGCGCACGCGCAACGGCGTCGCCAGCGCGAAGGTGCCCGCGCCGTCGGCGGCGACGGCGTGGAGATCCAGCGGTACCCGGACGCGTATCACGCACCCCAATTTCTGCTGCATCGAGGAGCTGCCTGCCGCCGAGGCTAACCGTATGCGAGCAATGTCCCATCTCGGGAACGTGCCGGCCGGCGTACTGGTGGAAACCGTCGAGAGACTCGTCGCAAAAATGGACGAGTCCGACCTCGCAGCCGCGTTCGCGCGAGAACTGTCGACCATGCCGCCGCACGCATTTTCGGCTTTCGTCGAGTCGACGTTCGAGGCGTTTCGCGATCGCGGTGAGTCGTCCGAGGACGCCGTCGAAGGGGCCGGGACCACGATCGCCGGCATCGAAGCGCGCGACGAACGCGCCGTGAGCGCGTATCTCGACTACGTGCGCTCGAACGGCGGCGTGTTGAAAGAAGCGACGGTCGCGTTCGTCGAGCGCCATCCCGACCTCGCCGGGACGCTGCCGCCGGCCTTGTGCAGCGCGATTGCCGAACGCCTCGCGCGCGTCACGTGAACGAGGCTCCGCGCCGCCGACGGTCGACCGAAGAACCTCCCAGCGGCGGCGGCTTGCCGCTCTTCCCCCTCGTGCTGGTCGTCATCTTCGCCGGGCTCTTACTCGGAGGCGCGCTCGCGCACGTCTTCGGCGGATCGCGCGCGCGCAGCGTGGCGCAAGCGTCGCCGCAAAGCTCGGCCACGGCCGCCGCACTTCCGGCGACGCCGTTTCCGCAACCGTCACCCCGGCCGACGGCTGCCCTCTCGCCCAAGCCCACGCCGCGCGCGACGCACTCGCCCGCCGTGCGAGCGAGTCACTCGCCCTCGCCCGCGCCGTCGCCGACGCTCGCCGCGACGCCGTCGGCGAAACCATCGGCGGCCGTCGCACGAGCGACGGCGGGGCCGGTCGTCCCCGCGCGCGCCGTCGTGTACGTCACGCCGCCGCCGCATCGCGCCGCTCCCGCCTCGACGCCGGCCGCCGCCGCAACGCTGGCGTCGGCAACCACGCCCGCCCCCAACTACCAGCCGTCCGGCTCGGATCAGGCCGCGTCGGTCGTGCGCTCCTATTTAGGGGCGTTGGCGCGGGGCGACAAGTCGACGGCGACGTCGTATCTGATGCACGGCCTTCCCAACGAACCGTTCATGGATTCGAGCGCGCGGATCTTGTCGATCGACTCGAAAAGCACGGCCGCGCAGCAATACAAGGTGACGGCCGACGTGGCGACGTCTTCCGGAGAGTATTACATCACCTTTACCGTCGAGCCCGGAGCGGGCGGACTGCAGATCGGCGATCACTTCGCCATCAAGGTGCAGTAGCGGTTCAAACCTCTGCGCCCAGACCGGTGGTAGCGCGGACGCGGAGCTGATCGAACATTTCCTCCGAGTCGCGGTCGCGTGCGCCGAGCGTGCCGAGCACGGCGCCGAGGAAGCCGATCGGAATCGAGACGATTCCGGGATTCTCGAGCGGGAAGATCGCGTGCGCGCCCATCGCGACCGGACTCACGGCGATCAAAGCCAGCGAAGAGATCAGCCCGCAAAGCATGCCCGCGATGGCGCCCGTCCGCGTGAAGCGCCGCCACCACAGCGAGAGCAGAATTGCCGGAACGTTGGCGCTGGCCGCAACTGCAAACGCCAGGCCGACCAGAAACGCAACGTTGAACCCTCTCAGCGCGATCGAGAGAAGGATGGCCGCGAGGCCGACGCCCAGCGCGGTCGCGCGCGCCACGAAAACGTGTTCCGCTTCGTCGCCCGAGCCGTTGCGTACGAGATTGAACCAGATGTCGTGCGCGAAGGCAGAGGAGGCGGTGATCGTGAGACCCGCGACGACCGCCAGGATCGTGGCGAACGCGACGGCCGAGACGAACGCGGTCAGCAGCGGTCCGTCGCTGGGACCGCCCAAGTTGGACGCGAGCAGCGGCACCGCCAAATTGCTGTCTTGCTGAGGGACGACGTAGCCGTTGCGGGCGAGGCCGGCGTTCAGCTGCACCTGCTGCTGGGGGTGATGCGCGATGTAGACGATCGCTTGACCCGCATAGAGCCGGCGGCCGATGTGTTCCCGGCCGACGATCGTGGCCGCTCCCAAACCGATGAACGAGGTCGTCAGATAGAACGCGCCGATCAGCACCATCGCCCAAGCCACCGACGTGCGCGCCGCTTTGGCCGAGGGCACCGTGAAGAACCGCATCAAAATGTGCGGCAGGCCCGCCGTTCCGAGCACCAGCGCCAAGCCCAGCGACACCAAATTGATCGCTCCTAGGCGGCCGTGAAAGAGCAGGCCCGGCTCGAGCAGGTTCGTCGGCTTTCCCCCGATCGGTACGGCAGTCGACGCCTGCAAGAAGGCCGTCAGCGAGTATCCGAAGTGCGCGATCACCATCAGCGACAACCCGAGCGCCGCGGCCAGCAGCAAGCCGGCTTTGATGATTTGCACCCACGTCGTCGCAAGCATTCCGCCGAAGAGCACGTACACCAGCATGAGAATTCCGACGCCGGCGATGGCAAACGGCTCGCCGAACTGCGGGAAGAGCAGATTGACGAGCGCGCCGCCGCCCACCATCTGTGCGATCATGTAAAACAAGGTGATCGCCAGCGTCGACACCGCCGCGATGGCGCGAACGCCGCGGCCGCGCAGGCGGAAAGAAATGAGATCCGCCATGGTGTATTTGCCGGCATTGCGGAACTGCTCGGCGACCAGAAAGAGCACCGTCAGATAGGCGACCAGCCAGCCCACCGAATACATGAAGCCGTCGTAACCGTAGAACGCGATCAGTCCGGTGATCCCGAGAAAGGATGCCGCGGACATGTAGTCCCCGGCGATCGCCCAGCCGTTCTGAAGACCTCCGATGCGCCGGTGCGCGGTATAGAAGCCGCGGCTGGTCATGCTCTGGCCCGACGCCCACCACGTGACCACCAGCGTGATGCCGACGAAGATCGCAAACATCACGACGGTCTCTTGGGTTCTCACGTTCGCAGCTCGTGGGTTTCGCGGTGGCGGATGCGCGCCGCCATGAGGTCGAAGCTGCGGGCCCGCCACAGATAGGCCGCCAGCAGAATCCAGGCCATCGCAAACTGCGACAGCGCGAACGCGTAGGCCAGCGTCAGCGGCCCGACCACGGCCCGGCTCATGACCTGGGGAGCGAAGCCCACCGAAATCGGGAGCGCGAGATAGTAGACGATGAAGAAGGCGGTTGCGGGAAGGACGAACCGCCGGCGCGCTTTCTGCAGCGAAACGAACTCGGGCTCGCGGGCGAGCGCGTGCCATTCCGGCGGCGAAATCCGGCGGGTTTGCGGTTGCTGCTGACGCACGGGCGAGTCGTTCGAGGCGGCCGCCGCCGCGCCTGTCGCGGCTACAATCCGAGCATGCGCCGAACGTCGTTTCCGATCAGCTCTTCAGCCGCCAGGGCGGCGACGAAGACGACCGTCGCGACGATCGAGAGCGTCTCGGTGCCGACTGCGGCCGGATCCGGAAACGCCCAAAAAACGATCCACACCGCCGCGAAACCGAGTGCGAGTCCGGCGACCGCCCGCGCAACCAGGGCCGGCGCGCCCCGATGACGCGACTTGACGACCGCGATTGCGGCGAAGGCCAGAACGATCGCGCCGGCGAGCCGTGCGATCGTATCGAACGTCGTCGCCGGCGGCAACGCGCTACTCCTCGTCGGGCCAGCCGGCGAGTTGGCCGATTGCGGCGCTTTTGAGGACGCGCAGTCCGAGCATCGCACACTTCATCCGCGTCGGGCTGATGTCGATGCCGACGTTTTCCAAGACCGCGTCTTTGGAGAGCGTGGCGACGTCTTCGAGTTTCATGCCCTTGACCGCGTCGGTGAGCATCGAAGCCGACGCCTGACTAATCGCGCAGCCCTTGCCGGAAAAGCGGACGTCGGTCACGACGCCGTCGTCGACCTTGAGCTGCATGCGAATCTGGTCGCCGCAAAGCGGATTGAGGTCTTCGGCCGACGCGTCGAACCGCTCGAGCGTGCCGAAGTTGTGCGGGTTGCGGTAATGCTCCAGGATGTAGTCGCGGTAAAAATCGTCCATACGGGTCCGGTTACAGCTTGAAGACGCGGGCGGCTTTTTCGAGGCCGTCGATCAGCGCGTCGACGTCGGCGCCGGTATTGTAGACGTAAAAGGACGCGCGCGCGGTTGCGGGCCAGCCCATCTTGTCCATCAGCGGCATCGCGCAGTGGTGACCGGCACGAACGCAAACGCCCTCGGTGTCGAGGATCGACGCCAGATCGTGGGCGTGGATGTCCGCGAAGTTGAACGAAATGACGCCCGAGACGGCGTCCGGATCGCGCGGACCGTAGATCGCCAGCCCGCGGGGTTCGAACTCTTCGAGCCGCATCAGCGCGTAGCGCGTCAAGACGCGCTCGTGCTCCCGCACCCACTCCATGCCGACCTCGCTAAGATAGTCGACGGCCGCACCGAATCCGATCGCGTCGGCGATGTTGCTCGTGCCGGCTTCGAATTTCCAGGGCGGCTCGTTGAACGTCGTCTTCTCGTAGGTGACGCGCCGGATCATGTCGCCCCCGAAGTCGAAGGGCGGCATGGCGTCGAGCAGCGCGCGCTTGCCGTACAGAACGCCGATTCCCGTCGGTCCGAGCATCTTGTGACCGCTGAAGGTGTAGAAGTCGGCGTCGAGCGCGCGAACGTCGACCGCGAGATGCGGCGCGCCCTGCGCGCCATCGACCAAGACGAGGGCGCCGGCCGCGTGAGCGCGCTCGACGATCCGTTCGAGTGGGGCGATCGTTCCCAACGCGTTGCTGACGTGCCCGATCGCCGCGATCTTCACGCCGTCGAGCAGGTCGTCGAGATCGTCCAAGATCAGCCGGCCGCGTTCGTCGACCGGGATGTAGCGCAGACTCGCTCCCGTTCGCTGCGCGAGCATCTGCCACGGCACCAGGTCGGAGTGATGCTCCAGCTCGCTCAGCAGGATGGCGTCGCCTTCGCGCACGTTCGCGCCGCCCCACGCATAGGCCACCAGATTGATCGCCTCGGTGGTATTGCGCACCCAGACGATCTCGTGCGGGTCGGCGTTGACGAATCGCGCCAGCTTGATGCGCGCCGCCTCGAACGCGTCGGTCGCGCGCGCCGCGATCTCGTAAACCCCGCGATGGATGTTGGCGTTGTACTGCTCGTAATAGTCGACCAGCGTTTGGATGACCGAGCGCGGCTTCTGCGAGGTCGCGGCCGAATCGAGATAGACGAGCCGCTTTCCGCGCGACGTCGGGCGCGCCAGAATCGGAAAGTCGGCGACGATCGCCGCCGTCTTGGCGTCGGTCGGCGGCGTCTGCGGACGAACCAGCGGCGTCACGGCAGTTTCGACTGGAGCGCGCGGCGGAGCTCTTCGCGCAGCGCCTCGGTGGGAAAGCGCTCGACGGCCGGCTCGAAGAAGCCGAGCGCGATCATGCGCTCCGCCTGCGTCCGCCCGATGCCGCGGCTCTCCATGTAGAAGATTTGATCGGCGTCGAGCGCGCCGACGGTCGCGCCGTGATAGGCTTTGACGTCGTTGGCCGCGATCTCGAGCGCCGGCACGGAGTCGATGTGCGCGCGGCTCGAAAGGAGCAGCGCGTCGTCCCGCAAGCTGGCGTCACTGCCTTGCGCGTGGTGGGCGATGCGGATGTTTCCGAGGTAGCGGGCTTGACCGCGGTCGACCGCGGCCGATTTGACGATCGTCTCCGAGGCCGACTCTCCGACGTCGTGCCGCATCGTGCTGGCGACGTCGACGTGTTGCGTTCCGTTGGGGAAGAAGAGCGCGGTGAGCGCGGCTTGGGCTCCGGGCCGTTCGATTTCGACCGAGACGTCGGTAACGGCCAGCCCCGCGCCGAGCTCGGCGACGGCCCACGATACCCGGGCGTCGCGTCCCGGCCGCGCGGCGCGCGTCTGCAGAACGGTAGCGTCCGGCGCGGCCGTTTGCAGCGACGCGCAGGTAACGCCGGCGCTCTCTTCGGTAACGATCTCCGTCACGCCGCACGCGAACGACTCCGCGCCGGCTTCAAGGCGTTCGACGATGGTTGCCCGAGCACCGCGCTCGGCGAGCACGAGCGTATAGGGAAAGACGCTGGCGCCGCCGGGAATCGCGTAGCGAACGACGATCGGATCGTCGCACGCGCAGTCGGGCGGCAGATAGACGAACGCACCTGTCCCGGCAAACGCCGTCGCGAGCGCGCCGAACTTGGTCGTTCCGGCGGCGGTGGCGCCGAAAACGCGGGAGAGCAGGCCGGCGTGCTCGCGCGCGGCGCTTGCAAGGTCGCAGACGACGGCGCGTCCGGCGGCTCCTTCGATGCTCACACTGCCGGCGGAAGGATCGACGCTCGCTGCCGCGGGGACCTGCGCTTCGAGATCGACGCGCCAAAACCGGCCGGGTTTTTCGCGTCCGCTGCGCGCGGAAAAGAACCGATCCAGGGCGGCCAGCCGGCGGCCGGCATCGAGAACGTTGGGATCGAATCCGGCGAGCCGCGCCGCGAGCCCGGCGCTCGGAGCGACGACGCTAAGCAATGGCGCCGGCCGCCTCGCGAATGCGATCGTAGCCTTCGCGTTCGATACGATGCGCCAGTTCGGCGGCGCCCGTCATCACGATGCGCCCGTCGATCATGACGTGCACGACGTCGGGCGTCACGTATTCCAGGATCCGCGGATAGTGCGTGATGATCAAGAAACCGGTATCGCGGCCCTCCTCGCTCGCGCGCAGCGCGGCGATCGACTCGCCGACGGCCTTGAGCGCGTCGACGTCCAGGCCCGAATCGGTCTCGTCGAGGATCGCGTACTTCGGTGCGAGCACCGCCAGCTGCAACATTTCCAAGCGCTTTTTTTCGCCGCCCGAGAAACCGTCGTTCAGGTAGCGGCCCATCATCGCCGGGTCCATGCCGAGCAGCTCCATCTTCTCCAAAAGAAGCGCGCGGAATTTCGCGGGCGGCAAGCTGCCCGGCCGCACCGCTTGGCGGGCGGCATGGAGGAAGTTGGCGACCTTGACGCCCGGGATCGCCGCCGGATACTGAAACGACAGAAAGAGCCCGGCTTTGGCGCGCTTGTCGGCGGAGAGGGCCAGCACATCCTCGCCGTCGAGCGTTGCGCTGCCGGCCGTCACCGCGTATTGAGGATGGCCGGTCAGCGAAAAGGCGAGCGTCGACTTGCCGCTGCCGTTCGGGCCCATCAGGGCGTGGACTTTCCCGGGTTCGACCGTCAGATCGATCCCGCGCAGGATCGGCTTGTCGGCGACGCTGGACTCTAGACCGGCGATCCGCAGGCCTTTCGCGGTTGGCTGTGTGCTCATCGGTGTTATCGTAGCCGAGCCTCTCGCAGTTAGTCAAGGAAAAACTTTACTATCTACCGTCCCCGTGATACGATACCGGCAACGATGCACGCCGACCGCTTCTTCCGTACGACCCGCGGGAAGATCGTCACCGAGCTGCGCCGTCGCGGTTCGGCCTCGGCGGCGGATCTCGCCGCGGTCTTCGCGCTCTCACCCAATGCCGTTCGCCAGCAGCTCGTTCTGCTCGAGCGCGACGGCTTGGTCGTCGAGAAGGCCGTGCGCCGCGGGCCCACCAAGCCGACGCTCGAGTTCTCGCTGACGCCGGAAGCGGGCAAGTTGTTTCCGCAGGGCTACGACAAGATGCTGACCGCGGTGCTGCGCGAGGTCCGCGACCAGTTCGGCGCGCCGGCCGTCGAGCGCATCTTCGACGGCCTCTCCAAGCGCGCCGTCGAGCGAGCGCGCCGCCGGATCAACGCGCCCACTCCGCAAGCCAAAGTCGAGCAGCTCACCGAAATGCTTCGCGACAGCGGCGTGGTCGCCGAGTTCAATCTGATCGACGGCGGCTTCGAGCTGCGCGAACACAACTGCCCGTATTCCGAAGCCGTGAAAGAACATCCCGAAATGTGTCACGTGATCCATCACGTGATCGAGGATCGGATCGGCGGCTCGTACCGGCAGACGGAATCTTTGGCAAACGGCGGTAAGGAATGCCGCTTCGAACTGAAACCGCCGGCCGCGCCGGTAACGTCGTAGGAGAACGATGGACTTTCCCAAATTTCAGCGATTGGTCGAAGCACGCACCGGTTTTCGCACGATGGAAAACCCAACGGCGAGCGGCGAGTATTTCAGCGACTCGTGCGGCGACATGTACAATTTCTTCTTGAAGATCGGTCCCGGCGCGGTCATCGAGGACATCTCGTATTTCACGACCGGCTGCGGCTTCGGAACCGCGACGTGCAGCTTGGTCGTCGATCTCGCCAAAGGAAAGACGGTCGACCAAGCATCGGCGATCTCCGCTTCCGACGTCGAGGCTCAGCTGGGCGGCTATCCGGAGAAGAAGAAGGACTATCCCGAGCGCGCGCTGGAGGCGCTCCACGTCGCGCTCGACGATTACCGCAGCAAGGTCGCCGGCGGCGCGATTCCGGATTACGCCGCGGTGCCCGTGCGCGAGCCCGTGCCGCAGATGACGCCGCAGCCGGCGGTTGCGAGCAACGGCGAAAAGCCGCTCATCAAGCTGCGTTAGCCGGCCGCCGCGCCGGCGGCTGGGGCTCGTTCCACGACGGTGTAGCGCGACGAGCCGCGCTCCGGGTCGAGAACCGACTCGAACAAGGCGATCGAACGCACCGCGAAGCGAATCGGCTGGATCTCGACCGGCGGAAGCGGGCGTCTCGGGTCCTTGACGCGTGCGATCGTTACGTGAGCGATCGCGTCGCCCTCGAGCCGAAAGCCTTCACTGCGATATACGTCTCGGACGGTCGCCGCCATCGCTGCGAACTTTGGCCCCTGCCGGCGCGCGCCGGCGAAAACGATTCGCGGTTTGCGCTCGTGCGGAAAGGCGCCCAGCTTGTCGAGGCAAATCTCGAAGGCCGCGCAGGCGTTTGCGGCCCGGCGCAAGGCCGCGGTCATTTGCGCGAAGCGCCCGGCGGCGACGTTTCCGAGAAACGCGAGCGTCAGGTGGTAGTTGTCGGCGCTTTCGTAGCGGGCGGCAAAACCGGTGCGCTGCAGGCGCTCGGCCGCCCCCGCGCAGCCGTCGCGCGTCGCACCGTCGAGCTCCAGTCCGGCGAAGAGGCGGCGCGTCAGCGCAGGTATGGATTCGACTCCCGCTCGATGCCTACGGTCGTGAACGGGCCATGCCCCGGCACGCAAGCGGTGGCGTCCGGAAACGGCATCAGCTTGGCGTGGATCGAACGGACGATGTCTTGCATCGACGTTCCGCCCAGATCCCACCGGCCGATCGATCCGGCAAAGAGCGTGTCGCCCGTCAGCAGAAGCGTTTCCGGGCCGGCCGACGAGAGTGCGAAGCAGACGCTGCCGGGCGTGTGACCCGGCGTGTGGAGCACTTCCAGACGGACGCCGCCGGCGCGCAGCACGTCGCCGTCGTGGAGGTCCGCATCGATGGCGACGACCGGCGGTGCGTGCGAGAGGCCGATCCAGCCGGCCTGAACCGGCAAGGTTGCGTACAGCGGAACGTCGGCGGGGTGCAGCAGTCCGGGCGCGCCGGTGAGCTCTTTGAGCCGGCCGAGATCGAAGATGTGGTCGATGTGCGCGTGGGTGTGCACGAGCAGCGTCGCGCGAAGCCGCAGGCGCTCCAAGCGCTCGACGACCCGGTCGACGCCGTCGCCGCCGTCGACGACGATCGCTTCGCCGGAAGCCTCGTCGCCCACGATCGTGCAGTTGCACGAGAGCGGTCCCACCGCGAACGTCTCGACGATCGTCTCAGTCCACCCGTATTCCGAAATCGTGGAAGCCGGCGTTGAAGTATCCCAGCGGGGAGCCGGTTCGCGCGCCGCACGAAACCACGCGGCCGATCATGATCGAGTGCGAGCCCGAGTGATGCTCCTGTACCACTTCGCAGTCGAAGTGGGCGATCGTCCCGCGCAGAACCGGCGCTCCGGTGACGTCGACGTCGAACGGAATCGCTTCGAACTGCCGTTCGCGCACCTTGCCCGAAAAGTGCTCCGCCAGGTGGCGCTGATCGCCGGCCAGCACGTTGAGGCAGAAGATCAGCGAGCTCGCGATGTACAGGTAGCTGCGCGCTTCGCGGTTGATGCATATCAAGAGCTGCGGCGGGTCGGCCGAGACACTGGCGAACGCGTTGACCGTCATGCCGCGCGGTTCGCCGTTACGCAGGCTCGTGACGACCGTGACACCGGTCGGTACGTGCCGCATGGCGCGTTTGAACTCGATCGGCGCGGTCACTGTTTGCGAGCGCCGATTCCCGTGCCGTTTCCCAGCGGGAGAACGGTGGCGTCGAGATTTCTATGCGCGAGGTAGTAGGCGTTGAACTCGCGCATCGCCCGCACCGTGCGGTCGTCGTCCCGAGCCGGCTCGGCGGCGACGCGGCCGCCCAGCAAACAGTCGTCGACGATCACCAGCCCCGACAGCTTGAGCATCGGCACGACCAGGTCGAGGTACCGGCGGTAGTCGACCGGATCGGCGTCGATGAAGACGATATCCAGATTGCGGTGAGGAAAGTTCTCGAGCAGCTCGAGGGTCGGCGTGTTGAAGATTTCGATGTAATCGTCTTCCCCGGCGCGCTTGAAATATGACATCGCGACCTCGGTGCGCGCGGGATCGGGATCGATCGTCCAAATCTTGCCTAGACGCGGCTGCGCGAGCGCCATCCAGAGGGTCGAGCAGCCGTAGCCGGTTCCGACTTCCAAAATGCGGCTGGCCTGCATCCCGTGCACGATGGTCGAGAGCAGCCGTCCGGTTTCGCGCGAAACGACCGGAACGCCGTCCTTACGCCCGTGCTGTTCGAGTTCCAGCAGCAACGGATTCGGGGGCGGGTGGGCGCTTTCCAAGTAGCGCAAGGTTTGATCCACGAGGGCTCTCTTGGCGGGGAACTCCAGCCGACCTGCCCGAAGTGAAGCCGTCCTCATGACGCGCCGTCTGCGGCTGTTCCCCCTCAACGCGGTACTCTTCCCGGGCGCCGTTTTGAATCTCCACATCTTCGAGTCGCGCTACAAACAAATGATCGCGGAGTGTTTGGAGAGCGGCGAGGGATTCGGCGTCGCGCTGATAGCCGAAGGCGCCGAAGCCGGCGATCCGAACGTAACGCCCCACGAGATCGGTTCGATCGCCGAGATCGTCGACGTGCAGTCGCTGCCGTTCGGGCGCTATTTCATCTCGACCATCGGACGCGAGCGCTTCAAGATCAGCGCCATCGTTGCACGCGAACCCTACCTGCTCGTGGACGCCGACGTTTTACAGGAAGACTTCGTCGACGAAGACGACGAGACGGGCGAGGTCGACCGCCGGGTACGCGCGCTGTTCGAAGAATATCTCGGTTTGATCGTCGAGTTTTCGGGCGAGGCG
>DATJUC010000322.1:0-4576 GCA_035502675.1 Candidatus Acidiferrales bacterium | reverse complement strand
CACCCGGACTTCCACGCCATCTGGATCGCACCCAACGACGGCTCGCGCATCATCATGGGCGAGGACGGCGGCTACATCCTGACCCTCGACGGCGGACAGAACTGGTTCTTCTCGCGAAATCTGCCGATCGGGCAGATCTATCGCGTCGGCTTGGGCAACGACAATCCGTATACGGTCTGCGTCGGCCTGCAAGACAACAACGGCTGGTGCGGACCGTCGAACTCGCTGGATCCGTCCGGCATCCAAAACAAGTATTGGATCGCGACCTCGGGCGGCGACGGTCAGTGGGGAATCCCCGAGCCCGACGACGCCAACTGGATTTGGTCGGACTCGCAAGACGGCGCGATCTCGATCTACAATCGCGTGACGCAAGACGGATGGTCGGCGCAGCCGTACAATCTCACCAGCTCGGAGAGCTGGGTTCCGGCCACCAGCAAGTACCGTTTCAACTGGGAGTCGCCGATTGCGTTCGCTCCGTGGCGGACGGCCGGCAACGGAGTCATCGGCTGGTACGGCGGCAACGTCGTCTTCCAGACGACCGATCGCGGCCGGTCGTGGACCGTGATCAGCCCCGATCTGACGCGCAACATCAAAGCGCACCAGCAAGCGGCGGGCGGTCCCATCACCAACGACGTTTCCGGCGCCGAGTACAACGACACCATCCTCGACATCGAAGGCTCGACGGTCGCGAAAGGCGAGATCTGGGTCGGCACCGACGACGGACTCGTGCAGCTGACGCGCGACGGCGGAAGGCACTGGGCCAACGTCACGCCGCCGGGCGCGCCGGAGTTCGGCCGTTTCGAAACCGTCGCCCCCTCGACGCTGCGCGACGGCACGGCGTACGCCGTCAACGACGGGCACTTCAGCGGCGACAACGCTCCCTACGCGTTCGTCACGCACGACTTCGGCAAGACCTGGACGAAGATCGTCGACGGCTTGCCGGCGAACGTGTGGGCGCGTTCGATCCGCCCCGACATCCACAACCCCAACCTCGTCTATCTCGGAACCGAAGAAGGAATGTGGATCTCGTTCGATCAGGGCCGCACGTGGCAATCGTTCCAGAACGATCTTCCGACCGTCTCGGTGCACGACATTCGGATGCAGCCGCAATACGACGATCTCGTGATCGCGACGCACGGACGCAGCGCCTACATCATGGACGACATGCACCCGGTGCAGCAGCTGCAGCAGGCCGTCGGACGCGGGTCGTGGCTGTTTGCGCCCGAGACCGCCTACCAGTGGACTCTGCACGAAAACGACGAGGGCATCTACACCGACTATGCGGCGGCGAACCCGCCGTACGGCGTCAACGTTACGTATTATCAGCGCGCGGTGCAGAAGTCCGCGCCGGTGCTCGAGATCCTCGACGCCGGCGGCCACGTCATTCGCCGCATCTCGGGAACGCACAAGATCGCCGGTAAGGACGTCCCGTACGTTCCGAACAAGGCCGGCTTGAATCATTACACGTGGGACTTCAACGTGAACGGTCCGGTCAAGTGGACCGGCGCGATGGAGTTCTTCCAAGGTCCCGACGACGGACCGAGCGTCGTGCCGGGTCAGTACGCGGTGCGCATGACGCTCGAGGGCCGTACCTACGTCGAACGCTTCGCGGTCAAACCCGATCCGCGCTCGCAGTTCACCCAAGCCGAGTACGTGCAAACCTACGACACGGCCATTCGCCAGATGCGCTATCTCTCGCAAGTCGACACGATGCTCAACAACATGGACGCGCTCAAGAAAGCGATCGCGACGTCCAGCGACGCCGCCAAGAAGGCCAACAACACGGCGTTGGCCGCCAAACTCGCGGATCTCGAAACCGCGAGAGCGGCGCTGTTCAAAACGCTGGCGGTCAACATGCGCGGCGAAGGCACCGAGGACGAAGGGCAACTCCACGAGGACGTCTTCGGCGCGTACCAGGCGGCGCAAGGGCTGATCACGCCGATGGTCGAGAGCCTGCTGCGCCGCGTCAACGCGGAGTACGTCGCGGGCGTCGGACGCTACAACGCGTTCGTCCGCGCGCAGCTGCCGCCGGTCGACGCCGCCCTTAAAGCGGCCGGCATGAAGCCGCTGCCGGCGACTTCGGAGGTGCAGCCGTGATCGCCGCATTTGCGGCGATCGTATTGGCGGCGTCGACGCCGGCACTGCCGTGGGCGAACGTGAAGTGGCGTTCCGTCGGCCCGGCGCTCTCGGGCGGACGGGTCGCCGCGGTCGCCGGCACGCCCCAGAACGATCAACTCTACTACATCGGAACCGCCGGCGGCGGCGTTTGGAAATCCGACGACGGCGGCGCGACCTGGCAGCCGGTCTTCGACAAGATCTCGGCGCCGGCGATCGGCGCCGTCGCGATCGATCCCACCAACCAGAACGTCGTGTGGGCCGGAACCGGCGAGGCCAATCCGCGCAACGACGTCAGTTACGGCGACGGCATTTACCGGACGACCGACGGCGGCAAGACGTGGGTCGACATGGGCTTGCGCGAAACCCGTCACATCGCGCGCATCGCCATCGATCCGCGCGACTCGCGCCACGTGGTCGTCGCCGCGCTCGGCGATCCGTTCAAGGACTCGACGGATCGCGGCGTCTACGTTACGTTCGACGGCGGACGGACGTGGGACAAGTCGCTCTACGTCAGCCCGGCCAGCGGCGGCAGCGATCTCGCGATGGATCCCAAAGATCCGCGCGTGGTCTACGCCGGCATGTGGCATTTCCGGCGCGTGCCGTGGACGTTCACCAGCGGCGGCCCGGACGACGGTCTCTACAAATCGACCGACGGCGGAAAAACCTGGAAGCGGCTGACCGGACACGGTTTGCCGGAAGGCCTGACCGGCCGCATCGGGCTCGCCGTTGCGCCCAGCGATCCGCGCCGCGTGTACGCGCTGATCGAAGCCAAAGGCGGAATCCTGTGGCGTTCCGACGACGCGGGCGCGACTTGGAAGATGATCTCCAACGACACGCTGGTCGACCAGCGCCCGTTCTACTTCAGCCACATCGCGGTCGATCCGAGCAATCCCGACCACGTGTACGCGGTCTCGGAGATGCTCGCCGAGAGCAAAGACGGCGGGAAGAAGTTCGAGGCGATCGCGCACGGCGTGCACGTCGACTACCACGCGATCTGGATCGCGCCCAACGACTCCCAGCGCATCATGGTCGGTGAAGACGGCGGTTACGCGCTGACGACCAACGGCGGCAAGGCGTGGTCGTTCTCGCGCAACCTCGCGATCGGACAGATCTACCACGTCGGACTCTCCGACGAGAACCCGTACACGCTGTGCGTGGCGCTGCAAGACAACAACGGCTTCTGCGGACCGTCGAACTCGCTCGATTCCGGCGGCATCTTGAACCGCCACTGGATCGACGTGATCGGCGGCGACGGGGAGTGGACGGTTCCCGACCCGGTCGATCCGCGCTACATTTGGGCCGACCTCGAAGACGGCGTGGTCGCGGTGTTCGACCGCAAGACCGAAATCACGCAGCTGGTCTCGCCGTACCGTGCCTACCCGAGCAGCTTCGTCGGACCGTTCGACGTCGGCAAAGCACGGTATCGCTTCAATTGGGACAGTCCGATCGGCTTCGCCCCGTGGGACGGCCACATCGTCTGGTACGGCGGCAACGTCGTCTTTCAGAGCACCGATCGCGGCCAGCATTGGACGGTCATCAGCCCGGATTTGACGCGCAATCTCAAGGAGCACCAGCAGCCCTCGGGCGGACCGCTGGCCAAAGACGTTTCGGGCGCAGAATACTCCGACACGATCCTCGACATCGAAGGCTCGCCGGTGACCAAGGGCGAGATCTGGGTGGGGACCGACGACGGGCTGGTGCAGCTCTCGCAAGACGGCGGCGCCAGCTGGCACGACGTCACACCGCCGGGCACTCCGCAGTTCGCGCGCATCGAAACCGTCGCACCTTCCGCGTTGGTTGCCGGAACCGCGTACGCCATGGCCGACAATCACCTGGTCGGCGACTACGCGCCGTATGCTTACGTAACGCACGACTACGGCAAGACCTGGACGCCGATCGCGGCCGGATTCCCGCGCGACCAGTACGTCCGTACGATTCGCCCCGACGCCAAGAACTCGCAGATCGTCTACGCCGGGCTCGAGCAGAGCATGTGGGTTTCGTTCGACGGCGGCTCGCACTGGCAGCAGTTCAACAACAATCTGCCGCCGGTGTCGGTGCGTGACATCCGTCCGCAGGCGACGTTCAACGATCTCGTCATCGCGACGCACGGCCGCGCCGCCTGGATCGTGGACGACATCACGCCGATCCAGCAGCTTGGCGACGCCGAGCGGGCGGGCGTGATGCTCTTCCCGATGCGCACGTCGTACGAGTACCATTACCATTCGAACGACGAAGGCACGTATACCGACTTCGCCGGGCAGAATCCGCCCGAAGGCGCGATCGTCGACTTCTATCAAGCCAAGCCCCAGAAGTCCGCGCCCGCGGTCGAGATTCTCGATTCGACCGGCCGCGTGATTCGCAGCATCAGCGGCACGCACAAGGTCGCCGGGAAAGACGTTCCCTACGTCACCAACGTCGCCGGCGTCAACCGCGTCGTTTGGGACTTCCACGAAAACGG
>DATJUC010000321.1:0-8283 GCA_035502675.1 Candidatus Acidiferrales bacterium | reverse complement strand
GGTGCTGCGGTCCCATCGACAGCACCATCGCGTTGCCTTCTTGCTTGACGATCTCCGGCGTGAGCGGCGTTGCGGAAAGGCTCATGCGCCTTCCTCGCGCGCGCGCTTGACCTGCTCTTGCAGCGCCGCCAGCGTGCGCCCCGAGGGGGGCGTACCGGCTTGGACGTTACTCTTGAGCGCAAAAGCCGGTCGCGGCGCGCGCTCCCTGGCCGGACCCCGCAGCGGATAGTCCTTGCGCAGCGGGTAGCCTTCCCAATCCTGAGGCATCTGAATGCGCCGCAGGTCGGCGTGGCCGTCGAAGACGATGCCGAACAGGTCGAAGACTTCGCGTTCGGCCCAGTCGGCCGACTTCCACAAATCCATGAGCGTGGACAGATGCGGGAGTTCGCCGCCCACGCCGCACAGCAACCGGAGGCGCTGCGGCGTGCCGACTTCGGCGAGCCCCGCGCGGCGCGCCGGCAGTTTCAAGAAATGGTAGACCACGTCGAAGCGCGGATCGCGCTGCGGATAGTCCGCGGCGCCGACGTCGAGCAGCGTGAAGCCTTCGTCTCGCAGCGCTTCGGCGCGCGTGCGCAATCCCTCCGGCTCGACGCGCTCGATCGAAGCGTCGTCGATCGCCGGTCGCAGGCTCGTCGGATCGACCGCGGCACCCGCCAGCGGCGGCGTCTGCGTACTAGGCATCCAGGAGTTCTCCGGTTACGAGCGGGCGAGGATGCCGCCGCGGCCACCCTCGCGGATCTGCTGTTGAATCAAGTTGACGCCGTAAAGCAATCCGTCCGGGGTCGGGGGGCAGCCCGGAACGTAGACGTCGACCGGGATGACGGTATCGATGCCTTGCACGATCGCGTAGTTGTCGAACATACCGCCCGAGCTCGCGCACGCGCCCATCGAGATCACCCATTTCGGATCGGCCATTTGATCGTAGAGACGCTTGACGACCGGAGCCATCTTCTGAGCGACGCGTCCCGAGACGATCATGAGATCGGCCTGCCGCGGCGAACTGCGGAAGACTTCCGATCCCAGTCGCGCGATATCGTACTCGGCCGACGTCACCGTCATCATCTCGATCGCGCAGCATGCCAGTCCCATGGTGAGCGGCCAGACCGACGAGCTCTGCGCCCAGCGCGCAACGTCGTCGAGCCGTGCCAGCAGAAAATGCCCCGGACCTACCTCCACGCCAGACCGCCCTTCTTCCAGACGTAGGCGTAGCCGATTGCCAAGACGACGATGAAGACGACCATCTCGAGGAGGCCGTAAACCCGCAGGGCGTGCATTTGGACCGCCCACGGATAAAACGAGGCCGCTTCGACGTCGAAGACGACGAAAAGCATCGCGACCAGGTAAAAACGGACCGGGAATCGTCCCGAAACCGAGGACGTCGGTTCGACGCCGCACTCGTAGGCTTCGAGCTTCGCGGGGTTCGGTTTCCGGCGAGCGATCAAACCGGGCAACACCGTAAAAAGCACTGCTGCCGCTAGCGCGACGCAGAGGTAAATCGCGACCGGTCCGTACGGGCTCATGGCCTTGTGAAGGTTTTCACAAGCGTTCGGGTTTACCTGGCGACCGGCTCGCTTGCCCGGGAGTTCCCGGCGCGTTCGCGTACATTTGAGGCATGCGATATCTGGTGCTCGCGACGATCGTACTCTTTGCGCTAGGCGACGCCTGCTCGCCGCCTGCCAACGTCGTGGGCGTGCAGGATTACGGTCAAGTTACCGGCCGGATTCTCGACGCGATGACGAATCAGCCGATTCCTAGTGCCTTGGTCGCCGTCGGCTCGCTCTATACGACGACCGCCGACCCGAAGGGGGCCTTCACGTTGCAGCGCGTTCCGGTCGGCGACCAAACGGTCGTGGCTCGCGCACCGGGGTACGTGACCGCAAGTGCCGACGTCACCGTCAGAAAAGACCGTGGCGAATCGGTCGGCTACATTCGTTTGGTGCCGACGATTCATCCGGAGGGTCAGCCGACGCTCGCGCCTCCGCCGACGCCGGCCCCCGCCACGCCGGCACCCTCGGAAGCCGTCACTCCGGCCGCACCATCGAGTGCGGCGCCCGGGGCGAGCGCGTCACCGGCAGCGGCCACGGCCCCGTCTGCCAGTACCGCACCGTCGG
Source organism: Candidatus Acidiferrales bacterium (assembly GCA_035502675.1). Taxonomy (GTDB): domain Bacteria; phylum Vulcanimicrobiota; class Vulcanimicrobiia; order Vulcanimicrobiales; family Vulcanimicrobiaceae; genus DATJUC01. The sequence goes on along the minus strand of DATJUC010000321.1, from coordinate 6,172 downwards.
CGAGTGCGGCTTCGCCGGCGCCGGCCGCTTCGGCCGCGCCGGTGCCTTCGGCGTCGCCTTAACTCAACTGTAGTGCTGCGAGATCGAGGTCGTACTCGATCGAACGAAAGACCGCGTCGGGCAGCTCGCCCGACGAGCGCATGTGAACGATGGCGCGCCGCTCGGCCGCGAGCGCTTCGCGCGCGACCGTACGGTCCGCCAGAATCTCGCGGTCCTCGTCGCTCACCTCCGGATTCGCCCGGCCGTGCAGCACGCCGATGCGGTGCTCGTACTCTTCCATGACGCGGCTGGCCGCTTCGGCCTTCGCAGTACCGGTAGCCTCGTCTTCCTGGAGCTCCCGGAGGCGCGCGATGGCCGCCTCGAGCGCCCGGATCCGCACGCGCGTCTCGGCCTGCTGATTCTTGCTCGTCTCGGCAACGCCCAGCCACTCGACCAGCGGACCCAGCGTCAAGCCCTGTCCGACGAGCGTCACGAAAATCACGCTGAACGTCAGAAAAATCGCAATGCTGCGTTGCGGAAAGGGCTCGTCTCCGAGCGTGTACGGCAACGCGAGCGCGGCCGCCAGCGAGACGATTCCGCGCATGCCGGCCCAAGAGACGACCGTGACGCCTTGCCACGTCGGAGCGGGCTCGCTTTCACGCAGCCTCCGGTCGAACATGCGCGGCAGGTACGTCGCCGGAAAGACCCACGCGAACCGGACCGCAATGACGAGCACGCTCAACGCGAGGCCGAACAGCGCGTCGATTCCCACCCGGGGTACCAGCTCGGCGACGATGACCGGCAGCTGAAGACCGATCAGCAGAAACGCCAAGCCGTTGAGAACGAACGTCAACAGCCGCCACACCGACGACCCGATGACGCGGGTCTCGGAGTCGATAAAGAGCGCCGAACGGCGGCTGAGCACGAGCCCGGCCGAAACGGCGCCGAGTACGCCGGAAACGTGCACCGCTTCGGCCGGCACGTACGCGGCGAACGGCGCGATCAGGAGCACGACGCTGGCCAGCGTCGCGTCGTCGAGGTCGTGGCGAGAGACGTACCGTAAGATGCCCTCGATCGCCAAGGCGATCGCCACTCCGACCAACACGCCCCCCACGGAAACGACGATGAAATCGATTCCGGCGCGCGCGAGCGAGAACGCGCCCGAGACCAATGCAGCCAGCGCGAAGCGGTAGGTGACCAGCGCGGTGGCGTCGTTGAGCAGGCATTCGCCCGTGATGATGGCTGCGATGCGGCGCGGAATCGCGAGTCGCTCGAAGACCGCTTCGGCGGCGACCGCGTCGGGCGGCGACACGATGGCGCCGAGCGTGAAAGCCAGCGCCCAGCTGAATCCCGGCATCGCCGCGTGAAGGAACGCCGCGACCACGACGGTGGTGAATATCACCAGGCCGACGGCGAGCAAACTCACCATTCGCCAACTGCGCTTGAGTTGAACCCAGTCGGTCGACCATGCCGCGCTGTAGAGCAGCGGCGGCAAGACCAGCAAGAGCACGATCTCCGGGTCGAAGTGCGGATGCGGCAGGTGGCGGCTGAAAGCCAGCGCGACGCCGCCGAAAACGAACGCGATCGGGTACGGGATGCGCGCGCGTTTGGCGAGCACGGTCAAGATCGCCACCACGCTGAGAAAGGTAATTAATAGAAGAGCGTCGCTCACGCGCCGCCCTCGACGTCGATCGGAGTTCCCACCGCGCGCAGATCGACGGCGTATCCGGCAACGACGAGATAGATTCGCTCGGCGCGTCTGGCCAGACGCTGCGCCATCCGCCCGATCGCGTCGCGAAAAAGTCTCGCCGACGGAGCGACCGGAACAACGTCCCAGCCGATCTGTTCGCTCACGACGATGACGTGCGCCGGAGAGTCCAGCAGCGCGTCGACGAACTCGGCCGCCTCGCGATCGATGCGGTCTTCCATGACCGCGTAGTCGACTTCGAGCAGCTCGATCCGGCTGCCGATGCGGGCCGCCATCCACGTTCCGAGCGCGTCGACCAGCAGGCACGACGCGGCCGGTGCTTCGCGCACCAGACGCAGTTGCTCTCGATGCGGCATCCCGGCCGTCTCGACCGTGCGCCACGATGCCGGACGGTCGCGGAGATGCCGGGTCAAACGCGCTCGCCATTCGGCGTCCTCCGGCTCGGCCGCTGCGGTGGCGACGTACGTCACGTCGCGCCCCGAGCGGTTTGCGAGCGCGACGGCAAACGCGCTCTTTCCCGAGCGTACCGGCCCCGTGACGAAGACGACTCCCATGCGCAGGCGCTCATTCGACCCCAAACGGCTTAGCGCCCCGCCGCGTCGAAGGCTTCGCCGCAATGTCGTTCGACTGGCTCTGGGTCGCGCTCGGCGGCGTCCTCGTTCTGTGGGTACTCAACGACGTGTTTCAGTCGGTGATCGTGCCGAGAGCGGTGGGAAACCGCTATCGCTTGAGCTTCAACTTGCGGCGCTTGATGTGGTACGCCTGGCCGAAGGTGGCGCTGCAGCTCTACGCGGGCGACGACGACCGCCGCGAAGACTTTTTGGCGATCTTCGCGCCGTTCGCCCTGACCGCCGCCGTTCTCTCGTGGGCGGGCATGCTGATCGTTGGTTACGGCGTCATCTTCTACGGACTGCGCAGCGGACTCGCGCCGCCGGTCCGGTCGCTAGGCGCGGCGACGTATTTTGCGGGAACGACGCTGACGACGATCGGCTTCGGCGATTTCGTCGGACGCAACGCCGCAACGCGGTTCTTTTCGGTTTGCGCCGCGGTCAACGGCTTGGTGCTGTTTTCCGTTACGACCGCCTATCTATTCGCGCTCTTCGGTTCGTTTCAGACGCGCGAGGCCTTCGTCGTCGGCATCGGCGCGCGAGCCGGGGCGCCGCCGTCGGGCGTGGGGCTGTTGGCAATCGCCGGCCATTCGCAGACCGTCGACGGTCTGCCCGCGCTCTTCTTCGACGCTCAGCTCTGGACGGCGATGTTGATGGAGACGCATCTCGCGTATCCGATTCTGGGTTACTTTCGCTCGAGCCACGACTACCAATCGTGGGTCGGCACGCTGGGAACGCTGCTCGACGCGGCGACGCTGCTCATGACCGCGATCGACGGCGTTCCTTCCGGACAGGCACGCATTCTCTATAACGTCGGGCGCCACGCAGCCCTCGACCTTTCGAAGTACTACCGGGCCTCCGTCGCAGGAGGCGCTCCGCTGGTCGAACGCAGCGAATTCGATCACGCGTGCGAACGCCTCGCCAACGCCGGATACACGGTTCGCGATCGCACGCTCGCGTGGCAACGATTCAGCGAGCTGCGCGCGACTTACGCGCCGCATTTGAACGCGATCGCATCGTTGTTTCTAATTCCGCCGCTGCAGTGGATCGGCGACCGTTCCGAGCTTGCCGGGAAGGCGCACTGACCGGCGTACGTCGCGCGAACGTCCCGGACGGGGGCAAATACCCGCGGCTGCGCACCACGGCCGCGGCAATTCTTCCGCAGCTGAACGCCCGTCTGCAGATGGCGCAGCAGTACGTTCGAACCGTTCTAGAATCCGTGGGCGGCGTCGACTCGATGGAGAAATCGCTTCGCGTCGTCGATGGGAAGCGCGAATCCGATGCTGCGCTCCTCGTCGAACCGCGACTCCGCGAGCCCGACCACCTCTCCGGTGTCGGCGATGAAGACCGGCGCCCCGGATTCTCCCGGAACGATCGACAGCGTCACTTCGAGCGCACCGGCCCGCACCGACGACAGCACTCCGGAGTCGATCGACGTCGCCAGACCCAGACCTTCGTCGTCGAAATCGTCGGGAACGGGATAGCCGAGCAACCCGACTTCGCGTCCGAGCTGGTCGTTCAAATGGGCCGACGACCCGAGCGCAATCGGCGGAAGATTCGGACGCCGCGTTCGTAAGAGCGCTACGTCCATGTCGGCGTTCGATGCCACCACCCAGGCCCGGGCACGCGCGCGATTATTCACCGTAATCGAGAGGTCCCACGCATCCTCGATGGCGTGCTGCACGGTCAAGACGTCGCTCCCCCAATTTCCGGAAGCGACCACGAACCCGGACGCGTAAGCGTCGTCGTAGCCGTCGCGCTTGTTCTCGGGCGGAATCCTCATCGTGAGCAAAACCACCGAGGGCCTGATCCGGCGCGTTTGGGCGACGAACGCGTCGTCCGAGTTTCGCGTGCACGCCGGCAAAACGGTCAACGCCGCGGCCAGCACGGCGCAGCCCGCCGAACCCCAACGGCTCATCGAGCGGCTCGATCCCGCTGCTTCGCGCGGCGCGACGCGATCGCGAGCAGTGCCCGGCGAACGTCGTCGAGTCCCGCGCCGGTTGCGGCGCTGACGTAAAGCGCGCCGCGTTCGGACGGCAACGCCGTTCCGGCTACGTCGATTTTATTGAAGGCGACGATTCGCGGCTTCGCGTCCAGCTCCAACTCACCGAGCAGCTGTTCGACGGCCGCTCGCTGACGCGGCCAATCGGGATTGCTCGCGTCGATGACGTGGACCAGCGCGTCCGCCTCCCGCAGCTCCTCCAGGGTCGCGCGAAAGGCGCTTACGAGATCCTTGGGGAGATCGGTAACGAAGCCGACCGTATCGGCGATCCGCGCGTAGTTCGCCGGCCCGAGATAGGCCCGGCGGATCGTCGGATCCAGCGTTGCGAACGGCTGATCGGCGACGAACGCGTCGCTGCGCGCCAAAGCGTTGAGCAACGACGACTTGCCGACGTTGGTGTAGCCGACGAGCGCGATCAAGGGCTCGCGGTGCGGGGCGGCACGCCGTATGCCGCGCTGCCGGCGCACGTCCTCGAGCTGGCGGCGCAACACCGAGATGCGTTCCTGTATTCGCCGCCGATCGACCTCGAGTTTGGTTTCGCCGGGTCCTCGCGTGCCGATGCCGCCGCCCAGCCGCGAAAGGTCCGCTCCCACCCCGATCAAGTTGGATTGGCGATAGCGCAGCTGCGCCAGCTCGACTTGGAGTTTTCCTTCGCGGCTGCGAGCGTGGCGTGCGAACACGTCCAGAATGAGCATGGTGCGGTCGACGATCGGAATCGGTACGATCTTCTCGAGATTCTTGCGCTGGCGCGGACGCAAATCGTTGAGAACGAGCAGCAGACCGGCTCCGAGCTCCTTCGCGCGCTCGGCAATCTCGCGGGCTTTGCCGCTGCCGACCAGCGTCGCCGGATCCAGCGCTTCGCGCTTCTGAACGATTCGGTCCAGCACGCGCGCGCCGGCAGCCTCCGCAAGCGCTTCGAACTCGGCCAACTCCGGCGCGAGCGTCGCCGCCGAAGCGCGCGTCTCGACGGCGACGACCAGCGCCCGCGCGCTTAAGGGCGCGCGGCGAGCGGCGTCAATCGTGCGAGTAGCCAACGGATACCCTCGTTGTAAGACGGTCCCGGCCGTTCGAGTATTGCGGCCGGCGTTACGGCATACACGTGCGCCTCGCGCACGGCGGTCAAGCTGCGCCACGGCTCGCGCGTCAAGACTGCGCCGAGACCGACGGCCGGATCGGTGACGATCGCATCGGGCCGATCGCGCACCAGCGCCTCGGCGCTGTATTCTCCGTACGGGCCGCGAAAACCGGCGGCCGCGTTGCGGCCTCCGGCCAGCTGAATCAACGTCGCGATGTACGAATCGGATCCGGCCGTCCAGATCGGATCGACGCCGAGCACGACGAAAACCGACGGACGGCGCGGAAGCTTTCGGGCGCGCGCCTGAAGCTGCGCGGTCTCCCGCTGCAGACGCCGGACGAGCGCCGCGGCCTGCGCTTGCCGGCCGGTCAGTTCGCCCAACGCGCGAATGTCTTCGAAAATGTCTGCATAAGCGTCGTCCCGCAGCAGCACGACCCGAATGCCGGCGCGCTGCAACGGCAAGACCAGACGCGCTTGCGAAGGAATTCCGACCACCGCGTCGGGACGCAGCGCGACGATGCGCTCGGCGTCGATGCTGACGAAATCGGCCACCCGCGGCACTCCCCGTGCGCCGGCCGCATCGGTATACGACGACACGCCGACCACGTCGGCGCCGCCGCCGATCGCATAGAGATCGTCGGCGAACGACGGAACCAGCGTCACGACGCGCTGATGTGCGGCGACGAGGGCCAAGAGCAGAGCGAAGACGGCGTGCATTCCAGGAGACTCTTCGCCGGGCGATAAAGACTCTCCATCAAGGTCTTGCGCGGGAAGCCGGTGAGATGCCGGCACGGTCGCGC
>DATJUC010000320.1:0-4794 GCA_035502675.1 Candidatus Acidiferrales bacterium | reverse complement strand
CGACGACCGACGGCCCGTACGTCCACACGTCGTCGCCGCCGGAGGCCACGCTCGAGCTCTGCTGCTCGGCCGATTGAGCCACCGCCGCGTCGCGGTCGTCGTTGAACTGATCGAACGCGTCGTAACCGACTTCCGAAATGTACGAGATCTGCGGGTTGGCGGCGGCGCCGGTGGCAACCATCGTCTTGCCCGGATCGAGCGCGATCCGGCGGGTGGGTGTAACGATCTCGCTGGTTCCGCGGCGTGAGGTCACGTAGGTCGCGCCGTTGGGCGCCACCGTCACGCGATACGCGCCCGGAGCCTTCGCTCGAACCGTGACCGACGGTGTGTCGACTTCGACCGTTCCCGCGCCGTTGCCGAGAATCGCGATCTCGACGGTGCCGGCGGCCAACTCAACGTGGCGCCCGCCCGCTTCGTTGTCGAAGCGCGCTTGCACCCCGCCTGCGAGCCGCAGCATTGCGGCTGCGTCGAACTCGACTTCGGCGCGTGCGTTCGGAGAGGTCGTTACGTACGCTCCCAGAGGAAGCGGGGCGTTGGCGATTGCGGGTGACTGCGCGCCGCTCGGTTGCTGCACCTCGACGCCGCCCTGAACGACGGTGACGCGCGGGGCGGCCTCGGCGCCTGCAGACGCCGTCGCCAGCGCGGCGAACGCGAGTGCGGCGCAGAGGGCGATGGGGCCGAACCGGTTACGCATGTGATTACTTACCTATCTTACCACATCTTAACCGAACGCCCACGACCTCCGGCGGATCGGAGGCGGTCGCGTTAGCCCCGGCGTCGCAGCCGGAAATAAACCGCGGTCGTCGCGACGTTCGCGCCGAAGATCGCCATGATGCCGTAGCCCATCGACGTCATCGAAAACGCCAGATGCGCGCCCATCGCATCGGCGCTCTCGGCCACCGCCACGAACAGCGCGATCGCAATCGTCAGCACCGTCATGTTGAGATTGTAGACGAGCTTGCGGGCGGGCTGAACGTCGGCCCAGCCGTACGCGCCCAGCATGGCAACGCCTTCGAGGCTGTCGACCAGCGACATTCCCGCGGTAAAGAGCCACGGTAAGATCAAAATGTACGCCATCGGCATTCCGCCGGCCGCCGAGGCCGCCGAGATGCCGAGCAGCGCGACTTCGGTTGCCGTGTCGAAACCCAAGCCGAACAGCACGCCGACCGGATACATCTGCGGCGCGCTCTTGACCGTGCGCAGCGCCGGGCGAAGCAGTCGCACCAGAAAACCGCCGCCCGGAAAGCCGGCGTCGACCGGCTGCTTTCCGCGCAAGATCTCGAACAGCACGACGCAGTTGGCGGCCGCGATCGCGATGAGAAAGAGGGCCGAGACGCCGGTGCCGAACAGCGCGCCCGCTGTCTGCAGCGAGGGAAAGTGCGTCTTGAGCGCCGACCCGAAGGCCGCCAGCAGCAGACTCAGCACGAAGACGATCGTGGAGTGGCCCAGCGAGAAAAAGAAGCCGACCGTCTGAGCGGGCTTGCCTTCGTGCAGCAGTTTGCGCGTCGTTCCGTCGATGGCGGCGATGTGATCCGGGTCGACGGCGTGCCGCAGCCCCAGCACGTACGCCGTGATGCCGAGCGGCAGCAGCAGCGCGAACTTGTGCGCCGCGGCGAACAGCGCGACCCAAGCGGCGCCGTTGATCGCCGCCAGGACCGCGAAAAGCGCGATTACGCCGGCGCGCGTTTGGCCGCGATATGCCGTTCCACGAACTGCGTCCACTGATCCATACCTTCACCGGTGCGGGTCGAGAGCTCTATCAGCGCCACCCCCGGATTTACCCGCTCGACGTTTGCCAGGGCCTCGTCCCGCCGGAAGCCGGTAGCCTTCGCGAGATCGATCTTCGATATGACGACGACGTCGGCGGTATTGAACGCGAGCGGATACTTCAGTGGTTTGTCCTCGCCTTCGGTAACCGAAAACAGCACGACGCGCCGATCCTCGCCGAGATCGTATTCCGCCGGACAGATGAGGTTTCCGACGTTCTCGATCGCCAGAAAGTCGAGCCGCTCGGGCAGATTCCACCCGTCGAGCGCTTTCTCGATCATAATGGCGTCGAGACGGCACTCCGTCCCCGTGGTGATCTGCCGGATCGGCGCGCCGCTGCGCGCCAGCCGGCCGGCGTCGTTGTCGGTGGCTTGGTCGCCGACCAGCGCCGCCACGCTCCACCGGGCCGCCAGCCGCCGCAGCGTCTCCTCGAGCAGCGTCGTCTTGCCGGCACCCGGGCTCGAAAGCAAGTTACAAACGAACGTTCCCCGCTCGCGAAAGCGCCGGCGCAGATCCAGCGCCAGGGTCGAGTTCTTCTTGAGGATCGACCGCTGCACTTCGACCACCCGGATCGCCATCTTCCACCTCCATTGCGACCAGCAAGAGTTCCCGCCCGTTCACGATCTCCGGCGCCGGCGTGCCGCACGCCGAGCAGACGAGAAAGTTCGCCGAGCGTGGTTCGCGCATCCCGCGGCAGGCCGGGCAGTAGACGCGTACCGCGACGCGCTCGATTTCGAGCACCGAACCGGCGGCGACGGTCGGCGCGCTTGCCAACTCCCAGGCGAATTGCAGTGCGTCGTTGACCACGCTCGACAGCTCCCCGACGCGCAAGCGTACCTTCAACACGCGGGTCGCGCCTTGTCGCGCGGCGGCTTGGCCGACCTCGTCGAGGAGGCTCATCGCTATTGATAATTCGTGCAATTGCTTCGTCCAGGCATATGCTCGGTTGCAATTTTTCGAACGCCTGCCGTTCGAACCGGCTCTCGTTTGCTTTCGTCGATATTTCGTTATTTGTGATAAATCGGATAGTGCGCTAAAAAGCATGCTCTCATTTATTGCAATCTAGTTATATCACGGCGCATACTGTTCGTACCAACGTCAGCGTGTCGACGCTGAGCCGGCGTGCCCGATCGGAGGAATACGCCATGGCAAACGATCCAACCGACGTCCTCGTCAACGTTCTCTGGATACCGGCAGGCTTGAGCTGCGACGGGGATTCCGTCGCGCTGACCGCGGCGACCCAGCCGTCGATCGAGGATCTCGCGTTACGCGCGTTGCCCGGATTGCCGCGCGTACGATTCTATTGGCCGCTCATCGAGTACAGTCTGGGCGGTGCCGAGTTCCTCAAGGCGTTCTTCGACGCCGGCGAGGGAAAACTCGATCCCTTCGTTTTGGTGATCGAAGGCTCGATCGCCAACGAGGAAATAAAGAAAGAAGGCTACTGGACCGGCTTCGGCAACAAGCCGGGAAGCGATCAGCCGATGACGCTGAGCGATTGGATCGATTATCTCGCTCCCAAGGCGCTCGCCGTAATGGCGGTCGGAACGTGCGCGACCTACGGCGGCATTCACGCGATGCAAGGCAATCCCACCGGAGCGATGGGTCTTCCGGATTATCTCGGCTGGGATTGGCGTTCCAAAGCCGGCATTCCGATCGTCTGCGTGCCCGGCTGTCCGATTCAGCCCGACAACCTCTCCGAGACGATTCTCTATCTGTTGTGGCAGGCCGTCGGCTTGGCGCCGATGATTCCGCTCGACGACGAGCTGCGTCCCAAGTGGCTGTTCGGCGCGACCGTGCACGAAGGCTGCGACCGCGCCGGTTATTACGAGCAAGGCGAGTTCGCCGACGAGTACGGATCGCCCAAGTGTCTGGTCAAGATCGGGTGCTGGGGACCCGTCGTCAACTGCAACGTTCCCAAACGCGGATGGATGGGCGGCGTCGGAGGCTGTCCCAACGTCGGCGGCATTTGCATCGGCTGCACGATGCCGGGCTTTCCCGACAAGTTCATGCCGTTCATGGACGAGCCGCCCGGCGCGAAGCTTTCGACCGCGGCCAGCGGCATGTACGGAAACGTCATCCGTTCCCTGCGTAATTTCACCAACGCCACCGTCAACAAGGAACCCAAGTGGCGTCACCGCGGCAGACAATTGACCACCGGTTACCACCCGCGCTGGTAACGTCGTAAAGGAGCAGCTATGGCCATCAAAGACGTTCCGCGTGGAACGCAAGAGTCGGGCTCCGGCCGTCTGGTCGAGATGTCGTGGGATCCGATCACCCGCATCGTCGGCAGCCTCGGAATCTATACGAAGATCGACTTCAACGCTAAACGAGTCGCGCAGTGCTGGAGCACGTCGTCGGTCTTCCGCGGCTACAGCATCTTCATGAAGGGCAAGGATCCGCGCGACGCCCACTTCATCACCAGCCGAATCTGCGGCATCTGCGGAGACAATCACTGCACCTGCTCGGTTTACACGCAGAACATGGCCTTCAAGGTGAAGCCGCCGCACCTGGCCGAGTGGATCGTCAACCTCGGCGAAGCCGCCGAGTACATGTTCGATCACAACATCTTCCAAGAGAATCTCGTCGGCGTCGACTTCTGCGCGAAAATGGTGCAGGAGACCAACCCCGGCGTTTGGGAGAAAGCCAAGAAGACGGCGGCCCCCCACGCGGCCGATCACGGCTATGCGACCATCGCCGACATCATGACCGCGCTCAACCCGCTGGAAGGCGACTTCTACCGCGAAGCGCTCGTCACCAGCCGTTACACGCGCGAGATGTTCTGCCTGATGGAAGGCCGCCACGTACATCCGTCGACGCTCTACGCGGGCGGCGTCGGAACGGTGGCCACCGTCCAGCTCTTCACCGACTATCTTTCGCGCTTGGTGCGCTACGTCGAGTTCATGAAGCGCTGCGTGCCGCTGCACGACGACTTGTTCGATTTCTTCTACGAAGCCTTGCCCGGCTACGAGCAGGTCGGCCAGCGGCGCGTGCTCCTGGGCTGCTGGGGCTCGTTCAACGATCCCGACG
>DATJUC010000319.1:0-2959 GCA_035502675.1 Candidatus Acidiferrales bacterium | reverse complement strand
GGTCTTCGAGCAGCAGGTGCAGGTCGTAGTACTCTTTCTCGTGCTGGTAAATGGTGCGCATGCTCGCGACGACTTCTTCGGGCGTCGATACCGCGAAGCCGCGGCGCGCGAGAAGTTCCTTGAGGCGATCGTAGAGCGAGGGTTCGTTCAAACGCCGCTCGAGCCGCGCCCGCTGCGCGTCGTTGAGTTCGATGTGCTTCATCGTTTCGGTGCGGCGCACGCCGGCGAGAAACTCCACCTCGCGAAACTGAATCGACTGAAAACCGCTCGCCGGATTGAGATTGTCGCGAAACTGATTGAACTCTTGCGGCGACATCGTCTCGAGGATGTCGACCTGCTGCTCGAGCAAACGTTGAATCGTGTGAATCCGGCGAAATTGCTTGGCGACCCGCAGCAAGTCGTCGCGATCCATCGCCGCCATCGCCGCTTCCAGCTCGTGAAGCACCTGCTTGAACCACAGTTCGTAGACCTGATGGATGACGATGAACAGCATCTCGTCGTGATGCTGCGGCTGCGAGAGCGGATGCTGCAGATCCAGCAGCTCGTCGACCCGCAGGTAGGAGCCGTACGAGAGCGGTTCGTTCATCGGACGGTAACGCCGAACGCCGCGGTCTTCGCGGGCGGCGAGCCGGGCTCGAACGACCGCGTGTAGGCAAAGGTGATGGTGGTCGAACCGGTTCGATTGGCGTGATAGATGAAGATCTGCTGGCCGCCGGCGCCGATCGCTGCTTGGAACGGCGGCTGGTAGACGTTCCCTTCGTATGCCAGCACTTTTCCGTCGCCGAGCGTTTGCGTCCAGGCATAGCCGGTGGTCTGGTTGGAGGCCAGCGCGATGAAGAAGTCGTCGCCGGGATCGACCGTGATCGGCTGCGAGGGATCGACGAACACCGGGGAGTGCGGCTGCAGCCCGAGCAAAGCCAGCGCCGCAACCGCCGCCAGCGCCGTGCGGGGAAGCCTCACGCGCGCGTCTCGATCCTGGCGTACTGCTCGCCGATCGTTCCGCGCAGCACGTGCCACGCCATCGCGTAGTCGGCGCGCAGCGATGCGATCGGCGCGGAGAAGGTCTCCGGCCGGTTGCGCTCGATGAACGCATGCGAAAACCAAGCCGGGCCGTACCCGGCGACCAGGCCGGCTCCCACCAGCCACGGTTTGCGCGTGACGAGGCCGCTCAATGCCAGAGCGGTGCCGGCCAGCGTACCCGCTACGTGGCAGGCGCGGGTACGCCGGTCGCGGTGCGCCCGCAGATAGCGCGGCCAGAACTCGTCGAAGGTCATGGCCGGAAGGCTACGGGGGGCGGCGCGCCTTCTCCTCGAATCCGCTTGCCGGTCATGAAGTCAACGCGGCTCGCCGGGATTGCCTCGGCCGTACTCTTCGCGTTCGCGGCTTGCTCGGGCGGATCCGGAAGCAACGCGGGCAAGGCGTCTCCCGCTGCGACCAACTCGATCGATTTCCCGCTGTTCGACGGCGCCGAGGTGCTGTCGTCGCGTGCGTGGACCCAAACGATCCGGTCGCGCCCCGGTGCGGGCGACGACGCGATATTGACGCAGGGCGCCGGGACCTACGACGGACACGACGTGGTGGCGGGGACGCAAGCATTGATGCCGAGCTTAGAATCGTGGCTGCGCGATCTGGAAGCGCACCCGCCGGCCGGATACCAGCCGGCAACGACCGGTAACGGCGTCGAGGCGGTTCGCACGCACACGCGCGAGCTCGGCATCGATTTCGACGTCTTCGAGGGCGTCGAGAACGGAAAGCGTCACGGCGTCGCCGTGCTGGCGGTCGACCCTTCAGCCCTGGACGACAAGGCCGGACCGATGCTGCGTATGATCGGAAAGTTTCGTTTGCTGCCGTCGGAGCTGCGCGATACGATCGACGCGCAGGCCAAGAAGCAGACCGGATTCACGGTCACCGAGCTCACCGATCCCGACACGCCGATCGGCGCGGCCGTCGCCGGACTCGACGAGCTGCGCGATTACGGCGGACGCGGCGTCGTGCTGATCGACGCGGTCAAGCAACAGTAAGGCACGGCGTTTGGCAACGCAAACGTCTCGGCTGCGCGAGATCGGCTCGTGGATAATCGTCAACGCGCTGTGGGTACCGTTCGCGTTCCAAGACGCCGCGCTCCTGACGATCGCCGTTCCCGCCGCCGTCCTGGTTCTCGCGCCTCACACCTACGTCATGGTCACGTCGATCATCGGCAGCGCCACCGGCTTTGCGGCGATGCTGGTTCCACCGTTGGCCGGCTGGTTCTCCGACCATCTGCGGCGGGGCGGAGGACAGCGGCGCACGTTCGTCGCCGCCGGGTTGGCGATCAACGTCCTCGCACTCGTTCTGATTGCCACCGTCGCGCACACCTTGTGGTCGTTCGCGGCGCTGTACGTTCTTTCGGTTGCGGGCTCGAACGTGGCGCAGGCGGCGTATCAGGCGCTGCTTCCGGAAACCGTACCTCGCGCCCAGTGGGGCGCAGTCTCGGGGGTGCGCGGCGGCCTCACGCTGATCGGAACCATCGTCGGGCTGGGCATCGCCGGCGTTGCACCCGACCCCCGGATCACGTTTCTGGGGGCTGCCGTCGTCGTCGCGCTCTGCGCGTCGACCCTGCTCTTCATTCGCGAGGTCGAGTGGACGCAGCCGTCGCACGCGCACGTGCGCGACCGGCACGATTTCTTCGTCGTCTTCGCGGCCCGCTTTCTCGTTTTCTTCGGCCTGCAGCTGCTGCAGCAGTACGTGCTGTTTTACTTCCGGGACGTTCTGCATCTGGATAACGCGCCGGCCGGAACCGCGTTGGCCGCCGGCAGCACCATGCTCGGAGCGATCGGATCGGCGATCTACCTCGGCATCGTTTCGGATCGCGCACCGCGTAAAACGGTTACCGCATTAGCCGGCATCCCGATGACCGCAGCCGCAATCGGATTTGCGATCGCCCCCGCGCCGCAGTGGATGTTCCTCTACGCGTTCCTCT
>DATJUC010000318.1:0-7409 GCA_035502675.1 Candidatus Acidiferrales bacterium | reverse complement strand
CAAGCGTCATGCCGGCGATACAAACGACCGCCCCCAATAGCTGATGCGGCTCGAAGCGCGAGCCGAGAACGAACACGCTCGCGAGACCGGCGACCAGCGGCACGAGGAACCCGAACAAGCCCGCGCGCGCCGCACCGATTCGAGAGATCCCGTAGTTCCAAACCGGCCAGGTCAACACGATCGGAAAGAACACCGCGAACGCGAACGGTCCCCAGACGCGCCAGCCGAGATGCGCGACGCCGGCCTGAAGCAGCCGCGGAATGCCGGCCGGGAGGATCATAAGCATGCCGATCGCCATCGTGATGGCGACCAGTGACGTCGGGGAGTAACGGCCGACCAGACGCGACGTCGCCACGTTATAGCCGGCAAACGAGACCGACGACAGCAGCGAGAGCGCGTCGCCGCTTTGGAAGGTCACGTGGCCTGCGAACGCGCCTTCGAAGATTGCGACGCCGACCAGCGCCAGAACCGCGCCCAACCAGCGGCCCCCGGGAATCCGCTCGTGTCCCGCCAGCGCGACGATGATCAGCGTGAAGATCGGTGCCATCGCGCCGAACAGGGACGAGGCGAACGCGCTGGTGTGCGCGAGGCCGAGGATCCAGAGATATTGGTATACGCCGTACCCGCAGGCGGCACACAGCACCAGCGGCAGAACGTCCCGTTTGCGGATGGCGATCCGCTCCCCCATGGCGTACACCAGCCCGAACGCCAGCGGCGTCATCGCGAGAAAGCGGAGCGCGGTAAACGCCAGAGGATCGAAAACCGAGATGGCGCTCTTGACGAGCACGACGTTGAGTCCCCAGCACACGACGACGTAGACGAGGCCGAGATAGACGAGGAGCCGGGAAGGCACGAGCGCGGCGTTCGCGGCAGCGGCACGACTCTCCCAGAGGACCCCCGCCGCCGCAAAGCAAAGCAGCGATAGCATCCTCGAAGATCACACCAACGAAAGGGCGTACAATGTCGGTCACACAACCCCCGTCCGATGCCCCGTTCGGTCTTCAGCCCAACGTTGCCGCCGGACTGGCGTACCTCTTCACCTGGCTCGGCGGTATCGTTTTCCTAGTCGGCGGCGGCACGAACCGCTTCGTGAAATTCTCGGCAGCTCAGTCGCTGACGTTCTGGGTTCTCTTCTGGATCGCGCTGTGGGTCGTCGGATTCCTGATCGCGATGTCGCACGGTCTGCTCGTGCTGTTGTGGCCGCTGATGTGGCTGCTCGGGATGGTGGTCTGGCTGTGGACGTTCATCTTCGCGTTCCAGGGCAAGGAAGTGAAGATTCCGGTAGTCGCCGGCATCACGGAGAGCATCTTCAAGTCGATGCTCGCCTAGGTTCTTACGGCGCCCAGGCCGGCGTCGGGCCGGGGTCGTTTTGAACCTGCGGACGCCAGACGTTGGCCGGCATCGTCGCCCCGGTCGTACGATTCCGGTAGAGCACGTCGACGAGCGTGCCGGCCGCGGTGCCGTCGGGCGCCGCGCCGGCGTCGTCGCCTGGGTTGGTCCCGTCGTCTGCCACCGATGCGTCGGTCTGCCCCGACAGCAGGGCATACGGAGCCACCAGCAGCGTACGAAAACTCAAGCGTGCCGTGCGAGACGCGAGCACGCTTCCGTTTGCGCTGGTGGCCGTCGCCGCAAGCTCGGCGTCAATGCGCCCTTCCGCGACTGCATCGTTTTCCTGTTCGTATGCCGTGCAGGATCCGCTCGGGCACGGCGATGCGCTGCTCGAGGGCTCGGGTGACGCGAACGCGATCGCAGCTTGAGCAAAAATCGTGCATCCGTTCTGCGTCCGGGCGACGCACGTCGGCGACGGGGACGGCGCTTGCGGGTTGGGGGAGGCCGGACTGGCGCCGGCGGCGATGGCGTCGGCGACGGACCGCTGTGCGGCCGTTTCGGCGGCGTCGAGTTCGGTCTCGACGGCCGCCAGGGCTTGACGGTGCACGATGATCTGCGCCAATGCAGCGACGGCGTGGACGACGGTCTCGCCGAGCACGGTGAAGAGCAAAAGCGCGAACAACGTTCGCAGCAGCACGCGGGGCTACGGCGCGCCGGTCGGTGCCGGAGCCAGTTGGGGCGCCACGACCTGCGCTCCCGGGAGTACGGCGCGATGTCCCACGACGGCTTCGAGGCGGGCCCGCGCATTCGAACCGTCGAGCGCCTCGGCGGCGATCGTGATCTGGAGGGTGCCATCGGGCCGGCTCGCCGTGCCGATCGAGAGCTGGATGGGCAGCGGCGTGCCGGCCGGCATCGGCGCGCTGGTCGCAATCGACGCCGGCGGGACGGTCGCGTCGTCGTACTTCAAGACGTCGACTGCGATCGCAAGCTCTCGCGCCACGGTTTGCTGCAACGCTGCCGTCGCGGGACTGCCGGAGGCCGCGTGCGATGCCGTCAGCATCGCACCGCCGGCGGCGGTGCAGACGATCGCGAGAATCGCTACCGCGACCGCGGCTTCGGCGAGCGTGTTGCCGCGTTGGCCGAACTCGTCCACGCGATCCGGAGTGCCCCGTCGCTGCGGCGTACGAGTCGCGGCGGCGGCAGACGCAGCAGCGGCCGTTCGACGAGATACGTGACCAGCGCCGCTTGCAGAATCGCGACCGTCGGCGCGACGACCGTGAACCGGACCTGCCACACCGGGTCGTACTGCGGATCCCCGACGAACGGCGGGATGTGCCGGCGCAGCAGCTCGCGTGCCACGATTTGATGGTAGAGGTAGAGATTGTAGGAGATGACGGCGAGGAACCGGAGCGGCGGGTTTACGAGCAGCGACTGCCACCATTGCGGAGCAACCAGAAATCCCAGCGCGGTGAGCGCGAAGCCGAGCCCCAGCAACGGACGCTTGTTGATTTGCCAGACTCCCGCCCACTGATCGACCGCTCGAAAGTCGAAGAGGCGCTGCAGCAGAAGCACGAGAAGGGCGACGCCGGCGGCGGCAACGGCGATGCCGGCATAGCGCCACGCCGTCGTGCGCAGCCGGTCGCCGTAACGTACGAAGAGATGCGACGAAATCATTCCGAAGGCGAAGACGTCGAGATATCCGGGCAGATTTTCTTCGTAGCTCGGAAAGAACGTGCTGTAACAGCAATGCGCCCACCAGGCACGCCAGGCCCACGCCAGCAGGATCATCCCGGCGGCCGTCGGCCAGGGACCGCGCCGGAAAAGCCACCAGACCAGCGGGAAGATGCAATAGAACTCGACCTCGACCGCGAGCGTCCACAACACGCCGTTGATCGTTCCGAACCGTTGCGGAAACCAGGTATGCACGAAAAGCAAGTGCGAGAGCAGATCCGGCGCCGGCGAGGCGAACGGCTGAATCTGGGCGTAGCCGATGGCGTACGCGACCGCAATCGAGAGCACGTACGACGGCACGATTTTGGTGAACCGGCGCCAGGCGAAGCGGCCCCACGTCGGCGGCTTCCCGTGCCCGTCGCGGGCGCGTACGAACGGGTACGAGATGACGAAGCCGCTGAGATAAAAGAAGAGCAGCACGCCGACGAAACCCGTCTCGGGCACGAACTCCAGCCACGTAAACGGCGCGGGCAGCCACGAGATCTCCCACACGTGATACCACAGCACGAGAAGCACCGCGATACCGCGCAAGCCGTCTAGGACTCCCAAACGCCGCTCTTCGAACATCGTTCCGCTGGCCGCCATTGGGCCGGTAGATACGGTCTTGGCCTCCCGGCACCCTGATGGCCGGCCCGTCGCCCTGGACGAAGTCTTGGATCGCGGCCGGCGCGGTTGCGAGCGCTAGGGGATGCGGTCCAAGAGTTCGCGACCGGCGCGCCGCGTTCGGTCGTCCGTACCGGCCTCCAACGGCGACTCGAAGCAGAAAGCCAGCAGCAGCCCGGCGATGCCGGCGAGTGCCGGTGCCCCCAGCAGCAGATTCCAGGACCATCCGTTTCCGCCGAACGTAACGCTGGTGACGATCTCGAAGGCCGTCGTGAACAGCAGCGGCAGCGCCGTAGCGAACGCGTAGAACGGCATGCCCCTGCGAAGGCGCTCGCCGCGCACGGCAAGCGCAACGTCGGCGATCGCGCCGGTTGCAAACGCTCCGAGCGCGTAGACGTAGAAATCGCTCTGCAACGCCATCGCCAGCGCGAACGCGGTCAGCACCAGCGTCACGGCACCGAGCGGCGGGACCCAACGGTGCAGGAGCGTCAGCACCGCGCCGGTGACGAGCAATGCTTGCAGCAGGATCGCGCCCATCGCGAGCGATTTTCCCAAATCGGTGTTCAACGGGGATTCGCGGCCTTGCGCCAAGACGTAGAGGCTGCCGTCCGGGGACCACGCGAGATCTTGGACGTCTAGGCCGGAAAGCTGCGAAACGTCGCGTGCGGAGCCGCCGCCCGGCCGTGCGACGAAAGCCTGCTCGCTCCCGAGATCGCTTTGCATGTACGCAATGTGGCCGTCTCGCGCGACGGCCGGAAAGCCGTCGGCGCGCGCGATCACGGTGCGGTCCGCCGAGCCTTGGACGTGCACTCGAATCGCACCCGAATCGTTCGCGTAATACAGGCCGGCGCGCGTCCAAAAAGGCGACGCGCCATCGGCCGTCGCGCTCAGCCAGCGCGCCGCGCCGGTCGCCGGATCGAGCACCGCGATCTCGTCGACGGTGCCGCGGCGCGATGCGAATGCGATGTACTTTCCGTCGGGCGACCACGCCAGCCGGCCGATCGTCGTCGGCTGCTCGAGGGCGACGCGCGGCTTCGGATCGTCGAGCCGCACGACGAGGATTCGAAAATCGCCGGACGTTCCGGCGGGCATCGAGACGTATGCCAGCGACTTTCCGTCGGGTGCGAACGCCGGCTCGGTATCGTGACGATCGGCGTCGCCGGGGATCCGCGTTGCACGCGATCCGTCGAGATCCGCGACGTACACGCTGCTCGGAGGCAGGGCGTTGGCATCGTGGTAGCGGTTGACGCGATACGCGATGCGGGTGCCGTCGGGCGAAAGGTCGATCGCGGAGAGGTCGAGGCGTGCCGGAAACGATACCCGTTCGAACGTTCCTGCGGACAACGCGCGATAGAGCATCGGATAGACCGTCGACGCATTCGGCCGCATCGTCAGCGGCGTGAAGCCGTCTTCCAGCGGCTGGCTGTACGCGAGGAAAAAGCCGACGACGGTCGTTAGCGACCAGGTCGCGAGAACGGCCGGACCTAGTTCGCGCCAGCCGCGAACCGCCGGGCCGTACTGCGCTGCAACCGAGCGCAGCGGTCCGCTCATGATCGCGGCTCCCGCGAGCGCCAGCACGAGGTGGGGCGGGCTGATCAACAGTACGATGCCGCTCTCGATGCCGAATGCCGTGTGCCAGAGACCGTCGAGCAATCCGCCGGCGAAGAAGACCACCACTCCCAGCGCCGCCGTCCAATAGCCGTACGGCAACGCGGCGCGGAAGCCGAAGCCTCGACGCAGCCCGGCGATCCCTTTGACGAACAAGGCGATGCCGTTGAGCGCCATCGACCCGTACAGCAACGCGTGCCAGGGCGTAAGGAACGACTGATCGACCTGATTGTGCGTGTGCGCCCAGCCGTCGACGAGAACGCCGCCCATCAGCGCGGCCGCCAAAATCCCCATCAGCCAATCGAAAGCCGGCGACGAGGCCGCGCGAGACGGAGAAGCGGTCATGATCGACTCCCACCAGCGTCTTGACAGGCGTGCGTCCGCTGTGATTCATTAGCGTTCACATGCAGATCGCTTGCTGGTACGGCTATTCGTATACCGTCGCCCGTCCCCCGGGTCGGTGAGGATAGTTTGCGCCGCACGAGCTGAATCGTACGAAAGACGCGAACCCCCGCCGGCCGGCGGGGGTTCTTGTTATGGGAGCGGATATGACGGTCGCGGTCTATCAAGGTGTCGACGGCGCTTACTCGCAACTTGCGATCGCGCATTTTCTGCGCGAAGCGGGAATCGAGGCAGTTACGCAGGGGCTGCCGACGTATCGCGAGATGGCGACCGCCGTAGCCGGCTCGCGGGCCGACGTCGGCGTAATTCCGATCGAGAACGCCATCGGCGGGACCGTCCGCGAAGGTTACGATCTGATCGGCGAGTTCGGCCTCGTCCCGGTCGCCGAAGTTCACTGGCGCACGGATCATCGCTTGCTGGGCGTGCGCGGCGCGGAGGTGCGCGACGTCCGTGAGATCCTCGCCCACCCGTTGGTAATCGCGGAGTGCGGGCGGTTCTTGGCAGGCATGACGCACGCTCGAGCGATCCCGTGCGAAGATACCGGAGTCGCGGCGCGCGAGGTCGCGCGCGGCGGAAATCCGGCGATCGCCGCTTTGGCTCCGCCGGCGGCCGGCCGCATCTACGATCTGACCGAACTGGCCGCGAACTGCACCGACGACCCGAATACGTATTCGCGCTTTCTGATCGTGCGCGCGCGGCACGGACGGCCGGAGAATCCCATCTCCTCGTTGCCGAAAGGCTCGCGCCGTAAGACGTCGCTGATCTTCTCCGTCGAGGAACGCACCGGCTCGCTGGCACGCTGCCTCTCGATTTTGGCCGAACGCGACATCAACGGCGACAAACTCGAATCCAAACCGTTCCTCGGCCACGGAACGGAGCGCATCTTCTACATCGATTTCGACGGGGACGTCGACGATCCGAACGTTGCCGAGGCGATCGCCGAGTTGCGCCGCGCGTGCAGGACGCTGGTTCCGCTGGGAAGCTTCGACGCGCACTCCGGGGCGCCGATCGGGGCCAACGAGCGGCCCCCGATCGCGACGGCGGCAGCCGGCGCGCGCCGAGCCGAGCCGATTCCCGTTCCGATCGAAACGCCGTTTCCGCGCGTCTCGCGTCTCACGCGGCCCGAAGGCACGGCTTTGCGAATCGGAAACGTTCGCATCGGAGACGGCAACTTCGTCATCGTTGCCGGCCCGTGCTCCGTCGAGTCTCGCGAGCAAATCCTGCAAACGGCCCACGCCGTCGCCGCAGTGGGCGCGACGATGCTCCGGGGCGGAGCCTTCAAACCGCGCACCAGCCCGTACGCGTTTCAAGGTCTCGGCTGGGAAGGCGTAACGATGCTCGCCGAAGCGGGCCGCGCCAGCGGGTTGCCGACCGTCAGCGAGGTCATGACGATCGATCAAGTCGAGCGCATGGCCGAACGGGTCGACGTCCTCCAGATCGGCGCGCGAAACATGCAGAACTTCGATTTGCTCAAAGCCGTCGGCCGTGCCGGACGGCCGGTTCTGCTCAAACGCGGACTCTCGGCCACGATCGACGAGCTGCTGGCCGCTGCGGAGTACGTACTGGCGGAAGGCAATCCCAACGTAATCCTCTGCGAGCGCGGCATCCGCACGTTCGAACCCGCGACCCGTAACACGCTCGACCTCTCCGCCGTTCCGGTGCTGCGCGAGCGTTCGCATCTGCCGGTTTTCGTGGACCCCAGCCACGGCGTGGGCGTGCGACGGTGGATCCCGCCG
>DATJUC010000317.1:0-9748 GCA_035502675.1 Candidatus Acidiferrales bacterium | reverse complement strand
ATCGCACAGTTGGCGCGCGATGCGGGTGTCGCCCTCGACGTGCTGTCGCTGAGAAACGGACGATCGGCAGACCCCCTTCGCGCCGAGGTACAAACGATGTGCGAAATGCTCAAGGAGCTTCCCGAAAGAATCGCCAGACTTTCGCGGTCTGCGTCGGAGGACGTGGGGCTTTCGGGGTAAGCCGCCTATCGGGTTTCTTGGACGACGGCTCGACCGAAAAAGGGTGTTGGGGCAAACGGTTGCAATCCAGCCTGTCATCCACCACCTTCAGCGACCTTCCTTGGCTGGACCGACGCGAGGATCGTCACTCCGGCAGCCGATGATGACCGACCGCCCATTTCGTCGGGTGGGTGACCCTTCGGGAGGCAAGTCGCCCGTGCGCGACTTCACCTTCGCCACCGGCGCCAACGGTACGTCTCGATCGGCGCAGGGCACCCCTAGACAACGCAAGGAAACACGAACGCCATGCCGATTTGCGATAGCTGTGGCGCGGAGATCGGAGCCGACAAATTCTGTCGAAAGTGCGGAGCGCGCACCTTGGCGGGACGGCGAGCCGAGCTCGACAACGTACGCCTTCTCGATCTCAGCGAGCAGATTGCCGAGACGTATAACTCGACCCGGCCGCGCCGGTTCGCGCTGAACCCTGCCACTGCCATCGTCCTGGTCGCCGTCGTCGCGCTGGTCCTGGGTCTGGCCGGCGCCTTTTTTGCGATGCATCGGGCGGGTCGCGAAACGACCGCGAGGACGCCGCGCAATCCGCCGGTCCATCGGAGCAGGCTGCTTGCGGCCGTTCCCGCCTATCGGCTTCCCCCTTCGTCTCCGGCTCCGGCGCCGACGCCTTCGCCGAGCCCTTCGCCCGTGCCGACCGACACGCCCACACCGTCTCCGACACCCTCGGCGACGGCGTCGCCCACCGCTACTCCGAGCGCCCGGCCCCACGCCAAACGGCCGGCAAAACCGCGCCGCGAGATCGCACAATCCGGGGTTGCATGGCCCGAGCAAACGGACCCGCCGGACATGGCCGCCGACGACTCGCCCACGCTGAACTCCTCACAGGCGCCCGCCGTCGTGCACGGCGAAGGGCCGATGCGGGTCGGCGGCAAGGGCGGTTGCCCGTCGCAGAACGTCACCGTTACGGTCGCGGGCGAACCGCCGGGGTGCACGCTCTACGGAAGCGCGAGCAGCGGCGTGCTCGCCAACGGTCACGGCATCGCGATGGTGGTCCCGGTCGCGGCAGCGGACGATCCCAGCAACGTCTTGTACGGGCTTCTCTACGTGCAGCAAGTCCGCGACACCGTTCCGCTGTTCGTCGGCGTCCTCGCCGGCGACGGGACCGGTCATCTTACGGTCCGCGTTCAAAACGGCGTGCTGCTGGAGCGTAACGGCAGCCATACGAGATACTCGACCTTCGACGGACGAAGCGTGGTCGTGCTCGGCAACTGACCTTATGTCGGCGGTCCCGCGCTTCCGTCCGACCAATGACCCACCGGCACAAAGAAACACGCCCACGGCTCGGGATTGATCGCATGGCCGGCATCGTAAACCACCGGAGAGCCGCGCCGGTCGGCACCCCAACTTTCTCCCGCGTTGGCTCCGGCGGATTTGGGAGCGTAGAACATCAGGTGCGGGTACCACGCCTTGACGTGGTCGTCGATATATCCTTGCTTCGACATCATGTACGCGACGTTGCCGTTGGGCGGCGTCGGGAGACGCCCCGCCGCAATCGCTTGCTTTAAACGCGCGAGGATTTGCGCTTCGCTTGCACCCGCCAAGACCAGCGCCGTTCTGAAGACCGTGTAGCGCAGTACCGACTGCGACGCGGCCGCGTTATAGCACACGGGCGCACGCACCTTGGGATTCCAAAAATTGTCGTCGTCGAACGACTTCGTCCAAGAGCGCTCGACGACGCACGTGAACCCATTCGTCCCTTCTTCCGCGGTGCTATAGCCGTGCGCGTCGAGAACCAGCACGGTTGCGCGGCGCGAGATCGATGGCGGAGCCGCGCTGCGCGCGAGATCGATTTCCCGTTGCCGATTCGGCATGAGATATCGATTCAGCGGCGCCATCTGAGCGTAGGGCGCGGCGATCGCCCACGCGGGGCGAATCGCACCGCCTGCAAGGCTGATGACGGCCATGGCTGCGACGACGATACGCGGCTGATTCATGCCAAATTCTCCCGGCCGTCTTGGGTGCGAGTTGGGAGCGTTAAGGATCGACGGTTCCATCCGACCAGCGATGAACCGGTATGAAAATCGTCAGGGGTTCGTAGCGGCGGAAAGTCGAGAGGGGCGGCACCAGAATCGGCGAGCCTTCGAACCCCGCCGCCCACGTCGCCACCTGATCGTAGGCGATGAACGGCATGACGTGCGAATGCCAGGGACCCTTTATCTGGTCGTTCAGGTAGCCTTGTTTCGACATCATGAATGCAAACGAATCCGGCGCGGGATCCGAGAACTGACGATCCGCGTAAGCGGCGCGAGCTTTCTTCGCAATTTGCTCGCGCGTGTCGCCTTCCAACGCCCACTTGGTGCGCGCGAGGTACTGCGGCAACACGCTGCGCACTGCCGGCGGATTGAAGCAGGTGGGCCCGTGTCCTTTCGGATTCCAAAACTCGGGGTCGTCGAGGCCGGCCGTCCACATGCGCTCGACCCAGCAGACCCAGCCGTTATCGCCTTTCGCGGCAACGACGTATCCGTTCTTGGTCAGCACCAGCACTTCTGCACGAGCGGAGACCGACGCGGGGCCCGCGGAGCGCGCCATCGCGATCTCGGTCGCAGCCGGCATGAGATATTTTTCGACCGGAGCCATCGTCGGGTACGCAGACGCCGGCGCCGTTTGAGCGGAAGCGGCGGCACACGAGGCAAGACCGCCGGCGAGCAGCGCGCAGGCAATGGTTTTCATAGGCCTCCTCAACGTTGGCGCGTGCGGGACGCGCTGTGTGCACAACGCCGCACGACGGCAAAACGTGATGCCGCGCGTCGGTAAAAGACTTCAGCCACATACCCAACGAGCCGGCCCCGAAGGACGCCGCCGTCGCAACGGGTTGCACTTGCGTCGGGCGGCACGCCGGCGGGTGGTCGACCGAGCTGTGCCAAGTTGGAGGCACTGCCCAACGGCGATTCGCGGCCGGCTTCGGGCGTCGTGCTATAGTAGGGGACGCGAAGTGCGTGGGATGGCCGCGCCCGCAAGGGTGAGGAAAGTCCGGGCTTCACACGGGCAAGGTGCAGGATAACGTCCTGTCGGGGCAACTCGAAGGAAAGTGCCACAGAAACATACCGCCTCAAGGGCTGCTTGCAGTGCGAAGCTGCTCGCGGTCCTGGGGGACCCACGAAGTGGGGGGCGCGAAGGCGCGGACGCGCCGGAGTGCCTTTTCGAACTGTTCGGGGTCCCCAAAGACTGCTCGCGGTCCTGGGGGACCCACGAAGTGGGGGGCACGAAGGCGCGGACGCGCCGGAGTGCCTTTTCGAACTGCTGGGGGTCCCCAAAGACTGCTCCGCAGTCTTTGGGGTAAGGTTGAAATCGGGAGGTAAGAGCTCCCGGAGCGCCGCGGTGACGCGGCCTCGGGTAAACCCCACCTGAAGCAAGACGCTCGCAACCTCATATTGAGGCGGACGCCCGGTCCGGTCGAGCAACGTCGCATCGAGGTCCGCGGTGACGCGAACCCCAGAGAGATGGTCATCGCCCCGGCTTCGGCCGAGGCACAGAATCCGGCTTACAAGCGCACTTCGCAACTGCCGCACGGCCCGGCGGCGGAGGTTCCGGCTCGGCAGCCGCGCAACTCGCCGGGGTACGGAACGCATTACATCAAAGGAACAGAGCAAAGGAGCCCAAGACCACCACCGTGAGCGACCAACGTTTTACCCCAGAAATGACCGTCGACCAGGCCTTTCACCTGCACGCCGGCGCGCGGCGAGTCTTCGCCCGCTTTCACCTCGGCGGCTGCTCGAACTGCGCCATCAGCGAAACGCACACGATCGGCGCGATCAGCGAAGATTACGGGATCCCGTTGCCGATGCTGCTCGAGAGTTTGAACGGGCTCTTCGATCAGGGCTCGCTTGCCATCGGCGACAAGGTTCGCATTCCCGACGAAATCCGCTCGAAAATTCCGCAGCTCGCCAACGTGCCGGAGATCGGCGAAATTACCGGCGTCGAGAGCGGCGCCTACACCGCGGAGTTCGGCGAAGTGCGCCTGCAGGGTCTATCCGAAGATTTCGTTCCGGTCGAGGCGAGCGCTTCGGTCTAGGTCGGCCGCCTCATACCGACCTGCGCGCTGCGAAGCCCTCGGCCGTGCCGTGCCAGTGCGAAACCGACGGCTCGCCGACTTTCCAGCACAGATACACCGGTTCGCCGTCGCGCACCGACGGAAAGTCGATGAGCCCGAGATCGATATCTTTCACGACGCAGCCCAGCGACTCGATGCGATGGATCAGCCGATGAATCTCGAGCTTGAGCTCGCTAAAGCGTGGGGGCGGAAACGGCGAGCGTACGCCCGCCAAACGTGGGGTATGCGGCTGGCGAGCCGGGTGCAGCGCGGGATCGGACTCGAGTAGCTTGATCGCGAGATCGCGCCGCTTGGCGAGCAGCTCGTCGACGAGGGGGGCGAGCTTAGGAATGAGGGCGTTGGCTCGCTCGGTCGAAAACAGTTTCATATGCCTTTGAGTCCGTCGCGTGTCGTCTTCGTGACCGGGTTGTCCGGAGCCGGCCAGAGTCAGGCGATCAAGTCCTTTGAGGACTTGGGCTTTTACTGCATCGAGCACCTTCCTCCCGCGGTGCTCGAAGCCGCGCTCGCCGCGCTCGACGGGGCCGGCGTGTCCGACGTAGCGATCGCGCTCGACGTTCGCGGCGACGAGCGGCTGGGTAATCCGTACGCCGCGATCGACGAAGCTATTCGTACCCAAAACGCGCAGCTGCTGTTCCTCGACGCTCACGACGATGCGTTGATCCGGCGCTTCAGCCAGACGCGCCGTCGCCACCCGCTCCGGCATGCGGGCTCGCTTCCCGAAGCGATCGAGGCCGATCGTCGCGTGTTGGCCCCGCTTCGCGAACGCGCGAGCGCCGTCATCGACACGTCGGCCCTGACGCATGCGGCGCTCAAGGAACGAATCGCAACCACGTTCGCGCCCGAACGCCGCACGCGGCTCGGAGTCACCATCGTGGCATTCGGCTTCAAGTACGGCCTCCCGATCGACCTCGACTTGCTGTTCGACGTCCGATTTCTGCGCAATCCGAACTACGAGGAAGCGTTGGCGCCGCTAACCGGGGAAGATCCGGACGTGGCCTCTTTCATCGAGCGGGACCCGGCACTCGAGCCCTTCCTCGAGAAAACCTCGAGCCTGATCGACTTCCTGCTGCCGCGTTACGTCTCCGAGGGCAAGACGCAGCTGACGATCGGCGTCGGCTGCACGGGCGGACGGCATCGTTCCATCTACGTGGCCAAGCGGATCCTGCAGCGGCTGCGTGCGGAGGATAACTTGGAGATCGCGTTCGAAGCGCGCGATATCGGACGCTGATGCGCAAACGTTTCGTCGCTTGGCTCCAGTGGCTGCTTCCCGGCATCGGCGTGAAACGCTGGGCGGTGGTGGCGCTGCTCGGCATTGCGATCCTGGTCGACGCGATCACCCGATGGTTCATCGCCGAGGGTACCGGCATTCACATCAACGAGATCCTCGACGACATCGTCGACGACTACTTCTCGCCCGCCTATCTCACGATGGTCTTAGGCATCGCCGGCAGCATCTTGCTCGCGGTCGGCACCGTCATGCTGATGCGCGCATCGGTGCGCGTCGCGCGCGGCCGCACGCCGGGCGCCCGCGGCGCCCTCGCCGGCATGCGCCTCAAGCAAGGGTATAAGATCGTCGCGATCGGAGGAGGGACCGGGCTTGCGACGCTGCTGCGCGGGCTCAAGCGGCGCACGACCAATCTGACGGCCGTCGTCACCGTCAGCGACGACGGCGGCTCGTCCGGCCGCCTCCAAAAAGAGCTCGGCGTTCTGCCGCCCGGCGACGTTCGCAACTGTCTCGTCGCGCTCGCCGACGACGAAGCGCTGGTTACGGATCTCTTTCGTTACCGCTTCACCGAGGGCGAAGGCCTGAGCGGCCACTCGTTCGGCAATCTATTCTTAGCCGCGATGAGCGGCGTGACCGGAAACTTCGATCGCGCCGTCAAGGAATCGAGCCGGGTGCTCAACATCGTCGGCCGCGTCTTACCGGCGACGCTGGGCGTCGTAAGGCTCTGCGCCGAGCTCGACGACGGTACGATCGTCGAGGGCGAGTCCAAGATCTCGCTCGCGCAGCGTCCGATCAAACGCGTCTTCTTCGACCCGCCCACCGCGGCGCCGCTCGACGAAGTGATCGCTGCGATCCGCGAAGCCGACGCGATCGTTTTGGGTCCGGGCTCGCTCTTCACGTCGATCGTTCCGAACTTTCTGGTCGAGCGCGTCGCCCGCGAGGTCGCCGATTCGGGCGCCGTCAAGATGTACGTCTGCAACGTCATGACGCAGCCGGGCGAAACCGAAAACATGACCGCCGCAGACCACGTGCGCGCGCTGCTCGAAAACGCCGGCCATCACGTCTGCGATTACGCCGTCGTCAACGACGAAGCGCCGTCGCGGCTGCTGGCGATGTACGCCCAAGAGGGTCAAGTTCCGGTCGAGCCCGACGTCGCAAGCGTCGCCGCGCTCGGCGTCGAGCCGGTGCGCGCCGCCGTCATCAGCGAAACGCAAAACGTTCGTCACGACCCCGAGAAACTCGCCGCGGTCGTGGTGTCGGTCATCGACCGTGCGGTCGCCGAGCGCGCGACGCTCGTCAAACCGGCCAGCGCCTACCGTCGCTCGACGGCGCCCGCCTAAGCGCTAATGTGAGTTCGGATCGGCCGACAGCGTGACGTCGAGCTCGAACGGTTTGCTGGGTTCGACGTTGGTCGTCGAGCTGGCCAACTTGTAGCCGGTGGCCTGCACGGTGTAGTCGACGATTCCGCTGGGAACCTTGGCGATCGTGAACTTGCCGGACGCGTCGGTGGTCGCGGTAAGCACGGTGTCGATCGTGATCACGGCACCCGCGACGGGTTTGCTCGTGACGGCGTCCACCACCGTCCCCGACACGCTCGCGTAGCCGGCGGCCGGCGGCAACTGGTCGTCGTTACAGCCGACAACGCCGGCGCAAACCACGAGAGCGACGAGGACCGCACGCAGCACCGGTTTCATAGGTGATCTAGTTCGGCACGCGGAAGCCGCGGGTCCTATGGCTAGCACCGCCCCTTCGGATCGTGCCACCGGCCCGACCTACTGCGATAACGCCTTGGAAGCGATCGGCAACACGCCGCTCGTCAAGCTCAACAAGGTTACGGACGGCGCCGAGTGCCTGCTGCTCGCGAAGGTCGAGTACGTCAATCCGGGCGGCAGCGTCAAGGACCGGCCGGCGGTCGCGATGCTCGACGCCGCCGAGAAGGAGGGCCTGCTCAAGCCCGGCGCGACGATCGTCGAACCGACGAGCGGCAACACCGGAACCGGGCTGGCCATGGCGGCGGCCATTCGGGGCTACCGCTGCATCCTGGTCATGCCGGACAAGATGTCGCGCGAGAAGATCGATCTGCTGCGCGCGTACGGCGCCGACGTCGTGACGACGCCGACCAACGTGCCGGCCGACTCGCCCGAGTCCTATTACGGCGTCGCGAATCGCTTGGCCGCCGAAATTCCCGGCGCGTTTCAACCGAACCAGTTTCACAACCACGTCAACCCCGACGCGCATTACCGCACGACCGGCCCCGAGATTTGGAAGCAGACCAACGGGACGATCACGCACTTCGTCGCCGGCATCGGGACCGGTGGAACGATCTCCGGCAGCGCGCGCTACCTCAAAGAACAGAATCCCAACATCCACGTCATCGGCGCCGATCCCGAAGGCTCGATCTACTCCGGAGATATTCCGCGTTCGTATGCCGTCGAGGGCATCGGCATGAGCTATCTGCCCGAGACCGTCGACTTGCGCGTCATCGACGAGGTCGTCCGCGTTTCGGATCGCGACTCGTTCGTGATGGCGCGGCGGATCGCGCGTGAGGAAGGCTTGCTCGTCGGCGGATCGTCGGGTACGGCCGCCGTCGCCGCCGTCAAGCTCGCCAAGGCGCTGCCCAAGGAAGCCGTCGTGGTCGTGATCTTTCCGGACTCCGGCCGCGGCTACATGTCGAAGATCTTCAGCGACGAGTGGATGATCGCCAACGGCTTTCTCGCCGACGCCAAACGCCGCGCGACGGTCGGCGACGTTCTGCGGGCGAAGACGCCGCTGCCGTCGCTGATCACGGTTTCGCACGAAGACACGGTCAAGACGGCGCTGGATCTCCTTCGCCAGTACGAGATTTCGCAGATTCCGGTCATGCGCGGACACGAGGTCGTCGGCAGCATTAACGACGTCGGCGTCATGCAGTCGGTTTTCGACCACGCCGACATCATCCATCAGCCCGTTAGCGACGTCATGGGCCGGCCGTTCCCCGCACTCGAGCAGTTCGAAGAGATCGAGCGGGCTTATAAGCTTCTCACGCTCGCCAATCCGGCCATCGTCGTGCTCGACGACGGCGAACCGATCGGCGTGCTCACGCGCCAAGACATCATTAGTTTCCTGTCCACCAGCTCCGACGTCTTGCGCAAGTAGCTCGATGAAGTTCGCGACCAAGGCGATCCACGTCGGTCAAGAAGCCGACCCCACCACCGGTGCGACGATCGTTCCGATCTATCAAACCTCGACGTACACGCAGGAACGCGTCGGCGGACACAAGGGCTACGACTACAGCCGTACGATCAACCCGACGCGCGTCGCCCTCGAAAAGCAGCTGGCCTCGCTGGAAGGCGCCGAGTTCGGCTGCGCCTTCGCTAGCGGGATGGCCGCCACGGCGGCGGTACTAAACCTGCTCTCGGCCGGCGATCACGCCGTCGTCACCGACGACCTCTACGGCGGAACGTACCGCCTCTTCTCGCGCGTTTTGACCCGCTACGGTCTGGAATTCACCTACGTCGACATGAGCGACGCCGGCGCCGTTGCGGCCGCGCTCCGCAAAAACACCAAGCTGCTATGGATCGAAACGCCGACCAATCCACTCTTGAAACTCATCGACGTTCGCGCGGTCGCGCAGCTCGCCGCGTCGTCCGATCCCCGGCCGGTCGTGGTGGTCGACAATACCTTTGCCACGCCCTACTTCCAGCAACCGCTGTCGCTGGGCGCCGACGTCGTGGTCCACTCGACCACCAAGTACATCGGGGGTCATAGCGACGTCGTCGGCGGCGTCGCCGTCACCAGCGACCCCGCCGTGTACGACGTCCTCAAATTCCATCAGAACGCGGTCGGCGGGATTCCGGGACCGCACGACGCCTGGTTGACGATGCGCGGCGCCAAGACGCTGGCGCTTCGCATGCGCGAGCACGCCCGCAACGCCCAAGAAGTCGCCGAGTATCTCGAATCTCACGACGGCGTCGCGCGCGTCTACTACCCCGGCCTTCGCACCCATCCGCAATACGATCTCGCGCGGCGCCAGATGAGCGGTTTCGGCGGCATGGTTTCGTTCGTCTTGCAAGGACCGCAAGAGCGCGCGCTCGACTTCGCACATCGCCTGAAGTACTTCAGCCTGGCCGAGAGTTTGGGCGGCGTCGAGTCGCTGATTTGTCATCCGGCCCGGATGACGCACGGCTCGATCCCAAAGGAAGACCGCGAGCGGCGTGGCGTCACCGACGGATTATTGCGGCTTTCGGTTGGGATCGAAGACT
>DATJUC010000316.1:0-13634 GCA_035502675.1 Candidatus Acidiferrales bacterium | reverse complement strand
CCGCGATCGGCGGATTCGGAGGCACGATTCAATATCCCAGCGCCAAGCCGTCGGTCACCATGACGCTGACCAGCAGCACCACCAACTACGCCAAGCTGCCGCCGATCGCCGGAGCAAAGGGCAAAGCGATTTTTTATTTGCAGCTGGCAATTTCAGGAAAGACGAGCTTCGGCACCAACACCCAAGCCGGCGGGGGACTGGCTTCCAAGAAAATCGTGGCCGGCAAAACCTACACTGCATTCGGGGTCGCCGACGTCGACGGGTTCTCGGTTCCGTTCACGCCGTGCTATGCGGTTGCCGTAAAGAGCTCCTACGGCGGCCAGATCGGCGGCTTGGGGACGCTGCTCAAAGGGCAGAACGTCCCGGTTCCGGCCAGCGGCTATATCGAGATCTATCCCGGAAAGCAAGCTTCCGGAAAATGCTGACGGCTTGTCCCGCCTGACGAGCTAGCTCGGCCTGCGCCCGTATGCTAGGCTGAGACCGTGAAACACTCGACGATTCGCACGCTCGTCGCGGCGGCGGCGCTGGCGGCCGCCGCCGTCGCTTCCGGCGTCCCCGCGGCCGGGCAAAGCGCCGTCGCCGTCGTCGTCGACGGGCGGTATTTGACGCTCGACCCCGGACCGATCGAGCGCAGCGGCCGCGTTTTCGTGCCGCTGCGCGGCATTTTCGAGCGTCTCGGAGCGACCGTCGTCTACCAGTCGGGCACGATCAACGCGACCAAAGGCCGCACCACGGTCTCGCTGCAAATCGGCTCGACCCGTGCGCTGGTCGACGGTCAACCGCAATATTTCGACGTCGCACCCTTTATTGTCGGCGCGACCACTTACGTGCCGCTGCGATTCGTAGCGCAGTCGCTGGGCGCCAACGTCAACTACGACAACGCGACGCGCGTCGTGAATATCGGCGGCGGCCGCCCGCCCGCGCCGATGCCGCCTCCCCAACCCCCGCGACCGGCGCCTGCGCCGCCGATCGAGCTGCGCGCGCAGCGTCCGGCTCCCGGCGCAACCGTCGCCGACCGCTTTGCGCTCGTCGCGGCCGAGTTTTCACGGTCCGTCGACGCGGCCACGGTTCGCGTCTTCCTCGACGGTGCCAACGTCAGCAACCGCAGCGGCATTTCCGCGAGCGGCTTCTCGTACAAGCCGCCCGCACCGCTCGACTTCGGCGGCCACCGGGTTCGCGTCACCGGCAACGGTCCCGGCGGCCTGGCGTTCGACCGCAGCTGGACGTTTACGGTCGGGCGGCCCGCGCCCGCGCCGCTGCACCTGACGATCTCGCAGCCCGCCGGCAACGCGGCCGTCAGCCGCAGCTTTGTAGTGCGCGGGAACACGGTCGGCAGCGGGCGGGTGCGCGTCACCGCCGGCCCGACGCCGGCGTCCAACGGCCAGTTCAGCGGCGAGGTGACCGCCGGACCGGCCGGCAATTTCTCGATAACCGTGAGCCTGAACCCGCTGCTCGGCCAGCAATCGGTGACGCTGCGCATCACCGTCACCAATCCGGCCAACGGGGCGACGACCACCCAGACACTGCAGCTTCGGCTGAAGTAGGCCGCTGAGGGAAGCCTTCGCTCCTAGCGCATTCTCAGGGGCTTGGCCTACGCTGGAGGCCTTTTGGAGCCATACCAAAACCGCGCCATGACGCGTCTCCTTTTGTCGTGTTTGCTGCTCTGTCTGGCAGCCTGTAACCGGTCCGAACCCAAGGCCCCGCCCCCCAGCGTCGCAACCTCGACCGCTGCGGTGCGCACCATCGAGCCCAGCCAGCGCCTTGCCGGCATCATCGCCCCCTACGAAAACGTCGCCATCCAGTCGACCTTGGTCGAGCCGGCCGACGCCGTGAACGTGCAGGAGGGCGACGTCGTCCGCGCCGGCGAGGTGCTGGCGACGCTCGACACCGCCGACCTGCAAGCCCAGCTGAACGCCGATCTGGCGACCGCCAACAGCAATCATGCCAATACCGCGCACACCGTCTTTCAGGGATCGCTCGCCATCCAGCAAGGCAACGACTCGGTTGCGGCCGCCAACGCCGCGGTCGACCAGGCGAACGCGAATCTGACGCGCGATCGCGCCCAGCTCAGCCGCGACGAGAACCTCTATCAGAAGGGTTACGTCTCGCAGGAAGCAGTCCAGCAAGACGAAGCGACCGTCCGCGGCGACCAGAGCACGGTCAACACCGCGAACTCGAACTTGGCCGCCGCCAAATCGACGGTCGTGGCCAACGGGACGCTGGCTTCCGGCGGTCTGCAGCAGTCGGCCGTGCAGCAGTCGCAAGCGCAGGAAGCGGTCGCGAACGCCCAAGCCGATCAGGTCCGCGTCGAGATCGCCAAAGCGCAGATCGTCTCGCCCATCGACGGCGTGGTCGTCAACCGCAATCTCAACCCCGGCGAGTATCCGGGAAATCGCCAGCTGTTCACGATCCAGCAAGTCGACCCGGTCTATGCAGTGCTCCACGGCTCCGGCGAACAGGTCGCGCAAATCCAAACCGGCGCACCGGCGCGCGTCCTGGCGGCCGACCTCGGTTCGCACGGAACCTACTCCGGCCGCGTTATCGGCGTGCTCAATCAAATCAATCCCGGATCGACCGATTTTCAAGTTAAGGTGCTCGTCGCCAATCCGTATCGCAAGCTTCGGCCCGGCATGGCCGTCCTCGGCATCGTCCCGCTGCCGAGCGTTCGCGGCGTGGCCGTTCCGACGACCGCCTTCATCGACGACAACCACGACAGCCTGCTCACCGTCGATTCGGCGAATCGGGTACGCACCGAGCACGTCACCGAAGTCGCCTCCGACGGCAACGCCTCGGTCGTCAGCGGACTGGCGCTGGGGACGCGTATCATCGACGACGGGCAGCTCAGCGTGGGTGACGGCGAGAAGGTGACGCCCGAGTGAAATTCAGCCTCACTCGGCTCTTCATCAACCGGCCGACGCTCGTCTTCGTGATCGTCGCGCTGATGATGTTCGCGGGCGTTCTCTCCACCGTCACGATCGTCAAAGAGCTTTATCCCGACGTCAGCCAGCCGACCGTTTCGATTTACGTTCAGTATAACGGCGCCTCGGTGACCGAGATGCGCGACAACATCGTCCAGCCGATCGAGCAAAATCTCGCCGGCACGGCCGATCTGCAGACGATCAACTCGGTCGTCCAGCAAGGGCAGGCCACGATCACCGCGATCTTCGACCTCGAGTCGGATACGGCCACCGATCTCGCGCTGACGAACAAAGCCGTGCAGGCGGCGGAAAAATATCTTCCGACCAACCTCACGCCGCCCACGGTGAACTTACAGGATCCCACCGAGTCGGTCGTCGTGACCCTCGCGCTCTATTCGCAGAAGCTGTCGTTGGCGCGCCTAGCCTTCTACGCCACCAACGTCATCGCGCCCAAGCTCGAGCAAGTCCCGGGCATCTCGTTCGTCAACGTCGGCGGCGTGGTGACGCCCGCCTACGAGATCACCGTCGATCCGGTCCGGCTGGCCGCGATGAACCTGACCATCGGCGACGTCATCAACACGATCCAGAACAACAACCAGCGCGTCCCCGGCGGCTACGCCTACGAGCCGAACCGCCAAACCACCATCGACGTTCGCGGCGACATCCAAAATCTCGACTCGATTCGCAACCTGCCGGTGATACCGACCACCGGCAACGGCACGCCCATCAACGGTACGCTTTCGCAAGTCGAGAATCTGGCCGGCGGGTTGAGCGCGCTGCCCGGCGCCATCGATCCCTGGACGGCCAGCAACTCGGTGGTGCGCGTCGGCGACGTCGCCACCGTGACCGAAGGCTACGAGCCGCGTTTGCAGTACGCCCACATCAGCGGGCGTCCGGGCCTCTTCATGCAGGTCCAAAAAGCCACGACCGGGAGCGAGGTCGACGCCTCGAATGCGGTCGTAGCCGCGTTGCCGCAGATCGAGCGCCAGTTCCCCGAGATCAAGTTCCGCGTCATCCACGTTCAGTCGAAGTTCACCGAGCAGCAGATCCAAACGGTCGTCCGCACGCTGCTCGAGGCGATTCTCCTGACCGCCATTGCGATGGTCTTCTTCCTGCGGTCCTGGCGCAGCGCCATCGTGGTCTGCGTGGCGATCCCGACGTCGCTCGCGATCGCGGTCACGGCGATGAAGCTGCTGCACCTCACCATCGACACGATCTCGCTGCTGGGCATGTCGCTGGTCATCGGAATTCTGGTCGACGACTCGACCGTCGTCTTGGAAAACATCGAACGCCATTTCACGGAGTTGAAACAGCCCGCCGAAGAAGCCGCCATCCATGGCCGCGAGGAGATCGGGGCCGCCGCCGTCGTCATCACGCTGGTCGACGTCGTCGTCTTCTTCCCGATCGCGTTCATCAGCGGACAGGTCGGGCGCCAGCTCGCCGAGTTCGCCATCGTCGTCGTCATCTCGACGCTGACCTCGCTGTTCGTCTCGTTCACCATTACGCCGACGCTGGCCGGCCTGTGGGCGCTGCGCTCGCACTGGAAGCCGCCCAAGATCATCGACGCCTTCGGCGACCGCTTCGACGACGTGCGGCGCTGGTACGTCGAGCGCGCACTTCCCTGGAGCCTGCACCACGGGCGGCTGGTCGCGCTCTTCTGCGCCGGTACGCTCGTCCTGGCCCTCGGTTTGGTTGCGCTCGGCGTCGTCGGCGAAGAGTTCATTCCGCCGGTCGACCGCGGCGAAATCTACATCCAAGTCGTCTATCCGATCGGCACGCCGCTCGAGACCGTGGAGAAGGGCGTCTTCGGGCTCGAGCAGCACGTTCTCAAAACCCCCGACGCTTTCGCCAACACGGCCGTTGCCGGCGCATACTCGGCGCCCTTCGGCGGCTTCGTCACCCAGACCAACGTCGGCCAGGTACACGTCTGGCTCAAGGACGATCGCAAGCACCCCACCGACTACTGGGTAAAGCAGTTCGAGAAGATCGCCCGGCAATATCTGCCCGACACCGCTCAGGCCTTCGTCGTGCCGGCCACCGGAACGCAGGCCGGCAACGCCCAGCCGGTCGACTTTTTGGTCACCGATCTGAGCGGCGGCGATCCCACCGACTACGCCCAGCGCGTTCTCGGTTTGCTGCAGAAAGTTCCGGGCGCGACCAGCGTCAACAGCACCGGCACGCAGCGCGCCCCGGAGATCTCCGTGCAGTTCGACCGCAAGAAGGCGCAAGCGCTCGGCGTAAACGTCGGCGACGCCGCGATTGCGGCCGGAGCCGCCTTCGGCGGCAACGTCGCGACCCAGTTCGAGACGCCCGAGGGCCTCGAGGAAGTCCAGGTCATCTATCCGGCTTCGTATCAGACCAGCATGGAGCAGCTCAAGAACGTGCCGCTGCGTTCGGCGACCGGCGCGATCGTCTACTTAGGCGACATCGCGCGCTTCGAAGAGACGCCGACGCCGCCGCTGATCACCCGCACCGACCGCAATACCGTCATCCACGTCGAAGCCAACTATTCGTCGTCGTCGTCGCTGTCGGCGGTCGAGAACGGGCTGCTGAAACGCTTGCCCTCGCTCCACCTGCCGCCCAACATCTTCGTGCGCCCCGCGCCGCTCGGCCAGCAGGACTTCATGCACCAAACGCTGGTCGGCATCGGCCTCTCGATGATCGTCTCGATCCTGCTGGTCTACCTCTTGATGGTCGCGCTGTACAACAGCTACATCTCGCCGCTGATCATCATCTTCTCGGTTCCGGTCGCCGCGATCGGCGCGATCGGCGCGCTGGTGCTGACCCATCGCACCCTCAACCTTTTCTCGCTGATCGGGACGATCTTGCTGATCGGCATCTCGGCCAAGAACGGCATCTTGCTGGTCGATTATGCCAACACGCTGCGCGGGCGCGGACTCGACAAGCTGGCCGCCATCATGGAGAGCGCCAAGACGCGTTTCCGCCCGATCATCATGACCAGTTTCTCGGTCGTCGCCGGCAACATTCCGCTGGCGATTGCGCTCGATCCGGGATCCAGCTCGCGGTCCAGTCTGGGCATCGTCGTCATCGGCGGCGTGCTCAGCTCGCTGGTGCTGACCTTGCTGCTGATTCCGAACGTGTACATGTGGCTGGCGCCCAAGACCGTCACCAAGA
The DNA here is from genome assembly GCA_035502675.1 of Candidatus Acidiferrales bacterium. Classification (GTDB taxonomy): domain Bacteria; phylum Vulcanimicrobiota; class Vulcanimicrobiia; order Vulcanimicrobiales; family Vulcanimicrobiaceae; genus DATJUC01. Next base: position 7,581 of record DATJUC010000316.1, on the reverse strand, counting down.
AGAACGGTGCCAAGCACACCAGCCGCTCGATCGAGAGCGAGACTCAGCCCCGAATCGCGGCCAGCCCCTGATCCAGCGTCGCAAACCGCCGGTAGTCGCTGTAGACGCGCACGACCTGCGCCCAGCCGTGGATGAACAGCATGTGACCGTTGTAACGGCCGCGGTACTCGACGACGTCCCAGAGATCCGGAAGCACCTGGCCGAAACGAACCACGATCGACGCCGAGTCGACGTGCGCCGGCATGACGCTCGGCGCGAACGATAGCTGCACGATGTGACGCGCCGCGACGTCGACGATCATCGTCCCGTCGCCGTGCTGGTCGTCGCGCTGAATGCTCGTGAAGGCGATCGCCCGCTGATCGGACCCGCATTGGCTGCACGCCGCCGGCGAGAAGCGGTACTCCGCCAGCGCCTCGCGACCGACCGGTAAGCGGTAGTCTTCTTCGGGCAGTTGCCGGTCGTCGGCAGCCTGGTCTTTGGCAACCTGTTCGGCCGATTCGGGTTGACCGTTGGACGCCTCGCGTACGATGTGGACTGCTACCAGGCGTCCGTTCTCGCTCAAACGGCGGTCGTCGACTTGCCGCGACGTGTTGTGACCCGGGCCGTGCTCCTCGTAGGTATAATGCTGCGCGAACGCGATGATGCCGTGGCGCTGCGTCTCGAGCGTGCGCACGGCGCCCGCGACGATCGCGTCGGGAGCCGCCGGGTCGGCCGCCGTTCCCAAAAGCGCGATGCACGCGATCGCGGCCAGCCGTTTCATATCCGCATCCTACCACACGCCCGCGCGGCGTAACGCCCGCCTCGTTTCATCGCCCTGCCGATGTGGGCACGGTATGGCTGTGAGCACCTGGCATGTATGGGGCGATTATCTCCACACCCAGCCGCATCGTATCGGTAACTACGTTCTCGAACCCGGCGAGGAACGCGCCGCAATCGCGACCGCCAAGGCACGCGGCTTCGATTTCGACCGGCGCACCCGCAACGGCTTCGAACCCTGGGCCGCGGCGTTTCGCAGCGATGGCCCCGACGACGAGTTCGCGCTGGCGAGCTGTCCGACGGTGCGAGGCTGGCACAAGCTGTGATCGAGATTCTCGAGCCGGCAGCCTACGACGCCGGGGCGCTCGAGCGCGACCTGCGCGATCGCGTGTGCGGCGAAGTTCATTTCGGCGACGCCTACCGGGCGATGTACTCGACCGACGCGGCCAACTACCGCCAAGTCCCGATCGCGGTGGTGTTGCCGCTCGACGCCGATGACGCGCAGCGCGCGATGCAGGTCTGCCACGCACACCGCGTACCGGTCACGCCGCGCGGCGGCGGCACGAGTCTGACCGGCGCGAGCTGCAATACGGCGGTCATCTTCGACTACAGCAAGTACATGCACAGGATTCTCTCGTTCGATCCCGGCGCCGCCGTCGCGCGCGTCGAGCCGGGAGTCGTGCTCGACGACCTGCGCCACCTCGCCGAGCCGCACGGACTGACGTTCGGGCCGGCGCCTTCGACCCACAACCGGTGCGCCATCGGTGGAATGTTCGGCAACAACTCCTGCGGCATGCCGGCGCAGTTTGCCGGTCGCATGCAGGAGAACGTTCTCGAGGCCGAGGTGCTCTTGCACGACGGCACCCGGCTGCGCGTCGGACCGACCAGTCCGCTGGAATACGCCGAGATCGCCCGTGCCGGCGGACGAAAGGCCGAGATCTACCGCCGGCTGCGCGAGATTCACGAGCGCTACGGCCGCCTCGTCGAGGAGAAATTTCCGCAGATTCCGCGACGCGTATCCGGATATAACCTCGACGAACTCTCGCCGCAGCGCGGCTTCAACGTGGCGCGCGCCCTGATCGGCAGCGAAGGCACCATCGTGCACGTGCTCGAGCTGACGCTGCGCCTGGTTCCCAATCCGGCCCACACGGCGCTCGCGGTCGTCGCCTTCGACGACATCGCCGCCGCCGGCGATTATGTCGTCTTCTGCAACGGCTACGTTCCGCACGCCATCGAAGGCATGGACGAGATGCTCTTCGAGCACATGATGATGAAGGGCCAGAGCCCGCACCAGCGAGACGAGCTCTTCCCCAAGGGCGGCGCCTGGCTGATCGTGCAGTTCGGTGCGGACAGCCGCGAAGAAGCGCAGTCCAAGGCGCAGCGCTTTTTGGAAGACGTCGCCAAGCTCGGCGACGCCGTCCGCGGCACGCGGATGATCTCGGACCCGCATCTCATGGACGAGATCATGGCCATTCGCGAAGCCGGCCTCGGCGTCAATGCGAAGCTGCCGCACGAGCCCGACTATTATCCCGGCTGGGAAGATTCGGCGGTTGCGCCCGAGCATCTCGGAACGTACCTGCGCGAACTGCAGGCCAAGATGCGCGAATACGGGTACGAGGCGTCGATCTACGGGCATTTCGGGCAAGCCTGCGTGCACTGCCGCATCAACTTCGACCTGTTTACCAAAGACGGCATCGAAACGTACCGGCGCTTCGTCCACGAGATGGCTCATATCGTCGTCAAATACGAAGGCTCGGTGTCGGGAGAGCACGGCGACGGACAGATCCGCGGTGAGCTGCTGCCGATCATGTTCGGCGACGAGCTGGTGCACGCGTTCTGGGAGTTCAAAACGGCCTTCGATCCGGAAAACAAGATGAATCCCGGAAAGGTCGTGCGGCCCAACCCGATCGACGCCGACTTGCGCTGGGGCGTCGACTACGATCCGTGGGATCCCAAAACGGTCTTCCGGCTCCAGGAAGACCGCGGCAGCTTCGCTTACGCCGCCAACCGGTGCGTCGGTGCGGGCGTCTGCCGCAAGCACGACAAGGGGACGATGTGCCCCAGCTACATGGTCTCCAAGGAAGAACGCTTCTCGACGCGCGGCCGCGCGCGGCTGCTCTTCGAGATGCTGCACGGCGATCCGATCGCCGACGGCTGGAAGGATGAAGCCGTTCGCGAGTCGCTGGACTTCTGTCTGGCCTGCAAGGGCTGCAAACACGAATGTCCCGTCAACGTCGACATGGCGACCTACAAGGCCGAGTTTCTCCATCACTACTATTCCGGAAAGCTCCGGCCGTTGCACATGTGGCTCTTCGGCTACATGTTCCGCTGGGCCAAGCTCGCGGCGCTGGCTCCGGCGATCGCGAACTTCTTCTCGCAAGCGCCGCCGTTCTCGACCGTACTCAAACGGCTGGCGGCGATCGCGCCGCAGCGCCGCATTCCGATGTTCGCCGATACGACGTTCCGGCACTGGTTCGCGCAGCGCGGCACGGGCAATCCCGGGGGCGAGCCGGTCATGCTGTGGGTCGACACCTGGAACAACTATTTTCATCCGCACACCGCGCAGGCCGCCGTCGCCGTGCTCGAAGACGCGGGCTACCGCGTCATGGTTCCGCCGCAGCAGATCTGCTGCGGGCGTCCGCTCTACGATTTCGGCCTCTTGCACCAGGCCAAGCACCAGCTCCGCGCGATTCTCGACGATCTGCGGCCGGCGATTCGCGCCGGCGTTCCGCTGATCGGTCTGGAGCCCAGCTGCCTTTCGGTCTTCAAGGACGAGATGCAAGACTTGGCCGGCGACGATCTCGACGCCCAGCGCCTCGCCAAGCAATCCTTCACGTTTGAAGGCTTCCTCAACGCCAAGGCGTCGCAGAACGGATACCAGCCGCCGAAACTGGCGCGGCGAGCCGTCGTTCACGAACATTGCCATAAGAAAGCCGTGTTGGATCCCCTCTCCGAATCCCACGTCTTCGACCGGATGCACGTCGAAGGCGATCGGCTGGAAAGCGGCTGCTGCGGCATGGCGGGCGCCTTCGGCTTCGAGGCGCGTCATTACGACATGTCCGTCGCCTGCGGCGAGCGCGTTCTGCTTCCCAAGGTCCGCGACGCCAACCGCGAGACGCTGGTGGTCGCCGACGGCTTCAGCTGCCGCGAGCAAATCGCGCAAACGACCCATCGTCGCGCGCTGCATCCGGCCGAGGTCATGAAGATGGCGCTCGACGACCGCGGTAAGGACGTCGACGACCCGTATCCCGAATCGCGTTTCTTCCCCGACGACGACGCGCGCAGAACGCGCCTCTTGAGGCGCGGTTACGCCCTGCTGGGTGCCGTGGCCGCAGCCGGCATCGGCGCGTCGCTGCTCGTTCGCCATCGCCTCTAAAAAGGAATCAATCGATGCCCGCTCCCGAGCGCTTTGGATTCAGCGAGTTCACCACCTGGCCGTGGCCGTTCGCCAAAGACGTCGCGGAGTACCCGAAACATGGTGCCGACGCGATCGAGATTTGTGAGTTCAAGCTCGCGCACAACGATTACCGCCAGCTTCTCGAGCTGCGCGACAGCGGCCTCACGCCGGCCTCGGTGCAAATGAAGGTTCACTCGGTTTTCGTCGACTCGATGGCCAACAAGCCGCAAGATCCCGACGACCGCGTCGCCGCCATGAAGGATGCGATCGCGCACAGCGCTCCCTACCTGCCGCCGGAAACGGCGTTCGTCGTCATCACCGGCGTGCCGCCCGACGGGAACTTCCGAAAAACCGCCGATCGCACCGTCGAAGCGCTGCGCGAGCTCGGCGCCCACGCCGCCGCCCACGGAATGCGCATCGCCTTCGAGCCGCTCAACCCGGTGAACATCCACACCGACACCTCGGTTTGGTATCTCGATCAGGGAATCGATCTGGTCGAGCGCGTAGGCCATCCCGCGGTCGGGATCTGCATCGACACCTGGAACGTTTGGCAGACGCCGCACCTCCGCGAGACGATCCAGCGCTGCGGCGATCGCATCTTCCTCGTTCAACTCAGCGACTGGAAAACGCCCCGCTCGACCGCCGACCGTTACAGCCTGGGCGACGGCGAGATCCCGTTGCGCGACGTCGTGCGCTGGATCCGCGACACCGGCTACCAAGGGGCCTGGATCGTCGAGATCCTCTCCTCTTACCACTTACCCGGCTCGCTGTGGAAAAGCGATCTCGACGACGTGCTGGAGCGGAACTACCGTGCCTTTACCGCGCTCTTCGACGAAACGGGTACCACAACCAAATGAACGAACGCAAGAAAACCGAGCGCCGCGATCGCGACGGCGAGATCTACGAAAACGATCTCACCGAAGAAAGCACCGCGCCCGCTCCCGTCCGCGAGGAAGCCGCCCACCACGAACGCCTCGACCCCAACATCGACTCCCAAGAAGCCGACGAGTTCATGTCGGAACGCTACGGGAAACCCAAGGAACGGCGCGACCAGAACTAACCGCTTCTCAAGGGTATGCCAGCCTCCGCGCAGCGCGATCCCGCCGTCGCTCCGACCGAAAAGCGGAGCGCCGGCGGATCGCGGTCATAAAAACAATATCAGCCTGCTAGATCGACTTCTGAATGCTGAAGTAGAGCGTTCTGTAGGGTAGACCGAACTGCTCCGTTGCGGCTGCGCCGATGTACTGCGCGTAGTCGCTGGGCTTTGCGTAACTGTTGAGCGGTAACGGTTCGCCTTCATAGCGCAGCCCGGCAATCGATCCCCATTGGTTGAAGAGGTTGAGCACGGTTCCGGTAATTACGAACCCGTGGCCGAACGGATACGCTGCACTTAAGTCGCTGTAATCATAGGCCGGCAGCGATTTCGTGTTGTTCGCCGACACCGTATAGAGAGTGTACCGGGCGTCGATACCGTCGCCGAACGTGTAGTCCATCGATCCGTTGAACGTGTGCAACGGGAGCCGGGGCAGTTGGCTGTCGACGATCAGCGTCAGGTTACTCTGGAGCAGCGACGTATTCGCACCCAGCAGAATGGTCGACGTGAGCGCGTAGTCGTAGTCGAAGTAGAGCTGATGGCTCACGCGGTAACGACCGCTCAGGTCGTAACCCTGCGCGCGGAGAGTTCCGACGTTGAAGTTGCCGGTGACGCCGAGCAACGACGGTGCGATCGCCGCACCGCATTTTCCCGCTACCGCCGCCGTCGATTGCGCGAGGAACGCCGGCGGGATGAACGACGTCCCCGTGTCCGAGAGCGGGACGATCGTCGAGTACAGCTTGTCGAAGACGTTTGTATTGTAGAGCGTCAGCTGGGTCTGCGTATCGCCTTGCCAGCGATGGACGTAGGCGAGATCTTCGTCAACGCCGTCTTCGGGCTTGAGGACCGTCGACGGAGCGCTTCCAATTGAGTTCAGTGCCGAGCACGATATCGGCGCACCGCCGCCCGCACCGCCGAGCGTCGATTCGATGAATTGCTCGCCGAGCATGTTCGCACTCGGCTGCGTGGTGGTCGAGCCGGCCGACGCACGTAGCTGATCGTGAGGGGAGAGACGGTACACGGTCGAGAGCCGCGAGTCGAGATACGAGGTGTCCGTCGCCGTCGAGTGCTTGGCCCAAAGATTCAGGTACGACGCGAACGGCGACTGTTCGGGATGGTAGACGTCGCGGATGAAATAAGCCGTGTCGCTGATGACCGGCGCACCTTTGAGGTCGTCGTCTTTGTACGTGAAGTAGGTGCTGTTCATGTAGGTGTTACCGAACTCGAAGTCGTTGTTGCGATAGCGTAGATCGTCGCTGACGACCGTGCCCGTTTCGTTGACCGCAATGTTCGACCACGAAGCGTTGTTGCCCGGGTAATACGGCATGACGGGCTCGCCGAACTGCGGAAGTTGATACGTGCGGTCCTCGAGATTGTCGTAATAGCTGTTGAACGTCCCAATGCGAATCTGGTAGTGCTCGCCGTTGAGCCGGTAGTCGAGCGAGTTGTCGTTGAGCTGAAAGGTTTGCCACGACGGTCCCGCGCCGTCCCAGCCGGTGTTGAAATATGCATACTGCTGCGGCGTCTGACAGGTGATGCCGCCGTCGGGCTTCCCGTTCGGGCCGTACCCGTTTGGTTGTCCGTTGGCGTTGGTGGCTACGAAGGTGCCTTTTCGGCACGCCGGAAGGCTTGGGAAGTTGGACGGCGTGTACTGCGAAAGCAGCTGCTCGCCAAAGGCGAGTGCGGGAGCGTAGTCGAGATAGTCCCCGTCACCGTTGCCGGTCTTGTCGACCCAGCGATTCTCGCCCACCGAGGTGAGCGTGAGCACCGAGTTGTTGCCGAAAGCGTATTCCAGCTTTATAAGGTCGGCGCGCTGAACGGCGAGCGAATCGTCGACGTAAACGCCCAGATCGTGCACCGGCCCGGACAGCACCGACTGGTCGTAGGCTGCGCCCGTTTGATAGAACGAGTCGTTGTTGAACGGCCCGTCGAGGCTGCTCACGCCCAGGGCGATCGCGTAGCCCACACGGCCGGCCGTACCGGTGCCGGTCACACTGGTCGAGAGCTGATCGAACGTACCGTAGCCCTGCGTAAAGCTCTCGCTGTCGTACGGCGTAGGGTCGAGGGTCTGAAAGTTGATCACGCCGCCGATCGCGTTGACGCCGACCAGATCGCTTCCTCCCGATCCGTAGAGAACCGAGATGTCGCGATAGGGAAAAACCGGAGATAGCTGATAGTTGAACCCGCCCTTGATGCCGTAACCGATAGGATGCCCGTCGATGGCGGCGAGGGTTTCGAGCGTACCGATGCCGCGAATGCTCAAGTTGACGTCGTCGGAGAGCGCTGCGGTGTCACCGGTGATGCCGTTGTTCACGCCTGGCTCGGTGCGCAGCGC